>PLRX01000104.1 GCA_003164095.1 Acidimicrobiaceae bacterium | reverse complement strand
GCGGCATGGCCCGCCACGGCGGCGGCGCCTTCTCCGGCAAGGACCCGTCCAAGGTCGACCGCTCGGCCGCCTACGCCGCCCGCTGGGTGGCCAAGAACGTGGTGGCCGCCGGCGCCGCCTCGCGCTGCGAGGTGCAGGTGGCCTACGCCATCGGCGTCGCCCGCCCGGTGTCGGTGCTCGTCGAGACCTTCGGTACCGAGCAGGTGGACCCCGCCGCCATCGCCAAGGCCGTCGACGAGATCTTCGACCTCCGTCCGGCGGCCATCGTGCGCGACCTCGACCTCAAGCGCCCGATCTACCGCAAGACCGCCGCCTACGGGCACTTCGGCCGGTCCGACAAGGACTTCACCTGGGAGGACACCGCCCGGGCGGACGACCTGAAGCAGGCGCTCGGCCTCTGACCGGCGAGCCCGACCCGTCGAACGCCGCCGGCGGGGGCGGCGCGTCGGGAGGGGACCGTGCCCGCGTGGTGCGGGTCGTCCCCGACGTCCCGGCCATCCACCGGCGGTTCGACTACACGGTGCCGCCCGCCCTGGACGGCGCGGTCCGGCTGGGCAGCCGCGTCCGCGTACCCCTCCACGGCCGCCGCGTGGCGGCCTGGGTCGTGGCCGACGACGTCACCCCGGATCCCGGGGTGCACCCCCTCGACCTGACCGCCTCGAGCGGTCTCGGACCGCCGCCGTCCGTGGTGGACCTCGTCGACTGGGCGGCATGGCGCTGGGCCGGCCCGGTGTCGTCGTTCCTGGGGACGGCGTCACCGCCGCGGATCGTGCGGGACCTCGGGCCCGTCCCACCGTCGGTGGCCGCACCCGCCTCGCCCGGCGGCGGCTCGGTGGCACTGGTCGACGCGGCGCTGGCGGCCGACGGCCCGGCGGTGGTCCGACTGGCTCCGGCGCTCGACTCGTCCCTGCTGGTGCTGGAACTGGTCAGCCGCACCGGCCCCGACGGGGTCCTGGTGGTAGCCGCCTCGCGGGCACGGGCCGAGCACCTGACCGCCCGACTGCGGTCGGCCGGGGTGCCCGTGGCGCTGCTGCCCGACGGGTGGGCAGCAGCACGCCGCGGTGGGTGTGTCGCCGTCGGGACGCGGGCGGCCGCCTGGGCGCCGGTCGAGCGGTTGTCGGCCGCAGTCGTCCTCGATGCCCACGACGAGGCACACCGCGAGGAGCGTGCCCCGACATGGTCCTCGGTCGAGGTCGTACTGGAACGCGGCCGTCGCGACGGGGCGCCGGTGCTGCTGGTGTCACCGTGCCCACCGCTCGTCGTCACCGAGGGCCGACCGCTGGTCACCACCGACCGTGCCGTGGAGCGGCGTGGGTGGGCGGTGGTCGAGGTGGTGGACCGCACCGGTGACGACCCCCGGACCGGACTGTTTTCGGAGCGCCTGACGACCGCCGCCCGTGCCGAGCTCGACCGGCCCGACGGCAGGGTGGTGTGCGTCCTCAACCGGACCGGTCGCATCCGGCTCCTGGCCTGTCGCACCTGCGGCGAACTGGCACGGTGCACCCGTTGCGGCGGCGCCGTGGCCCAGGACACCGCCGGTGGCGAGCTCGCCTGCGGACGCTGTGGCGAGCGGCGACCGGTGGTGTGTGCCGTGTGTGACTCGACCCGACTGAAGTCGCTGCGGATCGGCGTGTCCCGGGCCACCGAGGAACTGGCCGCCCTGCTCGGCACCCCGGCCGTCGAGGTGACGGCGGCCGAGGAGGGTGACGATCTCGGGAAGGCGCGCCTCGTGGTGGGCACCGAGGCCGCACTCCACCGGGTGGACCATGCCGGGCTGGTCGCATTCCTCGACGTCGACCAGCACCTGCTGGCACCCCGCTTCGGCGCGGGCGAGGAGGCACTGGCCCTGGTGGCCCGTGCCTCCCGGGTGGCGGGTGCCCGGTCCGGCGGAGGACGGGTCCTCGTGCAGACACGTGTGCCGGGCCACGAGGCGCTGGCCGCGGCCGTCCACGCCGACCCGGGGCTGCTGGCGGAGGCCGAGCGCCCGCTGCGGACACTGCTCGGCCTGCCCCCGTTCGGAGCGCTGGCACTCCTGCGGGGCCCGGGTGCAGCGGAGTTCGCCGAGGACCTCACGGCCGTGGCGGGGCTCGAGGTGTCGTCGACGGGCGAGGACCGCTTCCTGGTGCGTGCCGACGACCACGCCGTGCTGGCCGACGGTCTGGCGTCCGTCGACCGACCGGCCGGGAGGCTCCGGGTGGAGGTCGACCCGTCCGACGCCTGAGGCGTCGACCCGGCACGGGATCCCCGTCCGATCCGGACGGTAGGAGCCGTGGGAGGCCGCCGCCGATGGTCGGGTGGGTGTACCCGCTGCCGTAGACTGGAGCCATGTCCTCCTACGCAGTGCGCACCTACGGCGACCCCGTGCTCCGCCAGGTGGCCAAGCCGGTCGACGACGTCGACGGCGCCCTGGTCAAGCTGGTCGACGACATGGTGGAGACGATGTACGAGGCCGTCGGCGCAGGCCTGGCGGCACCACAGGTCGGCGTCCAGCGCCGCCTGTTCGTCTACGAGCTCGACGACGGTCCCAAGGCCATCATCAACCCCGAGATCGTCGAGTCGAGTGGCGAGCTCTACCACGACGAGGCGTGCCTCTCCATCCCGGGGCTGCGCATCGGCATCGTCCGTCCCGAGACAGTGCTGCTGAAGGGCTACGACCTGGACGGCAACGAGCTGAGCATCGAGGCCGACGACTTCATGGGCCGGATGTTCCAGCACGAGGTCGACCACCTCAACGGGGTGCTGATGGTGGAGCGCCTCGACGACGACATGCGCAAGCAGGCGCTGCGGATCCTGCGCGACCGTGCCATGGGCCTGGACACCAGCGCCATGGAGGCCAAGCTGGTCTCCGCCGGAAGCGACCGAGAGGTCTGACCACCCGACCGACCGTGTGCGGCGGTCCGGGCGACCGTGGCGACGGCGTCGCCTACTAGCGTCCCCGACATGGCCCGACTGGTCTACCTCGGCACCCCTGACGCCGCCGTACCGCCCCTGCGCACGCTGGTCGCCGCCGGGCACGAGGTGGCGCTCGTCGTGTCGCGTGCCGACAAGCGCCGCGGGCGGGGGAGCGCGCTGGTGCCGAGCCCGGTCAAGGCCGCGGCCCTCGAGCTCGGGCTCCCCGTGACCGACGACCTGGCCGCGGCCACCGGGGTCGGCGCCGAGCTGGGTGTGGTCGTGGCCTACGGTCGGATCGTACCGAGGGCCGTACTCGAGCAGCTCCAGATGGTGAACCTCCACTTCTCGCTCCTGCCGCGATGGCGCGGTGCTGCGCCGGTCGAGCGGGCGGTCCTCGAGGGCGACGCCGAAACGGGCGTCTGCCTGATGGCCGTCGAGGCCGGGCTCGATACCGGGCCGGTCTACGCCGAGGTGGCGACCGCCATCGATCCCGAGGAGCCCGTCGAGGAGCTGCGCGCCCGCCTCGTCGACATCGGCTGCGGCATGCTCGTCGAGCACCTGGCCCACGGTCGGACCGGGCTGCCGGTGCCGCACGACCAGGACGGCAACCCCACCTACGCGGACAAGATCACACCGCACGAGCTCGAACTCGACTGGGACCTCCCGGCCCTGCAGTTGCGGCGGGTGGTACGGCTCGGCCGGGCCTGGACGACCTTCCGCGGCCGGCGGCTGCGCGTGCTCGCCGCCGGGCACGCGGACGACGACGGTGCCGTGGGACCGCTCGCCCCGGGACAGCTGGACGGTGCCGCGGTCGGCGCCGGCGGCGGGAGCCGACTGGAGCTGCGGACCGTCCAGCCCGAGGGCAAGCGCCCGATGGACGCGCCGGCGTGGCTCCACGGGGTCCATCCCGGCCCGGGCGACCGCCTGGGGTCGTGACGGCGGACCGGTAGGCTCGGGTGGATGGCGACCGTCGAGACCCATGCACCGGCCGGCGCGCCCACCCTGCGGGTGGCCCCGTCGATCCTCTCGGCCGACTTCGGCAGCCTGGCCGATGCGGTGGCCCAGGTGACGCCGGGTACCGACTGGCTCCACGTGGACGTCATGGACGGCCACTTCGTGCCCAACCTCACCATCGGGCCGCCCGTGGTCGCGTCGCTGCGTACCCACAGCGACCTCTTCTTCGACACCCACCTCATGATCACCGACCCGGCCCGGTACCTCGAGCCGTTCCGTGACGCCGGCGCGGACGGTTGCACGGTGCACGTCGAGGTGGGGGAGACCGAGGCCCTGTGCGCCCAGATGCGCGACCTCGGCCTCCGGGTGGGCCTGGCCGCCAACCCCGACACCCCGTTCGAGGCCCTCGAGCCCTACCTGCCCCTCGTCGACCTGGTGCTGTGCATGACGGTCTTCCCCGGGTTCGGCGGCCAGTCGTTCATCGCCGACGTGCTCCCCAAGGTGGCCCGGGTGCGCCGCGCCGCCGACGCAGCCGGACTCACCCTCGACATCGAGGTCGACGGCGGCATCGACGAGCGTACCGTGGTCGAGGCGGCCCGGGCCGGAGCCAACGTGTTCGTGGCCGGGTCGGCCGTCTTCAACCGGGCGGACCCGCTCGAGGCGGTGGGAGCCATCCTCCGGGCTGCGACGGACGAGCGGCCCGGAGCGCCGTCCTGAGCGTCCACGTCCCGGACGGCGCCGATGCCGACGCGGGGTGGATGCTCCGGGCCGTCGACGCCGCAGCGCGGGTCCACGGGCGCACGTCGCCGAATCCCTGGGTCGGGGCCGTGCTCGTGCCCCGGACCGCCGAGGGCGTCCCGTCGGCGTGGTTCACCGGGGCCACCGCGCCTGCGGGCGGGCCGCACGCCGAGGTGGCCGCACTGGCCGCCGCCGGCGAGCGGGCGAGAGGCGGGACGCTGTACGTGACCCTCGAGCCGTGTGCCCACCACGGTCGGACCCCGCCCTGTACCGACGCCGTCCTGGCGGCCGGCGTGGCACGGGTGGTGGTGGCCATGACCGATCCCGACCCGAAGGTCGACGGGCGCGGCATCGCCGCGCTGCGGGCGGCCGGCGTCGAGGTCGAGGTCGGTGTGGGTGCCGATGTCGTGAGCGAGCAGCTGGCCCCCTACGTGGCCCATCGACGGACCGGCCGGCCGTGGGTCGTCCTGAAGCTGGCCGCCACACTGGACGGCCGCATCGCCGCCCCCGACGGCTCGAGCCGCTGGATCACCTCCGAGGAGGCCCGGCTCGACGCCCACCGGCTGCGGGCCGTGTCCGACGCCGTCATCGTCGGGGCGGGAACCGTTCGGGCCGACGACCCGTCGCTGACGGTGCGGCTGCCCGAGGGCGACCCGTTGGTGCGCGGGCCCGAGGAGCAGCCCGTCCGGGTGGTGCTGGGCCGGGCCCCCGACGGTGCCGCCGTGCTCCCGGCGCTCGAGCTGTCCGGGGCGCCCGAGGAGGTCCTCGACGACCTCGGCTCGCGGGGGATGGTGCAGGTGCTCGTGGAGGGAGGGGCCGCGGTCGCCCACGACTTCCACGCCCGGGGACTCGTCGACCGGTACGTCCTGTACCTGGCGCCGGCCCTGTTCGGCGGCGACGACGCCCGTCCGCTCTTCGCCGGGCCGGGGGCCGCCACCATCGGCGCCCTGTGGCGGGGGGAGGTCCGCTCGGTGACTAGCCTGGGACCCGACGTCCGGGTGGAACTGGCTCCCCCCGCCCCGCCCGTCTGACCATGGGGACGCACCGCAGCACCAGGACGCCAGGCACCACCGGACAACACGAGGGAGACACGGGTTCGATGCCCTTCTCAGCAGTCGAGGACGCGATCGAGGCAGTCGGCCGGGGCGAGATCGTCATCGTCGTGGACGACGAGGACCGCGAGAACGAGGGCGACCTGATCATGGCCGCTGACGCGGTCACCCCGGAGAAGATCGCCTTCTTTCTCGCCCACACGTCGGGCCTGATCTGCGCCCCCCTGACCCCCGAGCGGGTCGAGCAGCTCGACCTCCCGCTGATGGTCACGGCCAACACGGAGGTCCAGCGGACCGCATTCACGGTCAGCGTCGACTTCCGCCACGGCACGACCACCGGGATCTCGGCCGCCGACCGGTCGGCCACCATCCAGGCCCTGGCAGACCCCCATACCCGGCCGACCGACCTCAACCGGCCCGGGCACATCTTTCCGCTGCGCTACCGACCGGGCGGCGTGCTGAAGCGCGCCGGCCACACCGAGGCCGCCGTCGACCTCGCCCGCGCCGCCGGGTTGTCGCCGGCCGGCGTGCTCTGCGAGGTCGTCAGCGAGGACAAGGCGACCATGGCGCGGCTGCCCGAGCTCGAGGCGTTCGCCGAGAAGCACGGGCTCCACCTCATCTCCATCGCCGACCTCATCCGCTACCGGCGCCACAAGGACAAGCTGGTCCGCCGCATCGCCGACGCCCGCATTCCGACCGACTTCGGCGAGTTCACCGTCTACGCCTACGAGTCGGTGCTCGACGGCGAGCACCACGTGGCCCTCGTCAAGGGCGACATCCAGGGTCAGGCCAACACCCTCGTGCGGGTCCACAGCGAGTGCCTGACCGGCGACGTGTTCGGGTCGCTGCGCTGCGACTGCGGCCCGCAGCTCCACGGCGCCATGCAGGCCATCGACCAGAATGGCAGCGGTGTGCTCGTCTACCTGCGGGGCCACGAGGGCCGGGGTATCGGCCTGGCCCACAAGCTGCGCGCCTACAGCCTCCAGGAGGAGGGGTTCGACACCGTCGACGCCAACCTCGAGCTGGGTCTCCCCGCCGACTCCCGCGAGTACGGGATCGGTGCACAGATCCTGGTCGACCTGGGCGTCACCACCATGCGCCTGATGACCAACAACCCCACCAAGTACGGCGGTCTGGAGGGGTTCGGCCTCGACATCGTGGAGCGCGTGAACATCCAGCCGATCCCCACCCCGGAGAACATCCAGTACCTCCGGACCAAGCGCGAGCGGATGGGCCACCTCCTGGAGGGGCTCGATGACGTCCTCTGACGAAACGCTCCTGCCCGCCGACGCCAAGTCCCGGGCCGCCGCCCGGGTCGGATCGTCCCTCGACCCTATCGAGCTGGTGGGCGACGAGGCACGCGACCTCCGGGTGGGATTCGCCTGCGCGGAGTTCAACGGCGGCATCACCGACCGCATGCTGACCGGCGCACTCGGGGAGCTCGAGCGGGCCGGCGTCGACCTCGGCGGCGTCGTGGTGGCATGGGCACCGGGTGCCTTCGAGCTGCCGCTCATCGCAAGGGGCATGGCCGCCACCGGACGCATCGACGCCGTCGTCGCCCTCGGGGCCGTCATCCGCGGCGACACCGGCCACTACGACTTCGTGGCCGCCGAGTGCGCGTCCGGCCTCCAACGGGTGCAGCTCGACTCCGGCCTGCCGGTGGTGTTCGGCGTGCTGACCACCGACACGGTCGAGCAGGCACTCGTGCGCTCGTTGCCCGACGAGACCAACAAGGGGGCCGAGGCGGCGCGCACCGCCCTCGAGACGGTCGCCGTCCTCCGTGGCCTCGAGTCGCTGCCGAGTGGCAGCCGGGTCGGCTTCACGGTGGGGAGACGCTGAGCGTGCTCAAGCTGGTGCTTCCGAAGGGATCCCTCGAACAGGCGACGCTCGACCTGTTCGCCGAGGCCGACCTGGCCGTCAGCCGGTCGTCCAGCGTGGACTACCGGGCCGCCATCGACGACCCTCGCGTGGACGACGTGCGCATCCTGCGGCCCCAGGAGATCCCGCTCTACGTGGCCGACGGCCTGTTCGACATCGGGATCACGGGGCGGGACTGGATCGAGGAGCGGGGGAGCGCGGTCACCTCGCTCGGCACCCTCCAGTACTCGAAGGCGACGGCCAACCCGATCCGGGTGGTACTGGCCGTGCCGTCGGAGTCGACGGTGACTTCGGTGTCCGACCTGGCCGCCACGGCCACCGGACCAGGTGGCGCCCTGCGGGTGTCGACCGAGTACCCGGAGCTGACCCGCCGCTACCTCGAGACCCACGGCGTGCGCGCCGAGGTCAGCCTCTCCTACGGTGCCACCGAGGCGAAGGTGCCCGACATCGCCGACTGCGTGGTCGAGATCACCGAGACCGGCCGTGCGCTGCGGGCGGCCGGTCTGAAGATCGTGGAGACCCTGCTGGTGTCGCACACTGAGCTGATCGCCAACCCCGAGTCGGCCGCCGACCCCGACAAGCGGCACGCCATGGAGCAGCTGCTCACCCTGCTGCAGGGGTCGCTCGAGGCCCGGGGCAAGGTGCTGGTGAAGCTCAACGTGGCTGCCGAGCAGCTGGCCGGCGTCATCGAGGTGCTGCCGTCGTTGCGGTCACCCACGGTGTCCGAGCTGTTCGGCGGCGGCGGGTTCGCCGTGGAGACGGTGGTCCGCAAGTCGGAGATCAACGTGCTCATCCCGGCGCTGCGCGACCGGGGTGCCACCGACATCATCGAGCTGGCCCTGTCCAAGATCGTCCATTGAGGGCCCGCTCGTGACGCCTGCGCTGCCGGCCGGCCCCGAGGACCTCGTGCCCGTCGGCGCGGCGACGCTGTTCGGCACCGTCGTCGAGTTCGACGAGCCCCGCGGACTCGGTGCGGTGCGATGCGGTGCCCGGGTCGTCCCGTTCCACTGCACGGCCATCAGCGACGGCACCCGGGCGATCGCCGTCGGGACCGAGGTGGCGGTGCGGATCGCCGCCGGACGACTGGGTCGCCTCGAGGCCCGATCGGTGCGGCCGTTGTCGGTGATGGCGCCGAACGATGGCGACGGAACCACGGGGACGGAGCCCGCGGCGGCGGACGTCCCCGAGGAGCGACCGTCACGGCAGACCGCGGGCGGAGCTGACGATCAGCCGCCGGCGGGGTCGGTCCCGGCGACGTCGGTGGCCCCGGCCCCGGTGTCGCCGTTCGCGCCCATGCTGCCCGTCGAGCCGTCGGTGTCGACATCGGGCACGCCCGGAGTCGAGCCCGATGTCGAGCCCGAACCCGAGACCGAGCCGGTGGTGCCGTTCCCGGAGCCGGAGCCGTATCCGGTGATCCCGTCCCCCGAGCCTGCACCCGGGCCGGGCCCCGGACCTGCGGAGCCGGCGGTCCCGTCGCCCCTGCCGTTGTCGGACCCGCCGCTCCCGCCGTTGTCGGACCCGCCGCTCAACCCCACGATGGACGGGCCGCCCTGGTCATCGGCGGGGGAGCCGACGCCGGTGTCCGGCACCCCGGTGACCGGCCCGGCGGGGGAGCCCGGTCCCTCCACCGGGGCCGAGGACGACGAGGACGACGGGGACGACGACTCGTCGCCCCATCCCGACTTCTGGTCGCCGTTCTCGCGCTCGCCGGCCGGGCCGCCGCCGACCTGGTCGACGCCGGTCACCCCGAGGGAACCTCCGGCCGACGGCTCCTGAGGCGGGCCGACGGGAAGCGCCGGCGGCTCGTCGAGGTCCTCGTAGGGATTGCCCAGGATGTTCCTCGCCATGTCGACCACGACGGCGCTGTCGGCGTCCTCCTCGGTCACGACACCGAGGAGCGGTGCGGCCAGCAGCCCGGTGACGATGCCGGTTTCCGCCATCGACTCGGCCTGGACGACGGCCCATTCCCACAGACGCTTCACCATGTCCGGGTTCGTGCTGTTCCGATCGGGGTACTTGAGCCAGCAGTTGACAAGGGCGTGCCCCAGGCCCGTCGCCGCAGGGAAGAGCCAGATCAGCCGGTAGTTTCCGGTGGCGTCGACGGTGGCGGCGGCCACGTAGGCCAGGACCACGCTGACCAGGTTGAACGGTGACAGCAGTACGCCCAGCCGCTCGCCCAGACCGCCGGCCCGGGGGAGGAGCTGCAGCAGCAGCGGGGCCATCACGATGATGTAGGCCCCGATGAAGGGTGCCCCGATGTAGCTCAGCACCACGGCCTGCCACAGGTGGGTGTCGAAGTACTGCACCCCGGCGAGCGCGGCGCCGAGCAGGGGTGCGCCGATGGCCAGCTGCATCGGTGTGAGCCAGCGGCTGAGGGGCACGCCGAGAGCGATGCCGATCATGAAGACCGGGATCCCGGTGGCCAGCCCGGCGATGGTCTGGGCGCTGGCCCCGGCGTGGAGTACCCGTTGGAAGAACAGGATGGCGACGTAGCCGGTGGAGCCGATGCCGGCCCAGAACAGCAGTGACCCGGTGACGAGGACCTTCGCGTTCGGTCCGGCCAGGATGTCGCGCAACTCGTCACGGGCAGGCCGGGCCCGCCCGGTGCGGTCGGCCAGCGCCCCGCGGGCGGCCGAGGGAGCCTCGCGGACGAGCAGCAGCACGGTCAGGCCGGTCAGCACCATGATCACGCCCGCCACCTGGAACGGCAGGTCCCAGGTGGCGGGGTCGGACTGCTTCCACGTGGTGATGACCGTCGCCTTGATCGTCCAGCTGGCCAGCGTGCCGAGCACGGTGGTGAGCACCAGGGCCTTGAGCCAGCGGCTGCGGCCGAAGACCTCGGGCACGACGGCCACATTGGTGAGGGTGAAGACCGAGGCGGCCTGGCTGGCGATGACGATCATGACCACGAGCGCCCAGTAGCCGTTGACCACCGTGAACAACCACGTAGCTGCACCCATCACCATCAGGCTGATCGCCATGTAGGGCGTGCGCCGGCCCACCCGGGTCCGCGTCCGGTCGCTCAGGCGGCCGGCCACGGGGTAGGTGATCCAGCTGATCAGCCGGCTTGCCGTGAGGGCGAAGGTGACGGCCAACGCCCCCGAGGCGCGCTGCTGGACGAACAGGGTGATGAGCACCCCGGAGACGGCCAGGTTGGCCCGCGGGCCAACCAGGCCCACCGACAGCCCGATGAAACTCCGGACGCGGGAAGCGTCGATCCCGCCGGCGCCCTCCGTCGGCTCCGGGGGGCCGGTTGCGCCGTCGGCCGGCCCGCTCACCCGCCGCCGGTGTCGTCCGGCGCGTCCGGTCCGGCAGCTGAGGCCTGCTCGGCGTCCGGTCCGACCACGGCGTCGACGGACGCACCGGCCCGCTGGGCACCGTCGATCTGGACCCAGGCCAGCTGCAGGTTGTGCAGGCCGTCGGCCAGGGCGGACTCGTTCTCACCCAGGCGACCCTCCATGCCCGTCACCAGGCAGGCCAGTGCGTCGATGGCCACACGGGCCTGACCGAGCAGCGGCGGCTGCTGGGACACGTAGACCGCGGCGAGCTCGAAGAGCCCGTAGCAGTGGTTGGCCAGGACCTCCTCGACCGGGGCGCTCGCCAGCTGGGCACGCATCGCCTCGACCTCGGCGGCGAGGGTGTCGTCGTCGAGCGGCTCGTCGCCGACCCCGGAGGTCCCGGGGGGTGCCCCCGCGGGTGGCGAGGAGGGCCTCGCCACGGGTCGTTCGCCGTCAGGTGTCCACAGTGAGCTCACGACTGGTAGCCTAAAGCAACTGATAGACGAGGAAGCGGGGCTTTGCGATGCGAATCCCCCACCCGGCCACCGTGGCCCGCCCCTGGCGGCTCACCCGTGCGACGGGTCCATGGGACCGGAGGCCGACCATCGTCGGTCGTCCCGGTGCTGGCTCCGCCCCCTCATCGTCGGCCACGGGTCACCGTGGCCATGAGACAGGGAGTGAAGTCGAATAGCAACCAGCACCACCACCGATCCTCGCATCAATGACCGCATCCGCGCCCGCGAGGTGCGCCTGGTCGATCCCGATGGCGAGCAGCTCGGCATCAAGCTGCTTCCCGAGGCACTGGCCATCGCCCGTGACCTCGACCTCGACCTCGTCGAGGTGGC
>PLRX01000106.1 GCA_003164095.1 Acidimicrobiaceae bacterium | reverse complement strand
GGCGGGACGAATTTTCGAGGCTAGGAGGCACTCGGGCAGCGGGGCCGCCCGCTGGCGCGGCTCAGCCCAGTGCGGTGCGCAGTGCCTCGCACTCCAGCGCCGCGCTGTCCCGCAGGGTGCCGACATCTGGCCCGGTCGAGAGCAGCGAGCGTGAGGCGCTGGGCAGGACCGTCCCCGGGGCGCACCCGGCGAACAGGGTCCGGACCGTCTCGGTCGTGCCGCCCTGGACACCGAAGCCCGGCGCCAGGACCACACCCCCGAGGCCGGACAGGTCGAAGGCCGACGGCTCGAGCGTGGCCCCGATGACCACGCCGACGGTGCCCGGCACCGGGAGCCCGCCCGAGTTGAGGGCGGCCACCTCGGCCAGGAGCTGGTCCTCCACCGACGGGCCGGCGGCGGTGACGGCCGTCTGCAGCGACCGCCCTTCGGGGTTGGAGCTGCGGGTCACCACGATGACCCCCCGCCCTCCGGCCGCGGCCAGGTCGAGTGCGGGCTGCAGGGCGCCGAGGCCCATGTAGGGCATGACCGTCAGGGCATCGGCCACCAGCGGACTGGCCGGGTCGAGCCAGGCCGACGCGTACGCCGCCATCGTGGACCCGATGTCACCCCGCTTGGCGTCGGCGATGGCCAGCAGCCCGGCGCTGCGGGCCGCGGCCAGGACCTCCTCGAGGGCGGCCATCCCGCCCGACCCCATCCGTTCGAAGAAGGCCACCTGGGGCTTGACCACGGGCACCACCCCGGCGAACGCCTCCACGCACGCCAGCCCGAAGGCCCGCAGTCCGTCAGGCGTGTCGGGGAGGCCCCACGCACCGAGCAGGTCGGCGCTCGGGTCGATGCCCGCGCACATGGGGCCGGTGCCGGCCACCGCCTTCGCCACCTTCATCGCGAACCCGTCGGTCACGGCATCCTCCTCGTCGGTTGAGCCACCCCTCGCAGCGACCGCACGGCCCGGACCTCATGGTCGGCGCACCACGCCCCCAGCTCGTCGAGGATGCGCCAGGCGGCGCGGGGGTCCCGGAAGGTGGCCGTCCCCACCTGCACCGCGTCGGCGCCGGCCATCAGCAGCTCGACGGCGTCCCGGCCGGACATCACCCCGCCCACACCGATGATGGTGGCGTCGGGATGGGCGGCACGGACGTCGAAGACGGCGCGCACCGCGATCGGGTGCAGCGAGGGGCCGGACAGTCCGCCTCCGGCCGGGCCCGACCCGAGCACCGGGGCCCGCTTCTCGAGGTCGATGACCATGGCCAGCGCCGTGTTGACCAGCGTCACCGCCTCGGCACCGTGCGCCAGTGCGGCACCGGCCACTTCGGCCAGGTCGGCCACGGTGGGGCTGAGCTTGGCCCAGCGGGGCACGTCGGGGCCGTTGGCGACCACGGCGGCGATGACTTCGGCCGTGGCAGTCGGCGAATGGGCGAACATGTGGCGGCGGTCCTCGAGGTTGGGGCAGCTGACGTTGACCTCGATGGCCGTCAGTCCCTCGACGTCCGACAGGAGCGCTGCGGCCTCCGAGTAGTCGTCGACCCGTTGCCCCCAGATGCTGACCACCGTGCGTGCCCCGGCGGCCGCCAACCGGGGCAGGTCGTCCCGCAGCCACGCCTCGATGCCGGGGCCCTGCAGGCCGACGCTGTTGACCATGCCGGCACCGGCCTGGTGGACCCGGGGAGCCGGGTTCCCGGGCCACGGCTCCACCGACAGCGACTTGACCACCACGGCGCCGAGGGCTGCCAGGGGTCCGTAGGCCTCGAGCTCGTCGGCGTGGCCGGCCGTGCCGGACGCGGTCATGACCGGGTTGGGCAGTGTGAGCGAGCCGACGGGGACGGACAGGTCCACGTCGCCGCGGGTGGCGGCCCGCCAGGCCCGGCCCACCCGGCCGCGTCGTCCGGTGCCCGTGGCACTGCCGCTCACCGGGTCACCTCTCGTGGTACTCCTGGAGCGACCGGACCGACAGCGGGTGGTCCAGCCAGTCGGCGATGCCGGCGGCCGCCGCCTTGGCAGCGGCCACGGTCGTGAGGCACGGGACGAGGTGGGCGGTCGCCGTCGCACGGATGTGCAGGCCGTCGGCCCGCGGGCCGCGCCCCCGGGGGGTGTTGATCACCAGTTGCACCTTGCCCCCGGAGATCAGTTCGACGGCATCGACCTTGCCCGGGTGGTCCTCCCCCACCTTGGCCACGACCGTGCCGACGTCGACGCCCTCTGCGGCCAGCATGCCGGCCGTGCCCGACGTCGCAGCCAGGTCGAAGCCGAGTGCGGCGAACGCCCGTGCCGCCTCGAGGCCGGCCGTCTTGTCGCGGTCGGCCAGCGAGAAGAAGACCGTTCCCGACGTCGGGAGCCGGTTGCCGGCGGCGATCTGGCTCTTGGCGAACGCCAGGCCGAAGGTGGCACCGATGCCCATCACCTCGCCGGTGGAGCGCATTTCCGGGCCGAGGAGGGTGTCCACCCCCGGGAAGCGGTTGAACGGGAGGACCGCCTCCTTGACCGACACGTGGCCACCGACCGGCTCGGTCAGCAGGCCCTCGGCCCGCAGCTCGGCCAGGGTGGCACCGACCATGACCCGGGCGGCCACCATGGCGACCGGCACGCCGGTGGCCTTGGCCACGAAGGGGACCGTCCGACTTGCCCGCGGATTGGCCTCCAGGACGTAGGCCCGGTCGTCCTTCACGGCGAACTGCACATTGCACAGCCCGCGCACCTGCAGGGTCTCGCAGATCACCCGGACGTGGCGCTCGAGCTCGGCGACCACCTCGTCCGACAGCGTCTGGGGGGGCAGGGCGCAGGCCGAGTCACCCGAGTGCACCCCGGCCTCCTCCACGTGCTCCATGACCCCGCAGATCACCACCTCGCCGGTGGCGTCGCGCACGGCGTCGACGTCCACCTCCACGGCGTCCTCGAGGAAGCGGTCGACCAGCACCGGCCGGTCGGCGGTGACCCCGCCCTCCCGACCGAGCGACCCGCCCACCCCGGACATCGCCTCGACGGCCTCCACCAGGCGCTCGTCGTCGTAGACGATCTCCATGGCCCGGCCGCCCAGGACGTAGGAGGGGCGGACCAGCACGGGATAGCCGACCCGATCGGCCACGCCGACCGCCTCGGCCGGGGTGGCGGCGGTCCCACCGGGGGGCTGGGGGATCCCCAGCTGCTCGCACAGCTCGTTCCAGCGCTCGCGGTCCTCGGCCAGGTCGATCGAGGCGGGCGAGGTCCCGAGCACCAGGTCCTCGTCGATGCCCGCCGCCAGCTTCAACGGCGTCTGGCCGCCCAGGCTCACGATGACCCCGACGAGCCGGCCGTCGCCCCGCGAGGCGGCCTGCTCGGCCTCGATGACGTTGGCGAGGTCCTCGGGGGTGAGGGGCTCGAAGTAGAGCCGGTCCGACGTGTCGTAGTCGGTCGAGACCGTCTCGGGGTTGCAGTTGAGCATGATCGTCTCGAACCCGGCGTCGCGCAGCGCCATCGAGGCGTGCACGCAGCAGTAGTCGAACTCGATCCCCTGGCCGATCCGGTTGGGTCCCGACCCGAGGATGATCACCCGCGGCCGGTCCGACGGCCGGATTTCGTCCTCCTCCTCGTGGGTCGAGTAGTGGTACGGCGTGTGGGCCTCGAACTCGGCGGCACAGGTGTCGACGGTCTTGAACGTGACCGTGGCGCCGGAGGCCACCCGTGCCGAGCGGACGGCGGCCTCGTCGACACCGTCGCCCAGGAGGTGGGCCAGCTGGGTGTCGCTGAAGCCGAGGCGCTTGAGCCGCCGCCAGTCGCGGCGGTCGAGGTCGTCGACCGTCATCCCGAGGGTGACGCGGAGGTCGAGAGCCATGCGGGCGTCGGTCACCTTCGCCATCTCAGCGAGGAACCACGGGTCGATGCCGGTCGTCGAGGCCAGGTCCTCCACCGACACGCCCCGCCGGAGCAGCGACTCGAGCTGGTACAGCCGTTCGGGGGTCGCTGTGGCCACCGCCTCCAGCAGTTCGTCGACCGGGACGTCGTCGACCGCGGCCTCGGCGGCGTCGGCGTTGAGACCCGAGCGGCCCTGCTCGAGAGAGCGCACCGCCTTCTGCAGCGACTCGGGGAACGTGCGGCCGATCCCCATGACCTCGCCCACCGACTGCATGCGCGTGCCGAGCACGTCGGTGGCGCCGGGCAGTTTCTCGAAGGCCCAGCGGGGGATCTTGGTGACCACGTAGTCGATGACCGGCTCGAACGAGGCGGGCGTGGCGCCGGTGATGTCGTTGGCGATCTCGTCGAGCCGGTAGCCGACGGCCAGGCGGGCGGCGATCTTGGCGATCGGGAACCCGGTGGCCTTGGAGGCGAGTGCCGAGGACCGGGACACGCGGGGATTCATCTCGATGACCGTCTGGTGCCCGGTCAGCGGGTCGACCGCGAACTGCACGTTGGAGCCGCCCGTCTCCACGCCCACCCTGCGGATGCAGGCGAAGGCGGCGTCGCGCATCTCCTGGTACTCGACGTCGGTGAGGGTCTGTGCCGGGGCCACGGTGATCGAGTCGCCGGTGTGGACGCCCATCGGGTCGAAGTTCTCGATGGAGCAGATGACCACGCAGTTGTCGGCGTGGTCCCGCATCACCTCGAGCTCGTACTCCTTCTGCCCGGCGATGGAGCGCTCGATGAGCACCTCGCTGATGGGCGAGGCATCGAGTCCCTCGGCGGCCAGGCGGACCAGTGCCTCGGCGTCCTGGGCGATGCCGGTGCCGGCCCCCCCCAGGATGTAGCTGGGACGCACCATGATCGGGTAGCCGATCGACGCGCCGATGGCCATGGCCTCGTCGAGCGAGTGGGCGAAGCCGGAGGCCGGCACCGAGAGGCCGATCTCCTCCATGGCGGCCTTGAACCGCTCGCGGTCCTCGGCGGTGGCGATGGCCTCGGGGTTGGCGCCGATGACCTCGACCCCGTTGGCCTCGAGCACGCCGCGCTCGGACAGGGCCATCGTGAGGTTGAGCGCCGTCTGGCCCCCGAGAGTGGGGAGGAGGGCGTCCGGGCGCTCCCGTTCCACGATGGCGGTCAGCACGTCCGGGTCGAGCGGCTCGATGTAGGTTCGGTCGGCCATACCGGGGTCGGTCATGATCGTGGCCGGGTTGGAGTTGGCCAGGACCACGCGGAAGCCCTCCTCGGCCAGCACACGGCAGGCCTGGGTGCCCGAGTAGTCGAACTCGCAGGCCTGGCCGATCACGATCGGCCCGGACCCGATGACCAGGATCGACTCGAGGTCGTCGCGGCGCGGCATCAGGCAGCTCCCCCGTCTCGTCCGCTCGGCCCGCCGTGGGCATCCATCAGCATCCGGAACTCCTCGAACAGGTAGCGGGCGTCGTGGGGGCCGGGACCGGCCTCGGGGTGGTACTGCACGCTGAAGGCCGGGACCTCGGTGCTGGCCAGACCCTCGATGACCCCGTCGTTGAGGTTGACATGGGTCACCTCGGTCGCCCCCAGCGAGTCGGCGGCCACCGCGTAGTTGTGGTTCTGCGAGGTGATCTCGACCCGTCCGGTCGACGTACGCCGGACCGGGTGGTTGCCGCCGTGGTGCCCGAAGGCCAACTTGTAGGTGGTGGCACCCAACGCGGTAGCCAGGAGCTGGTGGCCGAGGCAGATGCCGAAGATCGGGACGGTGCCGTGGTCGACGAGACCGCGGATCTCGGCGATGACACCCGGCAGTGCCGCCGGGTCGCCGGGGCCGTTGGAGAGGAAGATGCCGTCGGGCCCCAGCGCGAGCACCTCGTCGGCCGGCGTGGCGGCCGGCACCACGGTCACGGTGGCCAGGTCGCCGAGCTGGCGCAGCATGGCCTCCTTGATGCCGAAGTCGTAGGCGACGACCCGGTAGGGGCCGTCCCCCCTCGTGAGCACGGTCGACCTCGTGACCGTCGACACCAGGTCGCGCCCGTCGGTCGGGGGAGCGGACCGGGCGGCGGCCAGGAGGTCGCCCTCGGCGGCGGTGCCGAACGCACAGGGGGCCGAGCCGTGGTCGCGCAGGTGCCGGGTCAGTCGACGGGTGTCGACACCGGTGATCCCGGCGACCCCGTGGGACACCAGGTAGTCCTCGAGCGAACCCGTGGACCGCCAGTTGGACGGGGCGTCGGCCAGGTCGCGCACGACGACGCCGCTGCAGTGCGGGGCGGCCGCCTCGTCGTCGGCCGGGTTGACCCCGTAGTTGCCGATGTGGGGATAGGTGAAGGCGATGACCTGTCCGGCGTACGACGGATCGGTGATGACCTCCTGGTAGCCCGACAGCACCGTGTTGAACACGGCCTCGCCTACGGAGACGCCGTCGTCGGGCACCGCGCCGAAGGCCTCTCCCTCGAACACCGCGCCGTCGGCCAGCACCAGGAGGGCCGGCTCACGACGGAGGCTTCCGCTGCGGTGGTTCATCGCCGGGCCTCGGCGTCGATCACGACCGGCTCACCGGCCAGCACGGTGTGCCGGACCCGACCCGTCAGGGTCCTGCCGGCATAGGGGGTGTTGCGGCTGCGCGAGGCGAGGGCGGTCGGATCGACCCTCCACGTGGCCGTCGGGTCGACGACCACCAGGTTGGCGGGTGATCCCTCGGCGATCGGGCCACCCTGCGCGCCGCCATGGGCGGGGTCGAGCATGGCGATGGCCGCCGGCTGCCAGCTCAGCAGTGCCAGGATCCGCTCGAGCGGGAGGTCGAGTTCGGTCACGGCCAGGGCCAGGGCCGTCTGCAGGCCCAGCATGCCCGCCGGCGCCTGGTCGAACGGGAGGTCCTTCAACTCCGGCGCGTGGGGGGCGTGGTCGGTGGCGATGGCGTCGGCCGTGCCGTCGGCCAGCGCCCGCTTGACGGCGTCGACGTCAGCCTGCGGGCGCAGCGGCGGGTTGACCTTGAAGACGGGGTCGTAGCCGGAGGTGCATCCGTCGGTGAGGGTGAAGTGGTGCGGTGCCACCTCGGCCGTGACGGGCACACCCTCGGCCCGGGCCCGGCGCACGAGGTCGATGGAGCCCGCCGTCGAGAGGTGGAGGAAGTGCACCCGCCCGCCCGTCGCCCGCGACAGGGCGATGTCTCGGGCCACCATGACCTCTTCGGCCTCGGCGGGCATGCCGGGGAGGCCGAGGCGACTCGACCAGTCCCCCTCGTGCATGGTCCCGCCGGCGGCCAGGCTGCGGTCCTCGCAGTGCTGGCCGAGCACGACCCCGAGCCCGGTGGCGTACTGCAGGGCCCGGCGCATGAGCCCGGCCGACTGCACGCCGTCGCCGTCGTCGGTGAACAGCCGGACCCCGAGGGCGGCCAGCTCGGCCATGGGTGCGAGGCGCTCGCCGGCCCGGCCGACGGTGATGGCACCGGCCACCGCCACCTGGGCCAGGGCGCCCTCGGCCAGTGCGTAGACGTTGCGCACCGACTCCGCCGAGTCGAGCGGGGGGTCGGTGTTGGGCATGGCGACGACCGCGGTGAACCCGCCGAGGGCGGCCGCCCGGGTGCCGGAGGCCACGGTCTCGGCCTCCTCACGACCCGGCTCGCGCAGGTGGGTGTGGAGGTCGACGAGCCCGGGGGCGACCACGCAGCCGCCCGCGTCGAGCACGGTGGTGCCGGCGGGCGTCTCCAGACCCACGCCCAGCTCCACCACCATGCCGCCGGACACGCGCACGTCGGCCCGCCGCGAGCCGGTGGCGTCGACGACCATGCCGCCCCGGACCACCAGCTCGGGGGTGTCCGTCCGGTCAGTCATGTCGCTCCCCTCCCAGGGTGCCCTGACCGAGGAGCAGGAAGAGGACGGCCATGCGGACGGCGACGCCGTTGCCGACCTGGTCGGTGATGCGGGCGGACGGCAGCTCGGCCACCTCCGAGGCGATCTCCACCCCGCGCACCATCGGGCCCGGGTGGAGGATGATCGCCTCGGGTGGCAGCTGCAGCGCCCGCCGTGCGGTCAGCGAGTAGCCGGTCGAGTACTCGCGCATCGTCGGCACGTAGTCGCCGCTCCCCCGCTCAGCCTGGAGCCGCAGGAGGGAGATGACGTCGGTGCGCTCGAGCACGCTGTCGAGGTCGTGGCCGACCGACGCCACCGGCCAGCCCTCGAGGGAGGGGGGCAGCAGGGTGGCCGGTGCCACCAGGGTGACCTCGGCGCCGAGCGCCGCGTAGGCGGTGATCTGCGAGCGGGCCACCCGGCTGTGGCGGATATCGCCCACGATGGTGACCCGGAGGCCCCGGAAGGCGTCGGTCCCCTCCTGGCCGCCGCCGAGCGATTGGCGCACGGTGTAGAGGTCGAGCAGCGCCTGGGTCGGGTGCTGGTGCCAGCCGTCACCGGCGTTGACCACCGCACAGTTGTCGACCCACTGGGCCACCCGGGCGGGTACGCCCGACGAGCTGTGCCGGATGATCACGGCGTCCATGCCGATGGCCTGGATGGTCTCGATGGTGTCACGCAGCGACTCGCCCTTCTTGACCGACGACGACCCGGCGGCGAAGGAGAGCACGTCGGCCGACATGCGCTTCGCTGCCGTCTCGAAGGACATGCGGGTGCGGGTCGAGTCCTCGAAGAACAGCGTGGCCACCGTGCGGCCCCGCAGCGTCGGCACTTTGGGATTGGCCCGTCGGCCGACCTCGGCGAAGGAGTCCGTCACCCGGAGGACGTCCGCGATCGCCGCGGCGTCGAGGTCGTCCATGCTGAGGAGGTGGGTCGGGAAGCCGCTCACCGGCTCACCAGCTCGCCCAGCGACACGCCCTCGTCGGAGACGTCGACCATCTCCTCGCGGTTGGTGGGCAGGTTCTTGCCGACGTAGTCGGGCCGGATCGGCAGCTCGCGGTGGCCCCGGTCGACCATCACGGCCAGCTCGACCACCTGGGCCCGGCCGTACTCGCCCAGTGCGTTCAGGGCGGCCCGGATGGTCCTACCGGTGAAGAGCACGTCGTCGACGAGCACCACCGTCGAGCCGGTGAGGTCGGTGGTGATGTCGGTGGCCGCCTCTGGCAGCACGGGGCGCAGCCCGATGTCATCGCGGTAGAAGGCGACATCGAGGGTCCCGACGGGCACATCGGCGCCCTCCACGTCGGCCAGGGTCTCCGCCAGGCGCCGGGCGATGCCCACGCCGCCGGTCTGCAGGCCGACCAGGACGACGTCGTGCAGACCCCGGTTGCGCTCGGCGATCTCATGGGCCATGCGGGTGATGGCGCGGCGGACGTCGTCAGCGGACATCACCTGGACCCGGGGAACGAAGACGGCACCCCGCGGGCGGGTATGACTGCGCTCTCGTTCGGCCACCTGATCCTCCTGTCCGTACGGGCCTCACGGGACCCGCTTCACGGTCAGGACTCGACTATACCGCGTCGCCCCCGACGGCGTCCGGGCCGGTGGTCCGCACCGGAGGGGCCGGGACGCTCACAGGGCGGCCGGTGCGTCGTCGAGCGTGTCACCGTCCCAGTCCACGCCGTCACCCTCCTCCTGGCGTCCCCGGGTGAGGCCGACGGCACCGACCACCGCCGCCACCGCCATCACGAGGGCCATGGTCCACAGCACGCTGCGGGTGGCAGAGGCGAAGTCGAGTTCGAAGAAGTGCGGGATGGCCGAGCCGTGTGTGGTGATGTTCGCCGACCGACCCTCGGCCAGGCGGGCCGCGTCGGCGACCGCCGTGCCGTGGGGAACGCCCATCGACACCAG
This sequence comes from Acidimicrobiaceae bacterium, assembly GCA_003164095.1. Lineage (GTDB taxonomy): Bacteria > Actinomycetota > Acidimicrobiia > Acidimicrobiales > RAAP-2 > Bog-756. The sequence goes on along the minus strand of PLRX01000106.1, from coordinate 23,645 downwards.
TGAAGTGGTGAGATGGGACCGCATCTCAGTGACGAGCAGTGTGCCGAGGATGGCCAGGCCCAGGCTGGCCGCGTAGTTGCGCACCGTCTGGGTGATCCCCGTCGCCTCGCCGTAGGAGAGCTTGGAGGCACGGTTGACGGCGTCGGTACTGGCCGGCCCCAGCATGAAGCCCATGCCGGCCCCGGCCACCACCACGTACCACTGCTGGGCGGAGAAACTCAGCGTCGTGACCTTGCCCGCCCACAGCACGAAGCCGACGGCGGAGAGCGCGCAGCCCAGCACCACGGGCAGCTTGGCCCCGACCCGGTCGAGCAGCCGACCGCCGATCTGGGCCGCCACCACGAACCCGGCGAAGAACGTGAGCAGGAACAGCCCGGCCTCCGATGCCGACTTGCCCAGCGACACCTGGGCGTACTCGGAGGCGAAGAAGAAGACGGGCACGAACGCCAGCATGGCGATGCCGAGCACCAGGTTCTCGACCAGGAACGGACGAATGCGGAAGATGCGGACCTGCATCAACGGCGACCCGGTACGCAGCTCGACCAGGACGAAGGCGACGAGGAAGAGGACGCCAGCGGCGATACAGAGGCCGATGGCGGGGTTCCCCCAGCCCCAGGTCGACGCCTGCTGGAACCCGAAGACGCTGAGCCCGACGCCGGCCACGATGAGGGCCAGGCCCCGATAGTCCATCCGGGCCGGGTGGTGGACGGTGGTCGGGCGCGAGATGGCGATCAGCACCAGCGCGACGACGGCCACGGGGATGTTGACCCAGAAGATCGCCCGCCACGTCCACTGGGTGAGGTAGCCGCCCAGCAGCGGTCCGATGGCCGTCAGGCCGCCGGCGATGCCGAAGAACATGGCGAGCGCCTTGCCCCGCTCACGCAGCGGGAACGTCTGGACCACGATGGCCAGCGCCGCCGGGAACAGCAGCGCGCCGCCGAATCCCTGCACGACGCGGAACGTCACGATCCAGGCCTCCGCCAAACTCCCCTTGGGCGTGAGCCCGCACATCGTCGACGCCAGCGCGAAGACCACCACGCCGATGACGGTCACCTTGCGGTGCCCGACGGTGTCCGCCAGGCGTCCGCCGTAAGCGAAGAATGCGGCCAGCGACAGCAGGTAGGCGTTGACCGCCCACTGCACGCCGGTGGCACTCAGGCCGAGCTCCTGCTGGATCTCCGGCACGGCGATGGAGACGATCGTCTGGTCGATGAAGGTCATAGAGACGGCGAAGATCATCGCCGCCAGGATCAGACCGTTCGACCGGCCCCCACTGCTCACCACGGTCCACCTCCCCCACTGCGGGGAACCAGTCTGGCGGGAGACGCACACCTGGCGGTGCACCCCCGCAGGCGAGGGCGGGGCGCCTGCCGATCAGGCGTCGGTGGCCGGTCGGATCCGCTTCGCCACGGTCGCCAGCACGCCGTTCACGAACCGACCGGAGTCGTCGGTCGAGAATGCCGAGGCCAGGTCCACCGCCTCGTTCAGGATCACCGCCGTCGGCACATCGTCACAGGTCAGCAGCTCGGCCGTGGCCAGGCGCAGCACATTGCGGTCGACCACGGCCATGCGTCCGAGGTCCCAGCCGATGGCCGCCGCGCCGACGAGCTCGTCGATCCGCTCGAGCTGGCCGCCCACCGCCTCGAGCAGGGTGGTGACGTAGGGGTCGGGGGCGACCGGGAGCGCCGCCAGCACGTCGGTCGGGGTCTCGCCCTTGACGTCCGCCTCGTAGAGCAGGGTGAGGGCACGCTCGCGCGACTGGTGGCGGGGTGCGGGGTCGCTGCTCATCGGGACGGGGCCATGGTGTGGGGGGGCGGGCCGGGGCCCGGGGCGTCGGGCTCAGGCCCGGGTCAGGTACTCGCCCGTGCGGGTGTCGACGCGGACCTTCTCGCCCGGGTTGACGAAGAGCGGGACCTGGATGACCAGGCCGGTCTCGAGGGTGGCCGGCTTGCGGGCGCCGGACACCCGGTCGCCCTGGAGCCCGGGCTCCGTCTCGGCGATGGTCAGCTCGACGGCGGCGGGCAGCTCGACCCCCACGATCTCGTCGCCGAAGAACTGCAGCTCGGCGTCGTCGCCCTCCTTCAGGTAGTTGGCGGCGTCGCCCAGCAGGCCGGTCTCCACCTGGAGCTGGTCGTAGGAGCGGGTGTCCATGAAGACGTACTCGCCCGAGTCGCGGTAGAGGAACTGCATCTCCCTCTTGTCGATGATGGCCTGCTCGAGCTTCTCGTCGGCCCGGTAGGTCCGCTCGATCACGGCGCCGGTGCGCTGGTTCTTGAGCTTGGTGCGCACGAAGGCACCGCCCTTGCCCGGCTTGACGTGTTGGAACTCGATGACGTTGAACAGGCCCTCGGGCAGGTTCAGCGTCATGCCGTTGCGGAGATCGTTGGTGGAGACGGACATCAGACGGGTACATCCTTCGGGAAACGGGTGAGCGGTCGGCTGCCGGTGTCGGTCACGACCAGCGTGTCCTCGATGCGGACCCCGCCGACCGCCGGGAGGTACACGCCGGGTTCCACCGTGACCACGGTGCCGGGCTGCAGGATAGCAGTCGATCCCGCACCCACCGCAGGCCCCTCATGGATGTCGAGCCCGACACCGTGGCCGGTCCCGTGCTCGAACCGCTCGCCCCAGCCGGCCGCCGCGATGCGGTCGCGGCAGACCTTGTCGACGTCACCGGTCGCCACGCCCGGCGCCACGGCCTCCACGCCCGCCACCTGCGACTCGGCGACGACGGCGAACACCGTGGCCAGCTCGCCGGTCGGTGCGCCCCCGATGCAGAAGGTGCGGGTCATGTCGGAGCGGTAGCCGTCGAACGTGGCGCCGAAGTCGACCACGACGGGGTCGCCGGCCCGGATCACACGCTGCCCGGGGCGGGCATGTGGCTTGGCCGAGTTCTCGCCGGAGGCGACGATGGTCTCGAAGGCGCGGTCCTCTGCACCGTGGGTGCGCATGGCGTGCTCGAGCGCGGCGGCGAACGCCGACTCGGTCAACGCTGCGCCCCCGGCCGCACCGTGGAGGAGTGGCAGCACGGTGCCGAGGGCGGCGTCGGCGATGGCCGCCGCCCGCTCCATGCGGGCCACCTCGCCGGCGTCCTTCACCACCCGGAGGTCCTCCACCACGCCGTGGGTGGCCACGAGCGGCCGGGGGGCGAGCACCTCCTCCCACGTGTGCACGGCGGACCAGGTGACGTCGCCGGCCTCCAGGCCCACAGCGCCGGCGGACGACGCTGTGGCAGCAAGCGCCTCCCGCTGGGCGGCCACGCCGCCGATGCAGAGGTCGACGTCGGCCTCGACCCCGGCGGCGCCGAGCTGCTCGGACGCCTGGGTGCGGTAGCGCCCGTCCGTGGCCAGCAGGGCATGGTCCTCCGTCACCACCAGGACGCCGGCCGACCCGGTGAAGCCGGTCAGCCAGCGGATGTTGGCCGGTGTGGTGACCACGAGGGCCTCCGGTCGCGGGCCCTCGGTCCCGACGGCGGCCAGTGCGGCGCGCAGCCGGGCCAGGCGCCCGGCCACCGACAGCGGTGCGAGCGGCGCGGTGAGGTCGACCACCGGTGCGCCGACGGTGCCGGTCACCGGCGGTCGGCGAGGATGCGGGACACGGCCTCGACCGCCAGCGGGTAGCCCAGGCCGCCGAAGCCGGCGATGCAGCCGTCGGCCACCGACGCGATCGTGGACGTGTGGCGGAACGGCTCGCGCGCCGCCGGATTGGAGAGGTGCAGCTCCACCACGACCCCGTCGAAGGCGGCCAGCGCGTCGTGCAGCGACCACGACGTGTGGGTCAGTGCGCCGGCATTGACGATGATGGCCACGGCCCGCCCGCGGGCGCCGTGGACCGCCTCCACCAGGTCGCCCTCGTGGTTCGACTGGACGTGCTCCAGGGTGAGTCCGAGGGCGACGGCCGCCGACGTGGCCGCGGCCACGTGGTCGTCGAGGGTCGCCGTGCCGTACACCTCGGGCTCCCGCTCCCCCAGGAGGTTGAGGTTCGGCCCGCTGAGCAGCAGCACCAGCCCGCCCGTGCTCACGACGGATCCCGTGTCTGCATCATGACGCACTCCCCCGGTTCGACTCCATGTCCGCCAGGGTAGCGACCACGTCGGCCGGGTCGATGCCACGGACCACCTCGACACCCGACGGGCCGTCGAGGACGAAGGTGAGGTCGCCATGGGCCTTCTTGTCGCGTCCCATGAAGGCGAGCAGGTCCCCGGGCTCGTGTCCGACCGGCAGGTCGGTGGCGAGGTCGAAGGCGCCGACCACCCGTCGGTGGTGGGCCACCCGGGCGTCGTCGATCCGACCGAGTCGCCGGGCCAACAGAGCGGCAAACACCAGTCCCACGGCCACGGCCTCGCCGTGGCGCAGATCGGCGTCGTCGTCGTCGAACGAGGCGGCCTCGAGGGCGTGGGCCAGGGTGTGGCCGTAATTGAGGAGCATCCGCCGGTCCCCCTCGCGCTCGTCGGCGGCCACCACGGCCGCCTTGATGGCCGCGCAACGGGCCACCTGCTCCCCGATCGGGAGGTCGGCCGTCGGGGCACCGCCGAGATCGGTGTCGATGCCCAGCAGCGCGTACTTGGCGACCTCGCCCCGTCCCGACGCCCACTCGCGCGGCGGCAGGGTGGCCAGCGTGGCGGTGTCGCACAGGACCGCGGCGGGCTGCCAGAAGGAGCCGACCAGGTTCTTGCCCTCGGGGATGTTGACGCCGGTCTTGCCGCCGATGGCTGCGTCCACCTGGGCCAGCAGCGAGGTGGCGACGTTCACGTACGCCGTGCCCCGGTGGAACGATGCGGCGGCGAACCCGGCCAGGTCGGTCACTACGCCCCCGCCCACGGCCACCACCACGTCGGCCCGGCTGAGTCCCGACCGGGCGAACCGCCGGCACAATCCTTCGAGTTGGGGCAGCGACTTGGCCGACTCGCCGTCGGGCACGGTCACGACCTCGAACGGGAGGCCGGGGTCGACCTCGACCCCGATCCCCTCCTGGGTGACGACGACGGCCCGTCGGGCCGAGGGGACGGACTCCCCCACGACCCGGGCCAGCTCGTGGCGGGCGCCGTCGCCCACCACCACATCATAGGAACGGTCGGCCAGAGCGACCGGCACGACGGTGGTCACGGCATGCTCCTGACGAGTGCGGTGGCGGCCAGCACCCGGTCGACCACCATCGCCGGGTCGAGTGCGTCGACATCGACGACCACGTCGGCCACCTCCTCGTACAGCGGGCGCCGGACGGCATCGAGCCCGACCAGGGTGCCGGCGGGGTCGGCGTCGATCAGCGGTCGCCCCTCGCCCGCGCCCACCCGTGCGGCGAGGGTGGCCGGGTCGGCCCGCAGCCAGACCACAGGGTGGCCGGCGAGCAGCGCCCGGTTGTCGGGTGAGAGCACGACGCCGCCCGCCGCGGACACCACCACCGGTCCGTCGGTGGCGAGGGCCTCGGCCAGCACCCGGGACTCCTCGGCCCGGAACGCGTCCTCGCCCCGCATGGCGAACAGCTCCGCGACGGTCGACCCGGTGGAGGACTCCACCATGGCGTCCGAGTCGCAGAAGGTCCAGCCGAGACGCACGGCCAATTGGCGGCCGACGGTCGTCTTGCCGCTGCCCATCATCCCCACCAGGACGAGACGGTCAGCCATCAGCGGCCGGCACGGCGCCCGACGGGGTCGCCCCCAGCGTGGACAGGTAGCCGGCGTGGTTGCGGACGAATTCGTCGACGGAGTCGCCGCCGAACTTGCGCAGCGCCTCGCCCGCAAGTACCAGCGCCGTCATCGTCTCGGCGACGACACCCATGGCCGGCACGGCGGTCACGTCGGTGCGCTCCTTGAACGAGACCGTCGACTCCTTGGTGACCACGTCGATGGTGGCCAGGGTCGGCCGGTTGAGGGTGGCGAGCGGCTTCATCGACACGCGGGCAACGATCGGCGCCCCCGTGCTCATGCCGCCCTCGATGCCGCCGGCCCGGTGTGTGTCGCGCATGTAGCCCCCGCTCTTGGTGGCGGCCGCCCCCTCGGGGGTATCGGGGTCCGGGTCGGCCATGCGGATGGCGTCGTGGGCCTCGGAGCCGAGCATGGCCGCCACTTCGGCGCCCTCACCGATCTCCACGGCCTTGATGGCCTGGATGCTCATCAGCGCCTGTGCGAGGAGCGCGTCGAGACGCCGGTCCCAGTGGACGTGGCTGCCCAGACCGACGGGCACGCCGTAGGCGATCACCTCGGCCACACCGCCGAGGGAGTCGCCGGCCTTGGCCGCCGCCTTGATGGCCGCCACCATCCGCTTCTCGGCACGGGGGTCGAAGCAGCGCACCTGGGACCCGTCGATGGCCGGCAGGTCCTCGCGTCGGGGCAGGGCATCGGTGTGGGCCTTGGCCTTGCCCATCTGGACGATGTGACTGAGGACGTCGACACCGATCTGCTGGAGCAGCAGCTTGGCCACGGTGCCCGCAGCCACCCGGGCAGCCGTCTCACGGGCCGACGCCCGCTCCAGGACGTCGCGGGCGTCGTCGAGGCCGTACTTGAGCATCCCGGCCAGGTCGGCGTGGCCCGGGCGGGGCTGGGTGAGGACCTTCGAGGGGAGGCCCGGCGCGGGCGACATCTCCTCCTCCCACTTCGGCCACTCGGTGTTGGCGATCTCGATGGCGATCGGCGAGCCGAGCGTGCGGCCGTGCCGGATGCCGCCGACCAGGCTCACCTCGTCGGCCTCGAAGCGCATGCGCGGGCCGCGTCCGAAGCCCAGCCGGCGGCGGGCCAGACCGCGCTGGACGTCCCCGGCGGTGACCAGCAGTCCGGCCGGCACCCCCTCGAGAATCACCACGAGGGCGCGTCCGTGGCTTTCTCCGGCGGTCAGGTAGCGCAGCATCCGGTCAAATCTACTCGGGGTGCGGGACGGTTCCGGTGGCCCCACCCACGGGCGGCCCCGCCCGAGGGGCGGTACGACCCGTCAGGACCCGGCATGGAAGACGTGGTGGACCAGTGGGTCGCCCCACACGATGGCCACCACGGCCCCGATGCACAGCGCAGGGGCGAACGGGATCCTGGTCTTCCGTCCGGCCGACGAGCCCACCATCAGCACCAGGCCGAACACGACGCCGACCACGAAGCCGACGAGGAAGGCCACATAGGCGTGCACGACGCCGAGGTAGCCCACCGTGAGCCCGATGACCCCGGACAGTCGCACGTCACCGAAGCCCATGCCCCGGGGGACCAGGAACCAGATCACGAAGAACACGGCGAAGGCCGCCGCCCCGCAGATCGCTGCCCAGAACAGGTGCGACCAGGTGTGCTCGACCGCCGAGACGATCACGAGCAGCGGCACGATCACGCCGAGCCCCCCGTAGAGGAGCTGGCGGGGCACCAGCCGGTGGGACAGGTCGGTGAACGACACGGCGACGGCCAGGGCCAGGAACGCCAGGAACGGGGTCAGGGCCAGGAAGGGTTGGACAGCGTGGGTGGCGGCGGCCCACAGCACGCCGGTCACGACGGCGGCGGCGGACGTCCTCACCGTCGAGTGGCCGGACGGGAGCAGGTGGCGCACCTCGGGTGCCTCATCCGCCGACGCGTCAGCCGCCGCGTCGTCGGTCGGCGTGCGGTCGGTGCTGTCGGCCGCCCCGCCCTCTTCGGCCGCTCGGGCCTCCCGTGCCGCCCGTCGCCGCTCGTCTGCGGCGCGGCTCCGGTCGGCCAGCTGCTGGCCCAGCGGGTCGAGCGACGCGCCCACTGCTGCGCCGACGATGCCGACGAGGCCGACGAGGCCGACGTACAGGGCGTGCACGCCACGCACGGTACTGGACGCACACCCGCGGACCGGGCATCGTTGCGGACCTATGGAGACCCGCACCGTGACGCTGGACACCGCCGACGGGAGCATGCCGCTCTACGAGGCCGAGCCCGACGGGCCGCCGCGGGGTGCGGTCGTGGTCGTCCAGGAGGCGTTCGGGGTCAACGGCCACATCGAGGACGTGACCCGGCGGTTCGCCTCAGCCGGCTACCACGCCGTGGCGCCGCACCTCTTCCACCGGACCGGGTCGCCGAACTACGGCTACGACGACTTCACGGTCGTCATCCCCCACATCCTGGCCCTGTCCGACGAGGGCAGCTCGCCGACGTGCGGGCCGCGCTCGACCATCTGCGACGGGCCGGCTGGGCCGACCGCCAGATCGGGATCGTGGGGTTCTGCATGGGTGGCCGCACGACATTCCTGGTCGCCGGCCACGAGGCGCTGGGCGCCGGGGTCGGCTTCTACGGGGGCGGCATCGTGACAGGCCGGACGGAGGGTATGCCGGCGCTGCTCGACCTGGTGCCCGATCTGCGGACACCGTGGCTCGGCCTGTTCGGCGACGCCGATCCGTCCATCCCGGTGGAGGACGTCGAGCGGGTGCGGGACGCGCTCAATTCGGGGGCCGACGTCGACACGTCGATCGTGCGGTACCCGGAAGCGGACCACGGCTTCCACTGCGACGCACGCGACGCCTACCACGAGGCATCGGCGACGGACGCGTGGCAGCACACCCTGGAGTGGCTCGACGCCCATCTCGCTCCGGTGGACTGACGATGGGCCCGGTCGGTGGACCGGGCGGCGTGCTCAGGCCGGCTGGTAGAAGGGGTTGGTGCCGTCGGCGTGGTCGGTGACGTCGACCACGTTGGCGATTTCCGGGATGGCCTCCCGCAGGATGACCTCGATGCCCTGCGACAGCGTGGCCTTGGCCATGCCGCAGCCCTGGCAGCCGCCGCTGAGGCGCAGGTAGACCGACGAGTCCTCGACGGCCACCAGGTCGGCACGACCGCCGTGCGACGCGATGCTGGGGTTCACCTGCTGCTCGAGGACGCTGACGACACGCTGGGCGAACGGGTCCGACAGGTCGACCTCGGGGATCGACTCCAGTCCGGACAGCGTCGGCGCGCTCGGGGTGTTGGGGTTGACGATGACCAGACCACCCTCGCCCGAGGCATCGGTGACGAAATCGAGCGTGGCGCCCTGCAGGCGCTCCACCGCGGCCGAGGGCACCACGACCGGCAGGTCGTCGTCGCGCTGCACGACGTCGCCGGCCGCGGCGTCGGACAGGGCCTGGAAGTACATGTCGTAGGTGTAGGCGCCATTCGCCTCGCCGTTGACCTCGAGCCACAGCGCGAGGGTGTCCGACTCCGCTTCGTTGGCCAGTACCTCCAGCACGGTCGCGCGCGCGTCACGGGTGATCGTCAGCACCGGTGCGATGTCCTCACGGTCTTCACTCATGCCTGTCATCATAAGGGCGTGTCCCCCGCTCACAAGCACGTGCCCGACGACGCCCACGAGTGGGTCAGCTTCGACGACCCGGACGAGGAGCGGACCTGGCTGTTCGACGTCACCTTCCTGGCCAGCGGGTGGGAGTGCATCTTCGGCAACGGGTGCCAGGGCGTCCTGACCGGACCCACCCCCGAGCTCGCCCAGGGGTGCTGCTCCTACGGGGCGCACTTCACCGGGCAGGAAGACGCCGACAAGGTCGCAGCGGTGGCGAAGACCCTCGGCCCCGACGTCTGGCAGTTCCACGCCAAGGGGCAGAAGGGTGTCGTCAAGAAGCTGGCCGACGGCGACCTCGGGACACGGCTGGTGGACGATGCCTGCATCTTCCTCAACCGGCCGGGCTTCGCCACCGGACCCGGGTGCGCCCTGCACGTCGAGGCCGCACGCCGGGGCGTCAGCCATGTCGAGCTGAAGCCCGAGGTCTGCTGGCAGCTGCCACTCCGCCGCGAGGACGAGACCGCCCCCGACGGGCGGGTGACATCGGTGGTGCGCCAGTGGGACCGCCGGCACTGGGGCGAGGGTGGTGCGGAATTCCACTGGTGGTGCACGGAGGACCCCGAGGCCTTCATCGGGGCCGATCCCGTGTACCGCACCATGCGCACCGAACTCGAGACCATGGCGGGCAGGAAGGTCTACAAGCGACTGGCCGCCTACCTCGACGGACGCACCGGGCCCGGGGTCACGGTGACGCTGCTCCCCCACCCGGCGGTGCGCCGCTGACGCACGTCGCGGACCGACCCGACCAGCGACCGCTACTCGGCGAGTGGGTCGTACTCGTCGGACGTGGTCGAGGTGGGCGTGGTCCCGAGGATCTCGTCGTAGTCGTCCTCGGTGGCCAGGCACCAGGAGGCGTGCTTGTCCTCGGGCTCCGCGCTGCACTCGGGGCAGCGACGGTTGGCCGTGGCGACCGACCGCTTCAAGCTGCGCGCTTCTTCGAAGCGGCGATGGCGTCCCTTCTTCACGAGTCCAACTCCTTGCCCCACACCGGGGTGGGCTCTTCCCTGCGCACGGCGCGCCCGGGTCACCACCTGAGAACGATGCACCCAGTGTAGTGCGGCGCCCACCGAGCCGTGGCACCCCCGGAGGCCTCCGAGGGCCCGCTACAGTCGCACCGTGGCCGACGAATTCGATCCCCAGGAGATGGTGGCGCGGTTCCGGGCCCGGGCGGAAGCCGTCCGGAACCGGGGGCTCCCGCCCATCGAGGGGCCGGACCGCCAGCGGTTCATCGAGCAGGCCCGGACCGACTTCATGGACTACGCCATGCTGGGTGACGCCGAGGCGTCGATCGAGGACGGCGTCCTCGTCCTCCGGATCGATCTGCGACCGTCGGACGGGCCTTCGACGGACTGAGCCGTCCGGTGGCGCACCACGTCGTGGGACGGAGGACACTCCGTTGCCGGATGACGGAGGGCGAGAGACCGTGCACCGCACGGGACCGGCCTCAACCGCCGTAGCTCATGCGGGTGTCGGCCATCGACAGCACGGCGTCCTCGTCGGACACTCCTGCCAACCGGTCCGTGGCGGCAGCGCCGACGACCTCCCCGACGACCAGGACGTGACTCGCCCCTGACGACCCGCCGTCGGCACGCCGGTCCGGCGTGAGGTCGCCCCAGTCGGACAGCGAGCGCACCGAGCATGCCAGCCAGGCCACCGCGGCAGCGAGGCACGGCAGGCCACCCACGACCTCGTGGACCGGCTCGCCCTGCATCCGGAGCGCCACCCCCCGGCCATCGGTCTCGATGTCGCGTACCGGTTTCACGAAGCGGCGCACCAGGCCACGGTCGGACCTCGCCAGCAACGACACGCTGAACGAGCCACCTCGTTCGATCAGCCCGCGGGTCACCGAGCCGGACTCGACCGCGACTGCCACGAGCTTGGGCGCCGTGGCCACCTGCATGACCCAGTTGCACGTCATCAGATTGCGGTCGCCGCCGGCCCGGCTCCCGACCACGAACAGCCCGGTCGGCAGGGCCCACAGGACCCGACGCCGGAGCCGGTCATAGGCGTCGGCTTCGTCGTCCGCACCGGGTTCGCCGGTCCTGCCATGGGCCGCCTCGTGGGTCATGTCCCGCCGGCGAACGGGTCGCCGCCGCCGGTCGGCGGGACGGTGGTGTCGGTGGTCGGCGTCCTTCCCATGACCGTCTCCATGCGTTGCACGGCGACATTCAGCAGCGCGACCATACGGGCCCGCTCGGTCGCCGACTTGGACATCAGCGCGGCGTTGCCCCCCGCTCCGCTGTAGCAGTCACCACCGGCGTCGGTGGCCTCGATGTAGGCGTTGTCCAGGTCTGTGGTCAGCTCCTGGTCCGGGGTCGGCAGGTTGCCGACACCGGTCTGGCCGTCGTTGCTGAGCAGGTCGCACACCTCGCGGATCGCCGCAGGCTTGTTGTGCTGGGACAGCGCCAGGTCGACGTTCTTGGCGTCGACCTCGAGGTTGCCGACCGACGACCCGCCGCCCCCCTGGTCGACCCAGGTCGACACCCGTTGGGCAGGGTCACCGGACTGCTCCTGGCCGGCGCAGCCGCCGAGTGCGATGGCGCCGATCACCAGTGCGGCGACGACCGGGAGCAGGCGCACCCGGCTCCCGTCGGTCCGACGGAGTCCCAGGTGGAGCATCAGACGGGGTAGCCGGTCCGGTCCGGCCGCCAGGCGGGGTCGAGTTGGCGTAGGAACTGGGCGCAGCGCTCCTCCTCGGCGTGCTCGCCGATGGCACCGGCGCTGGAGCGCAGCCCGTCGAGGCAGCGAAGGAAGCCACGGTTCTCGGCGTGTGACCACCGCACCAGGCCGGAGCCCTTCCAGCCGCTCCCCCGCAGGGCGTCCAGCCCGCGGTGGTAGCCGACGCGGAAGCATGCGTACGCCTCGACGTCGTCCCGGGCGAGCGAGCCCAGTGCAGCCCACGCCTCGAGCGAACGGGGATCGGCGCGCACCACGTCGGACACCGCATGGCGGCGGCGCTCCCCCGGCTGGTCCAGTGCCTCGGCCAGCGTGCGGCGCAGGTCCTCCGGCTCGGCGGGCAGGACGGTCTCGGGCAGGCCGGTGGTGAGCCGGACGGCCGACGTGTCGGTGGGGTCACCGGGTGCGGTCATGGCCGTCAGTGTAGGACCGGGCCCGCGGGCGACCCCCGCGGGCCCGGCTCAGCCGAATCGGACGAGGTGGTGGTCCTTCTTGCCCCGACGCAGCACCACGTAGCGGCCGGCCACCAGGTCGGCCCCGGTCAGCCGGCGGGTCACGTCGTCCTCCCGGGCGTTGTTCACGTAGGCGCCGCCCTGGGACACGGTGGTCCGGGCCAGGCTCTTCGAGCCCACCAGCCCGGTGTCGGCCAGCAGGTCGACGAGCAGCGGGCCCGGGTCGTCCAGCCGGCCCACCGGCAGGTCCGTGGAGGGCGCGTCGGCGAACACGTCGAGCAGCGTCCGCTCGTCGAGGCCGGTGACATCACCACCGAAGAGTGCGGCCGCAGCGTGCTCGGCCCGCTCCGTCTCGTCCGGCCCGTGGACCAGCGTGCACACCTCGCGGGCCAGGACCCGGTGGGCCTCACGACGTTCCGGGTGCTCGGCGGTGGCGAGGTCGAGTACTCCGATCTCCTCGTGCGGGAGGAAGGTGAAGTAGCGGAGGTAGGCGCCGACCATGCCGTCCTCGCTGCGGAGGAAGAATTGGTACAGCTGATAGGGCGACGTGCGGGCCGGGTCGAGCCACACCGCACCGGACTCCGTCTTCCCGAACTTGGTGCCGTCGGACTTGAGCACCAGGGGCGTGGTGAGGCCGAACGCCTCGGCTTGGCGCACCTTCCGGATCAGCTCGATGCCCATGGTGATGTTGCCCCACTGGTCGCTGCCCCCGATCTGGAGGGTGCATCCGTGGTCGTCGAACAGCCTGAGGAAGTCGTAGGCCTGCAGCAGCATGTAGCTGAACTCGGTGTAGGAGATGCCCTGGTCGGCCCTGGACAGCCGGGACTTGACCGAGTCCTTGGCCACCATCTGGTTGACGGTGAAGTGCTTGCCGACGTCGCGCAGGAAGGAGAAGAGCGTCATGGACTGGAGCCAGTCGGCGTTGTTGACCATCAGCGCCTTCGATCCTGCCCCGTCGGTGCCGACGTCGATGAACCGGGCCAGCTGGGTGCGGATCCCGGCCAGGTTCGCCTCGAGCTGATCGACGGTCAGCAACGACCGCTCCTCGGACTTGCCGCCGGGGTCACCGATGAAGCCGGTGCCGCCACCGGCGACGGCGATCGGCCGGTGTCCGGCCTCCTGCAGGCGCCGGAGGTTGCAGACCTGCAGCAGGTGGCCGACGTGGAGGCTGTCGGCGGTGGGGTCGAACCCCGTGTAGCCCGTCATCCGACCGCCGTTGAGCCGTGCGCCCAGCTCGGGGTCGGTCACCTGGTGGATCAACCCCCGGAAACGGAGGTCCTCGATGAAGTCGGCCATGCCACAGCCTGCCATGCCGACGGCCGGTGACCGGACGCTACGATCGCCCTGCCGGCCCGACCACCGGGGGCCCGACCGGAGGGCATGGACCATGGTGAACCCGTATCTCGAAGGCAACTTCGCCCCGGTGCTCGAGGAGCGGACCGACGACCACCAGCTCGAGGTCGCCGGGGTCGTCCCGCCCGATCTGGAGGGCGTGCTCCTGCGCAACGGGCCCAACCCGTTGTCGGTGCCGGACGACCCGACCGACTACCACTGGTTCTCGGGCGACGGGATGCTCCACGGCATCTGGCTCGGCGGCGGCAGGGCGACGGGCTACCGCAACCGCTGGGTGCGCACCCGCGCACTGGCGTCCAGGGTGGCCACCGTCCCGCCCAAGGGACCGAGCGAGCCGATCGACGGACCGGCCAACACCCACGTCATCCGCCACGCCGGCACGACGCTCGCCCTCGTGGAGTCGGGCTTCCCCCACGCCGTCTCCCCCGACCTCGACCGCGCGCGCATCCACGATTTCGACGGCACCCTGTCGTCGCCGATGACTGCCCACCCGAAGGTCGATCCGGTCACCGGTGAGCTCGTGTTCTTCGGTGTCGACCTGTTCGGTCCGCCCTTCCTCCGCTACCACGTGGTCGACGCGACTGGACAGCTGACGACCACCGAGGAGATCGACGTGCCCCGGGCCACGATGATGCACGACTTCGGGGTCACCGCCACCCGTGCCGTCTTCCTCGACCAGCCGGTCGTCTTCGATCTGGCGCTCGCGGCCCAAGGCCGACGGTTGCCCTTCCGGTGGGACCCAGAGGCGGGGTCCCGCGTCGGGGTGCTGCCCCGCAACGGCACGGGTGACGAGATCCGGTGGATCGCCATGGACCCGAGCTACGTCTTCCACGTCCTCAACGCCTTCGACGACGGTGACCGGACGGTGCTCGACCTCGTCCGTTACGACGCCGTGTTCGACACCGCACCCGGTGAGGCGATCACCCGGTCGGCCCCGATGCTCTTCCGGTGGACCGTGGACCCCGCGGGCAACCGCGTGCACGAGGAGGCGCTCGACGACACCCCGGTCGAGTTCCCGCGCATCGACCCCGCCGTGGCCGGGGAACGCCAACGGTACGGCTACTGCGTGCGCACCGGCACGGACCCGGAGCAGCCCTCGTTCGAGGGTCTCGTCAAGTACGACTTCGCCCGTGACGAATCCGTCCGATACGACCCGGGCGAGGGACGCTCGCCTGGGGAGCCCGTGTTCGTGCGCGCCGCCGATGGGGCGGGTGAGGACGAGGGATGGGTGCTGACGGTCGTGTACGACGCCGCCAGCGACACCTCCGACCTGGTGATCCTCGACGCCACGTCGTTCGCCGGGCCCCCGGTGGCCACCGTGCACCTCCCTGCCAGGGTGCCCTTCGGGTTCCACGGCTCATGGGTACCGTCCACCTCGTAGCGCCACGCACGCGTCGAACGTGAGCGCCGGGCCGCTCCCGACGCCCGGGGGCGACGGTGACACCAGGTCGGGCCCCGATCATGGGAAACTGACACCGACGACATAGCCGCCGAGGCGGCCGCCTCGGCCGACGGGTCCCGTCCCCGCGCCACCCCGACACCCATCGTGACTCCAGACGACCCCACACCGCCCCGCTCGTCCCGACCCTCGGGACGACCGGCCCCAGAGCCGACCGGCCGCCCTCGCGGCACGACCCCGGGATCGGGGCGACGCGGCTACGACCCCCGGTTCGCCGGCCCCATCCTCGGCGGCGAGGTGGCGATCCCGACCAAGCGCGAGATCCGGAAGTCGCGGCGGCGGCGTCGGTCCCCGGGCGAGCGGGTCCTGCGCGGCCTGATCAGCCTCGTGGCCATCATCCTTGTCGTGGTGGCCGCCGGCTACGGCTACTTCCGCTACCAGTGGGCGCAGGTCGCCTCCGCCCCCTGCAGTACCTGCGTGGCCGCCGCCAACGGCGCCCCGTACAACATCCTCTTGATCGGCTCCGACAGCCGCGCCGGCGAGACGGCGGCCGAGGCCCAGCAGTTCGGCTCGCCGACGGACGCCGCCGGACAGCGCTCCGACACGCTCAAGATCATCCATGTGGATCCCCAGGCCGGAACGGCCTCCACACTCTCGATCCCCCGCGACACCTTCGTGACCATCACGGGACTCCCGTCGAACACGCAGCTGTCGACCCAGAACAAGATCAATGCGGCGTTCTCCGCCGGTCCGGACGCCACCGTCCAGACGATCGAGAACACGTTCGGCATCCCCATCAGCCACTACATCGTCATCAACTTCTTCGGCGTGATGGACGCGGTCAACGCCCTCGGCGGCATCTCCCTCGACTTCCCCTACCCGGCCCGCGACCAGGACTGCTCGACGGGCGTCTGCTACAACAACTCCGGGCTCAACATCCCGACGGCCGGCTGCCAGGTGCTCAATGGGTCCCAGGCGCTGAGCCTGTCGCGGTCGCGGTACTACCAGTACTACACCGACGGCTACTGGCACTCCGACCCTACGTCGGACCTCGGCCGGATCGAACGGCAGAATCTGGTGATCTCTGCTGCCATGGACAAGGCCAAGTCGACCTATGACCCGCTGAAGCTCAACTCGCTGCTGTCGTCGGTGGTGCACGACTTCTCCAAGGACAACGACCTGTCCGCGGGCGACCTGTTCGCCCTCGCCGAGCGCTACCACGCCCTGTCGGGCTCGTCGGTGCCGGCGTACGTGCTGCCCACCGAGGGTGCCGTGTCCTCCTACGCGGGCGACGTCGAAGTGGTCCAGGCCGGGGCGGCCTCGGCCATGATCAGCCAGTTCCTGGGCGGCCCGCTCGGCACGATCACCACGCCGCCGATCGACCAGTACGGCAACGCGCTCACGCTGAGCACGCCGACCACGACGACGACCGCACCGGTGGCCACCACCACCGCACCGGCCTCGTCCACGGGGACCACGCCGGCGGCATCCACCGGGACCTCGGCCCCGAACTACGACCCCACTCCCTGCTGAGGCATCCGGGTCGTAGCCGCTCGTCGGGCCGGGTCACGTGGGTCCATTGGCCCGCGCCGTACCGGCGGTGTCAGATGGCGGACACGGAACGTGCGGTGCGCACCGCACCGTAGAGGGCCACGGCGCTCGCCAGCACGAGGCACCCCTCGACGAAAACGAGCGGCACCGTGACCGGCGACGGGTGGGTGCCGGGTCGGGTGCCGGCCAGGAACCAGGGAGCACCCCGGGCCATGCCCGCCCACCACAGTCCGGTGGCAACCGTGAGCGCGGTCGCAAGGGCACCCACCACGGTCGCCAGTGCGCCCTCTGCCCGCAGCACCGGTCGCTCGAGGCTGACCCGACGCGCGATTGCGGTCCCGGCCGCGGTGACGAGGCCGAGGGTGACTGCAGCGAGGACGCCCCACGCGAGGAACGCCACGGAGTAGGCGAGGTCGCCGCCGTTGCGCTGGTGGACCGTCAACTGGTGGGCCCACTTCGCCAGACCGAACGTTGCCGCAACCAGTCCTACGACAGCCACCGCTGCCCACAGCACACGGCGTCGGACAGAGGACCAGCCACCGGACCGCAGGAACCGCAGTGTCGCCGGCAATGCGAGGGCCGCTCCGGCGAGCACGAGGAGGTCGCCGCTGACGGCAAGCACCACCACGGCAGCGAAGGCGCCGCGGGCGAGCGACTGTGCGCTGGCCGGCTGGGCATCGCCGAAGTGCTCCGACACCTTCGCGAAGGCGGCACCTCCGAACACCACGAGGGTCCAACCGGTCAGCACCACGAGTGCGCCGGTCCGGACCCGGAGCTCAGGGTCCCCACCGTCCCCCGTCAGACCTCCGGACCGTGCCCGTTGCCGTGTCCCGGCCAGTGCCAACGACATCCGGAGCCCGACCGTCGGCCTCGCCCCGTCGAGCTCGTCCTCGAGCAGGGCGACCAGTTCGCCCCCGTAGCGGTCGCGCCAGGCCGACGGGTACCAGCGGAGCAGCCGCTCGGGGTCTTCCGGCGCTCGTCTCACCCCGTCACCCCGAGCGTCAGCCCGAGCCGTCCGGCCCCCACGTCGGCGAGCCGACGCATGTCGGCGACCGCCTCGGCCAGCGCCGTCGACCCCGCGGCCGTGATCCGGTAGGGGCGGCGGCGGTCGTCGGACGCCAGGGGCTCGATGAGGCCTCGCTCCTCGAGCCGGGTGATGGCACCGTAGAGCGTGCCGGGTCCGAGGTGGACCGCGGCGAAACCTTCGATGTCCTTGGCCAGCGCGTGGCCGTGCTTCGGACCGGACGCAAGGCTGGTGAGGATCAGGAGGGGTGGATCGTTGGCCCTGCGGAGGGCGGGACCAGCGGGGGCGGACATGCCGCCAATCTACTACGTAGTACGTAGCACCGCACTACGTAGTAGTCCACCCGTACGGCCCGATGTGGCACCGACGCCTCTGTGGCGGCGTTCGGATCGGGCGAGCAGGGTCATCGGGCGTCGGCCCGACGCTGGACAGCATGCGCTGCATTGCCAGAAGGATCATCCGCGTAGGGGCGACCGAGGTACGACCGCGGATCAGCCGAGTTCCTCCTCCGTCAGGAGCGAGATCACCTTGCAGCCCATGGCATCGAGCTGAAGGTGAGCTCCATCGCTCCGATCGATGACGCACAGCACTGCCTCGACGAGAGCCCATCTGGCTCGGAGATCCGCAGCTGACGAAGCGACCTGGCCGCCCGTGGTGATCACGTCCTCGACCACCAAGGTTCGCCTGCCAGCGATCTGAGCACCTTCGGCCAGTTGGGCGGTTCCGTACTTCTTTGCTTCCTTGCGGACGAATGCCGCCGGCAGCCCGGTTGCCAACGACAGGGCGGTGGCGACAGGTACGCCTCCCAATTCCAAACCCGCAAGGACCTCGGTGTCTTTCGGGATGAGTCGAGCTGCAAGTGTGGCTACTTGTGCCAAGAGTCGGGGGTCAGCTTCAAACAGGTACTTGTCGAAGTACGTGGACGATTCCCGACCCGAGCGGAGTGTGAAGTTTCCGGTCAGACGACACCGCTCGCGGATCAGGCGTGCGAGTGCTCGATGTTCCGGGCCGAAGTCGTCGTCCGCCGATGACATGGAGTCACTATGTCACTCACCGTGCGGTCAGGGGCAATGGCATGGGGACCAAGGAGCCTGCTCCTCGCGAACCAGGGGGACACATCTGAAGGTCGCAGCCCGTTCATGGCGAGTAGCGGCCCCATGGGAACGTAGGTGGCCATGCCTGCTGATGCATCGACGCTGGAGAGTCAGTTCCAGATTCGGCGTCGAGACCTGATCACAGAACTCCGTACACTGGGCTTCGACTCCTGGTCATGGGTGGGGCTGGTCAACGAACCCGGCGCCGCGGAGGCTGCAGAGGCGGTTCTCGCTGGGTCATGACGTCCTCCCGGTCACCCGGCGGTGAGTGGGCAGGATCGACGGTCTCAGGTCACTCAGCGGCGTACCGGACCGAGTCAGTTCTTGAGCGCTACAGAGCGCCAGTTGGCGCCCCCGTCACTCGATTCGAACAGACTGCCGGCAAGGAGCGCGTAGGCGCGAGACGGGCCGCTGAACCCCACCCACGAGATCGTCGACGGGCTCGTCCCGGCCAGGACAACTGTGTAGGTACTGCCTGCGTTCGTCGTCCGCACCACTGCCCCCTTGAGCGTCTCCGGTGCGGGCGACGCGAGGGCGACCGATGACGAGGCCGCGGCCAGTTTCAACGAATTGGGGAACGGTCCGGGCGCCGTGGCGACACGCCAGGTCACACCACCATCGGTCGACAGCATCCCCTCGGCCATCATGCCGGTCGGGCACGCGGCCCAGAGCGTCGGCGACCCGTCGGCGGCGGCGGTCACCGAGCCCCCGAGACCGGCTGTGCACGGATCGACCCGTTGGCTGAACTGGGCTCCCTGATCGGTGGAATACAGGAGGGCCTGGTCTCCGTTGCCCCCGAGTACGTACAGATTCGACCCGCTGAGAGCGAATTGCGCCCCGAAGCCGAGAGGCGTGGGCGTCGGCACTTGCCGCCACTGCTGTGATCCGACCGGAGCAGTCAGCAGCTCGTTCGACGTGCTGTTCGCGGAGCCTGCGCTGGTGACCAGCGCATACGACTCGCCGTCGGCCGCCTCGAGTTCGGTGACCTGCCCCGGGACGGGGACGTTCGTCCAGGTGGACCCTCCGTCCGCCGTCTGCCACAGCTCAGGGCCGAAGGCATAGCCGTCGAGGGGGCTGGCGAAGCGGAGCTGCGACACGTCGCTCGCACTCACCGGCGGGCTCGGAATACCGGCGAATGCGGAGCCCCCATCGGTGGTGCGGAGAATGGCACCGCAGGTCCCGGATCCGGTGAGGCATCGAGCAGTCCCGAGCATCCACCATGCATCCAGGCCCACCGAAGTGAACGAGGTGGCCTGGAAGCCTGTCGGGATCGGGCCCCCCGGTGGACCGACGACAGGCACAGGGGCCGTGGTCGTCGCGGGGCTCGCCGTGGTGACGGTTGTCGCGGAAGTGGACCGAGGCGAGGAGGCCGAAGGGCTGCTGCACGCGGCACCGCTCAGGGCAAGAACTGTCACGACGACACCGGCCAGACCGCCGGTGCATGGAGTTCGATTCCCCTGTCTGTCCGTGATGGCTGTGTGCATGGAGTTCCATTCGCCTGGAAGCGGACGATTCTGTTCACCTTCCGTGCCCCAGGTGACCCGCATGCCAGTAGTACCGGGCTTCCTTCTCTGCATTCGGCGGCACACCCGCCCCCGGGGAGGGGACGCGCCTGTCGACCTCGTTGCCAATGATCAGGGACTGAGGCGCACTACCTGGGCTCACCAGGCGAGTCCTCCGCCTGTTCCTCGTCCTCCCGATGACGATCGATGGCCTCTCTGCGATCCTGACGGGCATCGGCGACCACATACCCGAGCCCGAGGGCAAGCACGACGACAGCGACAATCCAAAGAACGTGGACGGCGAAGCCGACCAGGCCGGCCAAGAGCGCGACCGAGAGGATGATCACCATCACGACGCCTGAAACCCGGCGCTGACCGAGCAACGAATGAATGCGTCGAGTCTCCGGCGAACGAACTGACATGAGGAACTCGCCTCCTTCTGGTTGACTCGTTTTGCCCCGGCGCCGGTGGCCGACGCGGGCTGGAAGGCAGCGGACTACTTCGGGTGAAGCACACCCTTGGCCTTGTCGATCACCTCTTCGACCTTCTCCTCGACCTTGCCGGCCTTCTCCTTGGCCTCGCCGGCCTGACGGTCAGCCTTACCCTCTGACTTGAGGTCCTTGTTTCCGGTCACGTCTCCGATGGCCTCTTTGGCCTGGCCCTTCATCTGATCAGTCTTTCCAGCCATCACTCTGCTCCTTGTTCGCCGAACTCGGCCCCGGACCCGTACTGCCGGGAGCTACACGTTCAACTCTGGCCCCGGCGGCCAACGCCGGTCAGAGGCAAAGGTCATCAACTGCGAGCGTCCAGCGCCGTCAGCAACCCGAACAGCGAGTGGATCTGCCCGCAATTGCGCCGAAGGGACGGCGAAGACGAGGTAGGACCACCAGGGGCCCCTGCAATGAGCGCGCGTTCCGTGCACCATCGCCGCGAGGGCAATCGTGATGAGAGTAGGCAGTGCCGCAATCCCAGCGGAAACCAGCCACCGCCGTGGGTTCGGCTCCGGCTGCCATTGCCGCCCCTACCACGACCTCATGCGACCCGTGCCAACCAGTAGGCCATTGTTGTACCCAGCACCCCGCCTGTCGTTCGCTGTGGAAGTGCCGGAGAGGGACACTGGCCAGGCGATCAGGGATGGTCCAGCGGCACGAACGGGATCGAGATGACCTGGACCTGGTGGCCGTCACTGCCTTGACGACCGCCAGGCTGCCCGTGGGTTGCCGTGACGAGCCGACTTCCGGCTCGCAACACCACCGTGCCCTTCGGCGAATCCCGAAACATCCCAGGTCAGAAGGGCGGGGTTCAGCCCGGGCGGTTGTCTCGTAGTGTCGAGGGTGGTCGAGTGATCGGCCAGGAAGTCACGACGCACTCCTCGACGCCAACCGACCCCCTGCCTGGGGGCCGACACGCCGGTCAATCGGAGCCATCGGCGTCACGTGTTGGATGACCGCTGTCCCTGCCTTTGCCGTCCAGGTCCACAGCCCGGAGTCTCGCCATCCCGTTGTCCACGTTCGAGGGGAGGTTGACCTCGCCACCGCTTCCGAACTGGACGATTGCCTTGCCAGTGTCCTGGCTCGCGATCCGCTCGATTTGACCCTGGACCTGAGTGCGACCGAGTTCATGGATTGCTCCGGGTTCAGCCTGATTGTGAGAGCGAGGACTCACCATCCAGATGAGTTCCGGGTGATCCTTCGCCGTCCCCGACCATTCCTGCGACGAGTACTCGGACTCTTGGACCTCGACGCCCTCTTGGTCTTTGAGGAGTAGTGGCGTTACGGATGCCCGACACCTGCCCGAACTGCGGCAGTGTCGAGATTGCGACGCCTGCTGGGTCGCAAGCGGCTCAGACCTGAGTGGCCGCGGTGATTACTCTCCTGCGGTGCCGCCTCATCCTCCGCATGGCGACTACTGCGGCGAGGCCGAAGCCAATCGTCCAGGTGAATGGGATCCACCAGGGAACGGCTTCGTGGGCAGGGTGAGCGACGATCGTGAGGGCGAACGCTAGGCCGATGAGCGAGGTGAACCCGTTCAGCCCGGTGACGATCATCCAGCGGACGGGATCGGGTCCGTACCGTGACTCACGCTTGGCTTCCTGCTTTTCGAAGAATGCTCGAACGTCGGGCAAGGCTGCCACGAGACAAGTGTCGCACAGGTCGACGGGAGAGGACGTTGGATCTTGCCCTCCGACAGGCATGGGCACGTGTGCGACTGCGTCCCGGCCCGGAGGTGTCGAACTGCCTCACTCCCGGCGTTGTTCGGGGTGCCCGACCCAGACGAGTCGCGAGTGGATAGCGTCATGGCATGGACGACGGGATGCTGCTCGTCCTCACTGGTCCTCCCGGGGCTGGAAAGACCACCGTTGGAGCGATCATCGCCGCCGGTTCACCTCAGTCGGCATGCACCAGTCGGACTGGTTCTGGACCGCCATCGTCAACGGTGGAATCCCTCCGTGGGAGGGCGCGGCGGACAGTCAGACTACGGCCATGATCCGCGCAGCGACGGCGACCGGCGTGCGGTTGGCAACTGCCGGATTCACGACGGTCTTGGACGGCATCCTCGGACCGTGGCATTTCGGCCCCCGTCGAGAAGAATCGGCTGCTTGCAAGGCGCCAGTGAACTACGTCGTGCTTCGACCTGATGGACACACATACCTGGCCCGAGCGCAGGGCGAGTCCTGGAGTCGGCAGAGCATCGAGACGCCCTGACGGATGAGGGCCCGATCCGGTACATGTGGAATCAATTCTCCCACCTCGGCCCGATTGAGCACTTCACCTTCGACAGTACGGAGATTGATCCCGAGGCCACGGCAGTGCTCATCCGGGAGCGCATGACACACCCTGACCGACTTCAGGAGTAGCTGCCTGGTCAGTCTCGGGGGGACAAGTGATAGGGCCGCGCCAGACATCCGCTCGGCTTCATTCGCAACACTCAGTCGAAGAGAGCGCCGCCTCGTCGCTCCGTTTCGGCGAGAAGGTCGAGATGCGCTTCGAGGGCGGTGTCGCGCTGTCCTAGCAATTGAGCCAAGCGCAACATTGTGTCGCAACTGTGAACCGTACCGGACCTGACTGCCCATACGAACTCATCGTGGTGCTCCGTGTTCCGCTCGAGGTACTCGAGTAGAGAGCTGCGCAGCCGCAGTCGAGCCTGATCCTCGTCGATTGCCGTTTCCCGCATCTGAATTGTCATACGCACAAGATGCCGTGGGCAGAAGTGGCCCGGCAAGGCCAAAGGTTGGGACCCGACAGGGCCGAAGGTCCTTTGTGGACTCGTGGTGGCGCTCAAACTCGCATGTTTGAAGGAGTGGAAGTCTTGCGGTCGGGTAGTCCCGGGGCATTGC
>PLRX01000022.1 GCA_003164095.1 Acidimicrobiaceae bacterium | reverse complement strand
TGATTCGTGTTCGCCCACTTCGCCAGCTGATTCACATTGTTGGCCAACCTGGCCAACCCAATCCGTGCCATCTCCGCATCCCGTTGCGCCCGGCTTCGCTCTGCAGACAGCCGTGCCGACCCCGAGAGCGCCGTCTCGATGAGAAAGCGCTGAGCCGACCGGCGGTGCTTGGCTGCTCGCCGGCGAATCTCGCGGTCTTCCTCCTCGGTCACACGGACGTAGATCACCCGGGTCCGGCCGCCCGGAGCCCGCCTCATTGGGGCCATCCTCTCGGCGGGTGAACTCGTGGCCTCTTCCTCTGGCTCGTCCACAGGCTTCACTTCGCCCAGCGCAGCGGCGCCGAGAGGATCTCGGGGACAGGTTTCGAGCGAGGCCAGCGGCCACGCCAACACGATCCGCTTAGCGGATTGTCCATCTTGCTCCCGCTCTTCCACAGTCCCGTGAGCGAGTGCAGTTGGAGCGATAGGGCATTCGAGCGTGAGCCCTCCGGGCTCGCCGTTCTTCGTTCTCGTTTGGATTCTTGGCGACGCGAGAGCGCGACTGTTGAGCTGTGGCTGGGAACACGTGCTGGTGATCCGGTCAGCTCGTTAGCCCTGTGACCTGGCCGTATGTCGTCGTCGATCACGACGAAGACGAGAATCGAGATCTTCGCCGGGCGGTCGACTGCACGGGCCGGCGTCGGACAGGAGACGGAGCAAAGCGAGATCGTTCGCACCGAAGGAGGGGAGGGGCGCGGCGTCGACGGGCTGGTTCGACAGTCGTGAACCCCTGGCACGGAAATGATGAGACCTCTGAGCTGGGACGATGCCGAATCAGGTGCACTGTTCGGCCCGGACGTCGGCCGAATTTATGAACCCTGTCCGACACGCGTCATCAGGCTCATGATCGAAATAATGAGACCCCTGGGCTGGGACGATGCCGAATCAGGTGCCCCAACGATCGATGTGGTCGGCCGGACCTGTGATCGCCGGCGCGCACTCATGGCCGGTCTCATGGCGGGACTCATGATCGAAGTGATGAACCCTCTGGGCTGGGCGTTCGCCGCGCTGCTCTTCTCGGACCCTTCGGTCGGATAGTTGGTGCTGTCTCCGGCACGCGAGACACCCGGGTGGGATTTCGTTCGTTGGCTCATGGAAAGAACTGGGTCGGTCCGGCGCCATTCGGAAGAGCAGCTGGGGCCCTTCGGTGCAGAAGGCAGGGGCGACCGGAACGAACCAGACGCTCACGACATCGGAACCAACCGCTCCAGGACCACCTCGCCCGCGTCCTCGTCGACACCAACGCGGTGCTGGGCTACGTCGTTGTCGACGATCACCTGGTCGATGGCGGGTGGGGCGCCTTGCCCCGCCTGGTCCACCATCGAGCGCTGGGAGCCGCCACTCCATGCCGGAGCCGGCAGTCAAGGGACGGCCGGAGGCCTAGCGAGGACATCAAGGCCGACCCCGGCGCCGGCGTGACGGCGACTTCCGGGGTCGAGCCGTATTCCGGAGCGGCCCTTGACGGCTGGCGACGGCGCGGCACCAACCGACGACCCGCGCCGGTCAGCGAATAGGTCCGCCGCACCGCCTCCGATCACGCTGGGCGCCGAACGGCGGCGGCGTCGTGGATCACCGAGCCCACCTGAACCCACACCAACACGATCTTCCCGCCGTCGACGAAGCCCCGCAGCGTTTGTGTGAGGTAGGCCGCTGGTTGAGCGATGACCACATCGGCGACTGACGGTGGCCCGGCGAAGGGTCGTCACTTTGGTCCTTCTTCGTATCTCCGATGTAGTCGATGGCTGTCCCCAGCGGCCCCCTATCAAACCGTGCATGCGGTTCTCCCGCACACGGCTTTCCGACACCGTTCACCCCGGTGCATGCGCAGACCCGTAGTGCACGAATCCAGATAGCCGGTAGATCCCGAGACTTATGAACCACCCGTAGTTGAATCGGGTGGCCCAGTTTCGCCCGTGAAGCCCGTACTTGTTGCTGGCCAGGGTAGCCATCCGCTGGTGGATATAGCTGTTGATCGCTTGGAACTTCTTCGATGAGTTTCCATGTCGGAAGTACCCGGCCCATCCCTGCAGAACGGGATTGAGCCGGGCCACCACGGTCTCGAGCGACAGGCCCACGTAGCGCCGGTCGGTCATCTGGCGGACCTTGGCCTTGATGGAGGCCATGGCCCGGTTCGACGGCCACGACAGCAGGTAGTAGCGATCGGGTCGTTTCCGGGACCTGCACATGTGCAGGTGGAATCGCAGAAAGTCGAGGCCCTCTGCTCCTCGGGTGAGGTGGACGATCCTGGTCTTGTCGGGGTGCAGACGCAGCCCGAGTCGGGCCAGAGCCGCCTCGGCAATGAATCGAGCCCTCTCGGCTCGTTCCTTTGTCGAACAGAGGACGACCCAGTCGTCGGCGTACCTGATGACGTTTCCTGTCTGCCGTTTCACCTTGGCCAGTTCCTCGTCGAGGACGGTCAGGGCGATATTGCAGAGCAACGGTGAAATCGGGGACCCCTGCGGGGTTCCCGAATCAATGTCGGAGTACACCCCTCCCTCGATGATCCCTGCTCGCAGCCAACTCCGCAGCAGCTTCAACATCGCCCGGTCCGAGACCCGGCGCTCGACCAGAGCCATGAGGGCCTCATGGTCGATTTCGTCGAAACAGCTTTTGATGTCGGCATCGAGCACCCAGTGCGCCCCCGAGTTCGCCGATCGGCGAATGACCTCCAGTGCGTCATGAGCTGACCGCTTCGGGCGGAACCCGAAGCTGGTTGGCGAGAAGTCGGCCTCGAATACTGGTTCGAGGATCAACTTCGCCGCACTCATGAGCACCCGGTCACGGAGCGCTGGTATGCCGAGCGGCCTGGTTACCCCAGGCTGTCCGGCCTTTGGGATGTTCACCCGCCGCAGCGGTTGGGGGCGATAGCTCTGTGCCCTCACCTCTGCGGTGAGCGTGTCGAGGAAGGACATGACCCCTTCCATTCCCCCGGCTTCGATGGAGTCAATGGAGACCCCGTCGACACCGGGTGCACCCTGGTTCCTTGCCACGTTGACCCACGCCTGCCACATCACATCACTGCGGGTGAGCTTGTCGTAG
>PLRX01000017.1 GCA_003164095.1 Acidimicrobiaceae bacterium | reverse complement strand
CAAACTTCAGCGACAGCCTCTGAAGGCTGTCGAGCGGTATAAGGTGTCGCCATATGGTTGGAGTTGACCTTGTGTTCATACCAGAATTTCGAGAACGGCTAGAGATCAGTGCTGGCAGAATCATACAAAGAGCATTTCGCCCGTCAGAGATAAATAGTCAGGAACCTGAACATCTCGCAGGATTATGGGCCGCGAAGGAAGCAGTAGTAAAGGCCGCCGCCTCTGCACCCAGCAAGTGGACTGACATCGTCATCACGCACGATTCATCCGGCAAACCCCACGCGTCGATCGGAATGCAGGAGTTCGCCATCTCGATTTCCCATCATGGCGATTATGCGGTAGCGGTCGCCTATAGACTCGAACAATGATCAACCGTCATTTTGGTGATTTTGTGGATCGCTTTACCGAGTATGACGGACGGCTAGCGATGACTATGCGGCCCTTTCTGCGGATAGAGAGGGTGAACTATCTTGAGTTGCAAGCACAGACCTACCAGATCGCGAACTACCTCCGGGCACGGGACGTTCAGTTGGGGGATCGGATCATGGTCGTGGCCAACAACTCACCGAACTGGGTGCAGCTCTTTCTGGCCGCCCAGCTCATCGGGGCAGTCCTGGTGCCAGTCGATGCGAGGAGCACACCGGGAACGACTCAGAAGCTCATCGACGAGACTGATCCGAAGTTGCTGTTTCGCAGCAGACACCTCCACGCTGAGCTTGAGACGTCGCCCATTGTCGGTTTGCTCGACGACCTCGGTGAAGAGTGTGCTGCCTATGCAGCGAACGCACCGGACGTTGAACTGACGGGAGACGAGCCGGCCCTGATTGTGTTCACCTCCGGCACGACTGCCGATCCGAAAGGCGTGGTCCTGACCCAGAAGAACGTGCTGGCGAATGTCGAAGCTGCGCTGCGAATGGTGAATGTCGGCCCCGACTGGCGCTTTCTTTCCGTACTGCCACTTTCGCACATGTACGAACTGACAGGCGGCATGCTCGCTCCGCTTTCGCGTGGCGCCAGCATCTTCTATGTGCCGAGTGCCTCTCCACTGGCCATTGGGCGCGCCTTGCAGGACTATCAGATCACGACGATCCTGGCCGTACCGCAGTTGCTTGTCCTCTTGCTGGAACGAATACGACAAGCTGCGGCAGTGGAAGGCAAGGCCAAGACTCTGGCAACGGCCTCGGAGCTTGCAAAGGTCGTGCCCTTTTCGCTGCGCCGGGCACTGTTCAGGGAGGTCCACTCGCAGCTCGGAGGTCATCTGGACCTCGTGATCACCGGTGGGGCTCCTATTCCGATCGAGGTCGGAACGGCTTGGGAGCGTATGGGTGTCAGGATCCTTCAGGGATACGGTCTGACGGAGACAGCCCCGATCCTCACGATGAATCCCTTGCATGGACGCCGCGCCGACTCGGCGGGGCGTGCTCTCGACAACGTACAGCTGCGCATCGCGGAAGACGGTGAGATTCAGGTCCGAGGACCGAGCATCTTTCGCGAATACTGGCACGATCCCATAGCCACTCAAGAAGCATTTACCGACGACGGATGGTTCAGGACGGGTGACGCCGGCCATGTGGAGAACGGCTGGCTCTACATTCAAGGACGACTCAAATTTGCCATCGTGCTCAGTAGCGGTCTCAAGGTGTTCCCCGAAGACATCGAGATTGTCGCAGCCAGACATCACACGTTGAGCGCCGTCTGTGTTGTCGGGGTCAAGCGCCCGGGCGGTGAAGAAGTCGTAGCTGTTGTCATCTCCGATCGATCCGATCGCGAGATCGGTCAGGCCATCGATGAGATCAATGCCGATGTCGAGTCATTCCAACACATAAGTGGGTGGCGGCGGTGGCCGGAGGCAACGTTCCCACTCACCCGATTGCAAAAGGCCGATCGTGCGAAGGTGCAGGAATGGACGAATGATGTCCGACATGATGTCCGGGTCGGTGGGCACGCTGAGGAGCCGAATCAGGATGCCATTGCCGACCTCATCCGGCAGAGCCTGGCCGAGCCCAACAAGCAGATCAAGGACGCGGACCGGCTCGCCGACATCGGCCTCGACTCGCTTCGGAGACTGACGGTTGTCGCCCTGATCGAGGAACAGCTCGGCATCACCGTGGAGGAAGAGGATGTCACCCAGACCACGACTGTGGCAGGGCTGAGAGAGCTGGTCACCTCCGGCAGCCCGGCGGAGCGGCCCACCCCGCGTCCGTCCTGGCCGTTTCGACGGTGGGTGCGGCTACTCGGCGACGGAATCCGCGAGGTAGTCATCGGGGCCATTGTTGGGACGTGGGTCAGGATGAGTGTCGAAGGACGGGACCAGCTGGAGGATCTCGACACCCCAACGCTGTACTTCTTCAATCACAGCGATGATTTCGATGGGCCTGTCGTGTATCAAGCGTTACCACGCCGCATCCGCAAACGTCTGGCGATTGCCGCTGCCGACGATGTGATGCGGACGCACAAGGTGCTTGCCTTTGTCATACGTCTTTGCTTCGCCGGCTTTGATCTGGCCCGCACGGAGCCGTACATGCCAAGTCTGGAGTACGTCAGCACATTGGTTGATCAGGGTTGGAGTGTCGTTCTTGCGCCGGAGGGCCGTCTGAGCACGACTGGTGCTCTGCAGCCGTTCAAATCGGGAATCGGCATGCTTGCCGTCAATCTCGGGATCCCGGTCGTACCGGTCAAGACCCTCGGTCTGTACGGGACGGTGCCGCTGCACGCCAAGTGGCCCAAACGCCATAGTGCCGTCACAGTTCGGATCGGTCAGCCGGTGCGGTTTGATAGCGATATGAACTATGACAACGTCACGCAACAACTGCACCAGATTATGGAAGAGCTCTGATTCGCCGAGTCGTACTACCGCAAACCGGGAGGCAGCCGACTGTTGGGCCCGCCGCGGCTGGAGGAGGACCATGGCGGTGCGGCACGGCCAGCTGATGGCGGAGCACGCTGATCCCTGCGTCCTTGGCCGCGGTCTCCAATCGGTGGACACGAACGGCGTCGATGACGCGTCGGAGCAGCAGGAACGGAAGGTTAGGGCCACGACCGGCAATTCTCACCGAATGCTTTCCCAGGCTCTGTTGCATTGATGGATTGTCGAACGCTTGGCTGGCGAGCTCCGGTGCGACTCGCCCCTCAGGCCACGAGCGCGAACTCGTCAACGGCCGCGGCGATCGCCATTCCGGGAAGTACATCGACCCCGAGTCCGTGGTGTCCTCGCTGCAGGTTCTGGATGAAGGCATGGCCTTCGATGATCATGCTGGCGGTCCGGTCTGAGGCCCCGCAGGGAGCGAAGCCTGGCCTTCAGGCGTCCGTGGTCAGCTTCGACCCGATTGTTGGCATATCGAGTGGTGCCGTGAAGTGCGGCCGGCAGGAGTTCCGCAATGACTCGGACCAAGGCGTGGGCTCGATCGGTGGTGATCTCAGCCGCCTCGCCGTTGGAGGCGATCGCACCGGCAGAGAACAC
This sequence comes from Acidimicrobiaceae bacterium, assembly GCA_003164095.1. GTDB lineage: Bacteria > Actinomycetota > Acidimicrobiia > Acidimicrobiales > RAAP-2 > Bog-756. The sequence goes on along the minus strand of PLRX01000017.1, from coordinate 420 downwards.
GTCGATGACCAGTCCGTAGTGCTCAACTGCTCGGTAGACGTACCGCCAAGACCCGGAGAGCTTCACGTAGGTCTCATCGACGAACCAGTGACCACCGACGCTGTGGCGACGAGGCCGGGCCGCATCCACCAGCAACGGCGTGAACCTCTGGACCCATCGCTACAGGATCACATGGTCGACATCGATACCCCGCTCGGCGAAGAGTCCCTTGAGATCCCGGTAGGAGAGTCCGTAGCGCAGGTGCCAACGCACTCCGATCACAATGACCTCGGGCGGAAACCTGAATCCGGCGGACGCCGACCTGGGCGGCTGGATGGGTGGGATGAGACGGGGATGCATCACCTCGACAGCCTTGTCCATCAATGGCCTGGGAGCGAGGCCCGCGGCGCCGAGCGAGGTCGCGCTCGATGCAACAGTGCC
>PLRX01000072.1 GCA_003164095.1 Acidimicrobiaceae bacterium | reverse complement strand
TGTATATCAGCGACGGACCACTAGTTGAGACTTCATGGCAGATGCTGCGGTCAGTCCGTAGCGTTTAGAAGTCCGGATGGGGTAGCTCGCTAAGTGCCTGCCGGCGGCTCCGGCCGACTGGCTTTCTACCGAAGAGCTTCCCGTCCGGTCCTTGCCGCGAGTGGCTCGAAAGAGGAACAAGTACAAGATCCGAACCAGGAGTGCCCTCGCGGTCCTACCCGACCACGAAGGAGGAACTCATGACAGTGATCATCGGGATCGACCCTCACGAGGCGTCCCACACGTGACCGGACCCCATTGACTGGTCCACGTGGCTCAGTTCACGGGGACCGGTCAAGGTCTTCCGGGCACCGGGGTCATGTGATGTACTTTCGACCATTGTGAGGTCCACCTGAAGCAGTTGTGTCACCTGACGTGCGATTCCGCTCGCGTCGGATCACCCCTGATCAGAGCTTCCGGCAAGGATCGAGGACTCCGACCCACCGGTCCGGACTCCCTCCTGCCATTCCGGACACTGTCCGGTCACCCGACTCCGACTGCATCGTGAACATCCGCCGGCACGACCCGGAGTAACTCTCCATTGCAGAAGTGCCCCCTGGGCTACGGTCGTCCCATGCGATTCAAGCTCGGCGTGCTCCTGGCGGCTGGCGTGACCCTCGTGTCCGTCCTGATGGCACCCGTCGGAGGAGGGATAGCTGCTGCTGCGCCCGCGGCGAGCCCGACCGGCGCCGGGGTCGTCCCGCTGGACCACGGCTGGGTGGCGACGATCGTCGACAACTTCGGCTTCAACGAACCGATCGTCGTCCCCTCCCCTGCATTCGATTCCGGCCCGACCGCAGTCGGGGGCACCACCGCGGCCAACGTACTGAGCGGTTCGATGACGGGTGCCCACGGTACCTATCACGTCCAGGTCGCCCTGCCGGTCGGCCAGACGTTCGTCCTGGGTCGGTCGTACACGTCGTTCGGGGACTCGGCCAGCATCGAGGTGACCTGGCCCGGCGGAGGCTGCGAAGGTGACTCCGGCAGCGGCGAGGCCTCCTTCACGGTCAACCAGCTCGCCCGCTCCGTCGGTGGCCCCGCCACTACGTACGCCGTGCAGTTCCTCTGCTATTCGCCGGTGGCGCTCGTCGAAGGAGCGATCGCGTTCAACATCCTCCCCACCACCGTGGGCCAGGGTTACTACACGTTCGGATCGGACGGCTCAATCAACGGGTTCGGCAACGACAACTACCTGGCGTACCTCGGCTCACTGATCGCCACACCGCTCAACCAGCCGATCGTCGGCATGGCCACCACCCCCGACGGCCGTGGCTACTGGCTGGTGGCAGCCGATGGCGGCCTGTTCGCCTTCGGAGACGCGAAGTTCTACGGCTCGATGGGTGCCACCAGGCTCAACCAGCCGATCGTGGGCATGTCCGCCACCGGCGACGGCCAGGGCTACTGGATGGTCGCCTCCGACGGCGGTATCTTCGCCTTCGGCGACGCCGTCTTCCACGGTTCCATGGGCGGCAAGCCGCTCAACGACCCGATCGTCGGGATGACCCCCTCTCCCGGTGGCGGCTACCGGATGGTCGCCTCCGACGGCGGCATCTTTGCCTTCGGCGGCGCGGCATTCTACGGCTCGATGGGTGACAAGCCGCTCAACCAGCCCATCGTGGGCATGACTGCCTCCCACGACGGCAAGGGCTACTGGATGGTCGCCTCCGATGGTGGCATCTTCTCCTTCGGCGACGCAGGCTACTACGGGTCCGCCGGCGCCATCCCGCTCAACCAGCCCATCGTGGGCATGGCCGCGACGTCGGACGGCGCAGGCTACTGGCTCGTCGCGTCCGACGGCGGCGTCTTCGCCTACGGTGACGCACCCTTCTTCGGCAGCCTCGGAGGCTTCGAGTACAGCAACGTCGCCGGGATCGCCACCTGATCGGAGGGCCCGGCTGCAGGGTTCCGGTGGAAGGGACACTCAGCTGCGGGGTGCGGCACCACAGTGCCTGCAGGTCGGGCGCGCGCTGCGGTGCCGGACCCGCTCGTCATCGAGCGCCTGCTGGAGGAAGTCGGCGATGGTGCAGATCGACAGCACTGTCCGCTGCAGTTCGGCCGGGGATATCGAGGCGATCGACCGGCGCAGTGTTACCGGGAGGTCGTCGTGACCGACGTCCCCTCCCCCGGTCAGCGACGCATGGAGGTCGGCGACCGCAATCGCCAGCGGTGCCGGCAACGACGGTGCACAGCCGACGGCTGGCAGGGCGAGTTCGACATACGCGGCGTCGAGCCGCTCCCTCAGCGTTCGTCCAAGGTGATGAGCACCACCTCGGCCGCTGCAAAGAGCCCGGCGGTGATGGCCACCGGTGACGGCATCGCGGAGCGGGCGAAGACGTCCTGACGGAGGTCCATGCAACACCTGTGGCACAGGCGCCATCCATGTCTCTGGTCAGGCGGAGAGGAGGCTGGATGCGCGTCCACTCCCCGTCCGCCGCCTTCTCTCCCCGGGGGGCGTCAGTCCGGACTCGGGTTTCCTCCGAAATCGTCGATCTCCGTGAGCTCACGCTTCGCACGCCTGACCATCTCGTGGCTGACACTCCAGGGGTGCCGGACATCCTGGTCGCTGGCGCCCTCGGCGATGGCGACCGCGATCAACCGCAGACGTGCCCGGTGTCGGGCGCGTTCGAAATTCCGGATGGCGGACGTCAGGAGCGGACGGATCTCGTCGGGGTGATTGGCGTGCAAGGTGTCCAGAAGCGATGTGCCTTCGCCCATCGTCTGCATCATGGCCGAGGTCACCGCTCGGTGGTGCTGGAGCTGCGCCGAGAGCTCGTCCTCGGCAACGAGGAGGGCCCGGCAGTCGGTGACGGCGGCTCCTCGA
>PLRX01000150.1 GCA_003164095.1 Acidimicrobiaceae bacterium | reverse complement strand
CACCGCCACCGGTGTGATCGTCTGGGTCGCACTGGACGCCTGGCTCTCCAAGGAGAAGAAGCCCACCTTCCTCGGTGGGGTCAACGGCATGATCTGCGGCCTGGTCGGGATCACGCCGTGCGCAGGCTGGGTCAACGGTCAGGGTGCCATCTACATCGGCGCCATCTGCACCGTCGTCGTGTGGTTCGCCTGGAACTTCCTCTCCAAGGTGCGCCCCTTCTCGAAGGTGGACGACGCCCTCGGCGTCATCTACACGCACGGCATGGCCGGCCTCCTCGGTGGCCTCCTGCTCGGCGTCTTCGCCGACCCGGGCATGATCCAGTACCCCTGTGGTCCGGCCTCGGTGCCGCTGACCTACGCACCGACGTCGACGGCCTGCGTGCCGTTCAGCGTCAGCGGCCTCATCTACACCGGCTCCGCCCACCAGCTGTGGGAACAGTTCCGAGCCGCCGTGTGGGTGATCATCTGGTCCGCACTGGTCACCTTCATCCTCATGAAGCTGATCGGTCTGGTCCTGCGTGGCGCCCGCTACAGCGACGAGGTGCTCGAGGTCGGCGACCTGGCCATCCACGGAGAGGAGGCCTTCCCGACCGAGACGCTCGGCGAGCGGGTCGGCGCCTTCGCCATGGCCGGAGAGGCCAGTGCCGCGAGGGAGAAGGCGGCGGAGTCCGCACACTACGAGGAGGAACCCGGGTGACCCCCTCCGCACCGGCACCGCCGGCAGCAGACAGGACACCTACGGTTACGACAAGGAGAATTGCAGAATGAAACTCATCGTGGCGGTGCTCAAGCCGTTCAAGCTCGACGAGGTCAAGGAAGCCCTCAAGGCCCTCGGGGTCCACGGGATGACTCTGACGGAGGCCCAGGGTTTCGGGCGCCAACGGGGACACACCGAGGTCTACCGGGGGGCCGAGTACGAGGTCGAGTTCGTGCCGAAGATCCGGCTCGAGGTCGTCGTCGACGACGGCCAGGTGGACGACGTGGCCAATGCCATCGTCGACGCTGCCGGGACCGGGAAGATCGGGGACGGGAAGGTGTGGATCCTTCCGGTCGACGAGCTCATCCGGGTCAGGACCGGCGAGCGGGGAGCGGACGCCCTCTAGGCGCCCGGACCCCGGAGCCTCCGGGCCCCAGGACCCTGTCGGGGGAAGCCCCCCTCCTCCCGACAGCGCAGTAACCGTCGGAACCCCCCTCCGGCGGCGGATCAGTACGAGCGGTCGGCCTCCGGGCCGGCCGCTCGTCGCGTGTGGCGTGTAGCGGGATGGCTCCCGGGATGGGCCGCACCGCAGCTGCCCGGCAGCGGACGACCCCCTGGTGGTGCCCGGGAACGGGTACGACCCGGGGACCCCGTCGGGTCAGCCGGCTTGGTGGCGGACCTCGTCGGCCGCCGCCGCCGCCTCGGCGTCGCCGAGGAACCCGTGGGAGGCGACGGAGAGGTCGTCGGCCAGCACGTAGCGGTAGGGGATGCCGGTGGGGATCTCGAGATCCACGATGGCGTCGTCACCGATGCCCTCGATGTGCTTGCGCAGGGCACGGAGGCTGTTCCCGTGGGCCACCACCAGCACAGTCCCGCCCCGGGGCCCCTCGGCGAGCAGGTCGGGGACGATGGCGTCGGCCCAGTAGGGGACGGCCCGGGCGACCACGTCGGCCAGGCACTCGGTGAGCGGCAGGACGTCGGCCGGCACGTCGCGGTAGCGGGGGTCACCGGCCGGGTCGTGGGCGTCGCCGCGCTCGACCGGCGGTGGAGGGGTGGCGTAGCTGCGACGCCACTCCTTGACCTGGGCGTCGCCGTGGCGGGCCGCGGTCTCCTTCTTGTCGAGGCCCTGCAGCGCCCCGTAGTGGCGCTCGTTCAGCCGCCAGTGGCGCCTGGCCGGGAGCCACGCCCGGCCCGCCGTCTCCAGGGTGAGGTGCGCGGTGCGTATGGCCCGGGTGAGAAGCGAGGTGTGCACCACCCGCAGGTCGAGTCCGGGTTCGGACGCCAGGAGACGGCCTGCCGCACGGGCCTCCTCCTCCCCCCGCTCGGTGAGGTCCACGTCGTACCACCCCGTGAACAGGTTCTCGGCGTTCCAGAGGGACTGGCCGTGGCGGAGGAGGACCAATTGGGGCATGGGACGAGCGTATCCCGACCCCGCTCCGCCAGGTGCTATATGAGATGTTCAGAAAACCTATTGCAAAGGCACTCAAGTTTGCTATCATTGTCCGTGGAGGAGCAGGCCCGGTACTCCAGGAGGCATCCCACCGCCGGGCGTGCGGGGCCCGGCAGGTCCGGGCGTCGCAGGAGTCGAGCAGTACCCGCCAACACGACAGCGAAGAAGCAGCACGAGTCCCGGTCCGCAGAGGGTCGGGTAGGAGGAAGCAAGCCATGGCCAAGGCCGTAGGAATCGATCTCGGGACCACCAACTCCGTGGTATCCGTGCTGGAGGCCGGCGAGCCGGTCGTCATCCCCAACGCCGAGGGCGGACGGACCACCCCCTCGGTGGTGGGCTTCGCCAAGTCCGGCGAGGTGCTGGTGGGCGAGGTCGCCAAGCGGCAGGCCATCACCAACCCCGACCGCACCATCCGGTCGGTCAAGCGCCACATGGGATCGGGCTGGACCGTCGACATCGACGGCAAGGACTACACGCCCCAGGAGATCTCGGCCCGCATCCTGGGCAAGCTGAAGCGGGACGCCGAGGCGTTCCTGGGCGACACCGTCACCCAGGCCGTGATCACGGTCCCGGCCTACTTTGACGACGCCCAGCGCACCGCCACCAAGGAGGCCGGTGCGATCGCCGGACTCGAGGTGCTCCGCATCATCAACGAGCCCACCGCGGCCGCACTGGCCTACGGGCTCGACAAGGAGGGCGCCGACCAGACCGTCCTCGTCTTCGACCTCGGTGGTGGCACGTTCGACGTGTCTGTGCTCGACATCGGCGACGGCGTCTTCGAGGTGAAGTCCACCTCCGGTGACTCCAAGCTCGGCGGCGACGACTGGGACCAGAAGATCATCGACTGGCTCGTCAAGTCGTTCAAGGACACGGAAGGTGTCGACCTGTCCACCGACAAGATGGCCACACAGCGACTGCAGGAGGCCGCCGAGAAGGCGAAGATCGAGCTGTCCTCGGTCCAGGAGACCCAGATCAACCTGCCGTTCATTACGGCCACGTCCGAGGGGCCCAAGCACCTCGACGTCAAGCTGACGCGGGCCCAGTTCAACGAGCTGACCGCCGATCTGGTCGAGCGGTGCAAGGGTCCCTTCGACCAGGCCATCGCCGACTCCGGCCTGTCCAAGTCCGACATCGACCATGTGGTCCTCGTCGGCGGGTCCACCCGCATCCCCGCGGTCCAGGACCTGGTCCAGTCGCTGACCGGCAAGGAGGCCCACAAGGGCGTCAATCCGGACGAGGTCGTCGCCATCGGCGCCGCCGTCCAGGCGGGCGTGCTGAAGGGTGAGGTCAAGGACGTCCTGCTGCTCGACGTGACCCCGCTGTCGCTGGGCATCGAGACGAAGGGCGCGGTCATGCACCGCCTCATCGAGCGCAACACCACCATCCCCACCAAGCGCAGCGAGGTGTTCACCACCGCCGACGACAACCAGCCGTCGGTCGAGGTCCACGTCCTCCAGGGTGAGCGGGAGATGGCGATGTACAACAAGACGCTCGGCAAGTTCCAGCTCGTCGACCTCCCGCCGGCCCCTCGCGGTGTTCCGCAGATCGAGGTCACGTTCGACATCGACGCCAACGGGATCGTTCACGTGTCGGCCAAGGACCGGGCCACCGGCAAGGAGCAGTCGATGACCATCACCGGCCAGTCCTCGCTGGCCAAGGACGACATCGAGCGCATGGTGAAGGACGCCGAGGCCCACGCCGAGGACGATCGCAAGCGCAAGGAGGAGGCCGAGGTCCGCAACAACGCCGACTCGCTCGTCTACCAGACCGAGAAGCTCTTGAAGGACCAGGGCGAGAAGTTCGAGGGTGACGAGAAGGAGAAGGTCGAGACGGCGCTGACCAGCCTCAAGGAGGCCCTGGCGGGCACCGATGTCGAGGCCATCAAGACCTCGACCGAGACCCTCCTGACCGCCAGTCAGTCGTTCAGCCAGCGACTCTACGAGGAGGCCGCCAAGGAGAGCGCGGCGGCCCCCGGTGGCGAGGTGCCGGCCGACGAGGCGAACGACGACGAGGTCGTCGACGCCGAGATCGTCGACAACGAGGGCTGATCGCCGATGACGTTCGGAGACGAGCCACGCAATAGTGGCGACGGCGACGGGACGGGGGCCGGTACGGCCTCCGTCCCCGACCCCGACGACATGCAGGGCGATGACGCCGTCGTCGACGGCGAGGTGCTCGACGACGATGCACCAGCTGAAGTCGACGAAGGCGATGCCACGGCGGCCGATGCCGCAGAGGCCGACCCACTCGAGGTGGCGCAAGCTGAGCGGGACGAGTACCTCGACTCGCTGCGAAGGCTGCAGGCCGAATTCGAGAACTACAAGAAGCGAGTCAGCAAGCAGCAGTCCGACCAGTCGTCCCGCGCCGCGGCGTCGCTGGTCGAGAAGCTCCTGCCTGTGCTCGATGCGCTCGACCTGGCGACCGACCACGTCGGCGACGCCGGGACGGACGAGGCGAAGGCCCTGGTGGCGGCCTCCGGGCTGCTGCACGGGGTCCTCGAGAAGGAGGGCCTGGAGCGCGTCGACCCGCAGGGCGAGGAGTTCGACCCGACAGCCCACGAGGCGGTAGCGCACCAGCCGGCGCCGGAGGGCACCGAGGCCACGGCGTCGGGTGAGCCACGGGTGGCCCAGGTCATGCGGGCCGGTTACCGCTGGCACGGCACCGTGGTCCGACCGGCCATGGTGATGGTCGAGGGCTGAGCCCTCGGAGGACGCGACAACACGGACGAGACGGAAGCGCAGACAGAGAAGAGACACGGTGGCGCCGCAACGCGAATGGTTCGAGAAGGACTACTACAAGACCCTCGGGGTACCGAGCACGGCTACGCCGAAGGAGATCACCAGCGCCTACAGGAAGCTGGCCAAGAAGCACCACCCGGACACCAACCCCGGGGACGACGAGCTCTTCAAGGAGATCTCGGCGGCCTACGACGTCCTGGGTGACGCCGACAAGCGCAAGGAGTACGACGAGGTCCGCACCATGGGACCGGCGGCGGGGGGATTCCCGGGTGGCTTCGGTGGTGGGGGCTTCGGTGGTGGCGGCGCCAACTACCGGGTGGAGGACGCCGGCGACTTCGGCGACCTGTTCGGTGGCCTCTTCGGTCGCGGGCGCCGTGGTGGTCAGGCCGGCCCCCAGCGCGGTGCCGACGTCGAGACCGAACTGCACCTCACCTTCGAGGACGCCATCCGCGGGGTGACCACCTCGGTCAACGTCACGACCGACGCACGGTGCCACACCTGCTCGGGGTCCGGGTCCGCTCCCGGCACCCGACCCGACACGTGCCACCGCTGCGGCGGCACCGGTTCGCTGCAGGACAACCAGGGGATGTTCTCCCTCAGCCAGATCTGCCCGCAGTGCAGTGGGCGGGGCACCATCGTGACCCATCCCTGCCCGACCTGTTCGGGCAGTGGGATCGAGCACCGCAACCGCTCGGTCAAGGTGCGCCTCCCCGCCGGCGTCGAGGACGGTGCCCGGATCCGCGTCAAGGGGCGCGGTGCGGCGGGCAAGGGCGGTGGCCCGGCCGGCGACCTCTACGTGATCGCCCGCGTCGGACGCCACAGCATCTTCGGGCGCAAGGGCCGCAACCTCACACTGATCGTCCCGGTCGGCTTCGCCGAGGCCGCCCTCGGCACCACGCTCACCGTGCCGACCCTCGATGCGTCCGTGACCCTGCGCGTGCCGGCCGGCACGCCGTCGGGCAGGACCTTCCGGGTCAAGGGCCGGGGTGTGCCCGGGGGCAAGAAGTCGGCCACCGGCGACCTCCTGGTGACTGTTGAGGTCGCCGTCCCGGCAGAGCTCACCGACGAGCAGCGTGCGGCAGTCGAGGAGCTGGCCAAGGTCATCGAACCGCCGTCACGCACGTCGCTGGGGGTGTGAGATGGCCGATGAACTTCGCGACCGCGCCGTCTATGTGATCTCGGTCGCCGCCGAGCTCGCCGGGGTGCACCCCCAGACGTTGCGCGTCTACGAGCGCAAGGGCCTGCTCGACCCGAGCCGGACCCAGGGTGGCAGCCGCCGCTTCTCGGAGCAGGACCTCGATCGGCTGCGTCAGATCCAGCACCTCACCAATGAGGGCCTCAACCTGGAGGGCGTCCGCCGCGTGCTCGAGCTCCAGGACGAGGTCGCCCGACTCCGGCGCGAACTCGAGACGACCCGGTCCGCCGCCCGCGAGGCGGTGGCCGTGACCCACCGCCAGTACCGCAGGGACCTGGTGCCGCTGTCCCAGCTGCCAGTCCCGACCCGCACGACACGACGACCCCCTCACGGAAACGGAGGCTCCCGATGAGCCTGAACCCCGAACGCTGGACGCTGAAGACCCAGGAGGCGCTGGCCGCCGCCGTCGAGCGCGCCCGCGACGCCTCGAACGCCGAGGTGACCCCCGACCACCTGCTGGCCGCCGTACTCGACCAGACCGACGGGATCGCCGCCCCCATCCTGGCCCGCGTCGGCGTGGAGCCCGCGGTGGTCCGGGCCCGCATCGGTGACCAGCTGAGCCGGCTCCCCCAGGCCTTCGGCGGGGCCGAGCCCACCATCGACCGCGCACTGCGTGAGACCCTCGAGGCCGCTGACCGCCAGCGCATCGACATGGGCGACGAGTACCTGTCCGTCGAGCACGTACTGCTGGCACTGGCCGACCACTTGGGCGTCGAGCGCGACGCCTTGTTGACGGCGCTGCGCGACGTGCGGGGCAGCCACCGGGTCACGTCGCAGAACCCCGAGGAGACCTTCCAGGCCCTCGAGAAGTACGGCCGGGACCTGACCGCCCTGGCCCGCCAGGGGAAGATGGACCCGGTCATCGGCCGGGACGAGGAGGTCCGGCGGGTGATCCAGGTGTTGTCACGCCGCACCAAGAACAACCCGGTCCTGATCGGCGAGCCGGGCGTGGGCAAGACCGCCATCGTCGAGGGACTGGCGCAGCGCATCGTGGAGGGCGACGTTCCCGAGGGCCTGCAGGGCAAGCGGGTGATCAGCCTCGACATGGGGTCGATGATCGCCGGTGCCAAGTACCGCGGTGAGTTCGAGGAGCGCCTGAAGGCTGTCCTCAAGGAGATCGTGGACGCCGAGGGTGAGGTCATCACCTTCATCGACGAGCTCCACACGATCGTGGGGGCCGGCGCGGCCGAGGGGGCGATGGACGCCGGCAACATGATCAAGCCGATGCTGGCCAGGGGTGAGCTCCGTCTCATCGGCGCCACCACCCTGGACGAGTACCGGAAGTACATCGAGAAGGACGCGGCACTCGAGCGGCGGTTCCAGCAGGTGTTCGTGCCGCCGCCGTCCGTGCCCGACACCATCGCCATCCTGCGCGGCCTGAAGGAGCGCTACGAGGTCCACCACGGCGTCCGCATCCAGGACGCGGCGCTGGTCGCCGCGGCCGTGCTGTCCGACCGATACGTGACCGGGCGGTTCCTTCCCGACAAGGCCATCGACCTGATGGACGAGGCGGCCAGCCGCCTGCGGATCGAAATCGACTCGATGCCCACCGAGCTCGATGTCGTCACCCGCCGGCTGCGCCAGCTCGAGATCGAGCGCATGGCCCTGGCCAAGGAGACCGACCCGGCGTCGGCCGACCGGCTCGCCAAGCTGGACGAGGAGATGGCCAACCTGACCGAGGAGTCGTCGGCCATGACCGCGCACTGGCAGGCCGAGAAGGAGGCCATCGGCACCATCCAGTCGCTCAAGACCCAGCTCGAGCAGGCGCGCTCCGATGCCGAGCGGCTCGGGCGCGAGGGCGACCTGGCCGCCGCCTCGGAGATCACCTACGGCGTGGTGCCCGACCTCGAGCGCCAGGTCGAAGGGGCCACGGCCGCCCTCGACGACCTGCAGCGGGACCAGCGCTTCCTCAAGGAGGAGGTCGACGCCGAGGACGTTGCCGAGGTGGTCAGCCGCTCGACGGGCGTGCCCGTGAGCCGGCTGCTCGAGGGCGAGGTGGAGAAGCTCGTGCGCATGGAGGACGCCCTGCACGCCCGGGTGGTCGGGCAGGACGAGGCCGTGTCGGCCGTGTCGAACGCCATCCGCCGCAGCCGTGCCGGGCTGTCCAACCCCGACCGGCCGATCGGGTCGTTCCTCTTCATGGGTCCGACCGGCGTGGGCAAGACCGAACTCGCCCGTGCCCTGGCCGAGTTCCTGTTCGACGATGCCCGGGCCATGGTCCGCATCGACATGAGCGAGTACATGGAGCGGCACTCCGTGGCCCGACTCGTCGGTGCACCCCCCGGCTACGTGGGCTACGAGGAAGGTGGGCAGCTCACCGAGGCCGTCCGTCGCCGGCCCTACGCCGTGGTGCTGCTCGACGAACTGGAGAAGGCGCACCCCGACGTCTTCAATACGCTCCTCCAGGTCCTGGAGGACGGACGCCTGACCGACGGCCAGGGTCGAACGGTCGACTTCACGAACACCGTGCTGATCATGACGTCGAACATCCCGGGGGAGCCGGTCGAGTACTTCAAGCCCGAGTTCGTCAACCGGATCGACGAGATCGTCCGCTTCCACAATCTGACAGAGGCCGACCTCAACCGGATCGTGTCCATCCAGTTCCAGGGGCTGCGCAGTCGGTTGGCCGAGCGTCGCCTGTCACTCCAGGTCACCCCGGCTGCGGAACAGCTGTTGGCCCACAACGGGTTCGACCCCGACTTCGGCGCCCGACCGCTGCGGCGGGTGATCCAACGCCAGGTCGAGGACCCGCTGGCCCTCGCCCTGCTCGAGGGTCGCTACCTCGAGGGGTCGACGGTCGTCGTCGACGACAGGGACGGGGCGATCGTCCTGCTGTGAGCGTGGGCCGGACGGGTCGGCCGCCCGGGCCGTCCGGCTCAGGTCCGGGTGGTGGCGGCCGATCCGGCCGTGTCGGCGACCGCGCAGAACAAGGCCGAGGCACAGCTGACGGCGGCGGCGGCCACCGTGCCGTCCTGCAGGACCGGCTGCGGTGCCGACCAGGTGCCCGACCGCCAGACCGACACCGACCCGTCCGACCGGGCGACGAGGCACCGGCTGGCCGTGGGGCACGAGACCGAGAACGTGAGCGTGGCCGAATCCGGCATGGGTTGTGCGGGGGACCACGACGACCCGTTCCAGAGGATCGCGTGGCCCGTCAGGTCCACGGCCATGCAGAACTTCGCCGTGGGGCACGACACCGAGTGGAGTAGTGACTGACCCGGCGACGCCTGCCGGGTCCACGTCTGACCGTCGAAGGTGGCGATGTTGCCGGTCGCCGACACGACCACGCAGAAGGTGGGCGAGGCGCACGAGACGTTCTGCACCGGCTTGTCGGCGGTGCCGTCGTCGACCTCGGCGTCGTGACCCCAGGTGGTGCCGTCGAAGATGGTGGCCACACCGGCCGTGTTGACGGAGGCGCAGAACGCGGGCGACGTGCACGACACCTGGTACTGGCCGCCGGTCGGGCCCGTTGGCGCCGGGCCGACCGCGGCTGCCGTCGTCCACGTGCTGCCGTTGAAGACCACGGCGAGCTGACCGTTGAGTGCGACGCAGAACGTCGACGAGGTGCACGACACCGAGTTGAGGGTGCCTCCCGGCGCGGCCGGCTCGGGAGGTGTCCATCGGGTCCCGTTCCAGAGCACGGCGTTGCCCGTCCCGTCGACGGCGGCGCAGAACGAGGGTGTCGGGCATGAGACGCCGTAGAAGCCGGCGTTGGCGCTGCCCACCGAGGCGGGCTCCGTCCGGGAGACCGTCCAGGCCGAGGTCCCGGTCGTGGTCGTCGCCGAAGAGCCGCTGCTACCACAGGCGGCGAGGCATGCGGCGGCCACGAGCACGGCGGCCAGTGCAGCTGCTCGTCGGGCGTGCCCGTGGGGTCGTCCTCGATGGTCCATGCGTCCGTTCCGGTCGATCGTCGTCGTGCCCCGTCCCGGCGCGGTCTCCGAGGGGGACCGGGGGCCGGGCAGGGCCTCATCAGGGAATTCGGCACGTCGGGCGTCCAGCTGTAGCCGAGGGGTCGGCGGGTCGCCCCTGCAGGGGAGGGACGTCCGGTGGAAGAACGCGTCGGAAGGCTCCCGTCCCGGGGGCACCCCTCGGAAGGCCCCCGGCCACCGGGGTACACTGGTGCGTAATCCGCATCCGCAACGGAGGAGAGACGCGTGCCGGCAACCGTCGTCGTCGGGACCCAGTGGGGTGATGAGGGCAAGGGCAAGCTCACCGACCTCCTCGCCAAGGAGATGGAGGTGGTCGTCCGCTACCAGGGCGGCCACAACGCCGGGCACACGATCGTGGTCGACGGCGAGACCTTCGCTCTCCAACTGGTGCCCAGCGGGATCCTCTATCCCCACATCACCCCGGTGATCGGCAACGGCGTCGTGGTCGACCCGACGGTGCTACTCGCCGAGGTGGACGTCCTCGAGTCCAAGGGCATCGACACCTCGAAACTGCTGGTCAGCGGCAATGCCCACCTGATCATGCCGTACCACCACGAGCTCGATCAGCTGGCCGAGCGGTACCTGGGCAAGAACAAGCTCGGCACCACCAAGCGCGGCATCGGCCCCGCCTACGCCGACAAGTCGTCGCGCGTGGGCCTCCGGGTCCAGGACCTGCTCGACCCGAAGATCTTCCGCCAGAAGCTGGATGTGGTCCTGAAGGAGAAGAACCAGGTACTCGCCAAGGTCTACAACCGGCTGCCCCTGTCGGCCGACGACATCTGCGGCCTCTACCTCGACCAGCTCGCTCCCCGGATCGCCCCGATGGTGGCCGACACGGTGGGTCTGGTCCACGAGTCGCTCGAGCGGGGCGCCAACGTCCTGCTCGAGGGTGCCCAGGCCACCTTCCTCGACCTCGACCACGGCACGTACCCGTTCGTCACCTCGTCCAACCCGGTGGCAGGCGGGGCCTGCACCGGTGCCGGCGTGGGCCCGCGGTACATCGACGCGGTCATCGGCATCGCCAAGGCCTACGTGACACGGGTGGGCAGCGGTCCGTTCCCCACCGAGCTGACCGACGAGATCGGCGACACCCTTGTCGACCGAGGCCACGAGTACGGGGTCAACACCGGCCGCCGCCGCCGGCCGGGTTGGTTCGACGCCGTCATGATGCGCCAGGCCGTCCGCCTCAACTCCCTCTCCGAGGTGGCACTCACCAAGCTCGACGTGCTCGACAGCTTCGACACCGTGAAGGTCTGCGTGGCCTACGAGGCGAACGGCGAGCGCTTCACGCATCCGCCGTACCACCAGTCGGTGTTCCACCAGGTCACGCCTATCTACGAGGAGCTGCCGGGGTGGAAGACGGACATCTCCGCGGCCACCGAGATCGGTGACCTGCCGCAGGCCGCCCGTGACTACGTGCACTTCCTGGCCGAGCAGATCGGCGTGCCGGTACGACTCGTAGGGGTGGGACCGGGTCGTGAGCAGTTCGTGCGCTTTGCCGCATGAGCGAGGGGTCCTCCTCGGCTGCGACACCGGGACCGGTACGCACGGTCTGCGTCGTCGGCTCGGGCGGGCGTGAGCACGCACTCGCCGCGGTACTGGCCCGCACCGCCGATGTGGTCGTCACGCCCGGCAACCCCGGGATCACCGGACGCTCGCCGGAGGGTCACTCGCTGACCAGCACCTCGACCTCCGCCGAGGACCTCGACGCCGACCTCTTCGTCATCGGCCCCGAGGTGCCGCTGGTCGACGGCCTGGCCGACCGGCTGCGGGCCCAGGGCAAGCTGGTCTTCGGGCCCGGAGCCGACGGTGCACGCATCGAGGGCTCCAAGGCGTTCATGAAAGAACTGCTCGCCGAGGCAGGGGTGCCGACGGCCCGGTTCGGGGTGTTCACCGAGGTGGGGCCGGCCGTCGAGTTCCTGCGCTCACTCGACGGTCCGTGGGTGGTCAAGACCGACGGTCTGGCGGCCGGCAAGGGCGTGCTGGTCACCGACACGCTGGCCGAGGCCGAGGCTGACGTCGCCGCCAAGCTGTCGGGTGACAGCTTCGGCGAGGCCGGGCAGCAGGTGGTCATCGAGGAGGGCCTGACCGGACCGGAGTGCTCGCTGCTGGTGCTGTGCGACGGCCGCCGGCTGGCACCACTCGCCCCGGCCCAGGACTTCAAGCGCCGGGACGACGACGGCGGTGGGCCGAACACCGGGGGGATGGGCGCCTACTCGCCGGTGCCGTCCGTCGACGACGCCCTGGTGGACGAGCTGGTGGCCGAGGCGGTGGCACCGCTGGTCGAGGCCCTCTGCGCCCGCGGCATCGACTACCGCGGCGTCCTCTACGCAGGCCTGATGCTGACGCCGTCGGGCCCGAAGGTCCTCGAGTTCAACGTCCGCTTCGGCGACCCGGAGACCCAGGTCGTCCTCCCCCGGTACGAGGGCGATCTCGCGGCACTGCTGGCCGAGGTGGCGGCAGGCGCGCTCGTCACCACGCCGCGCTTCGCCCCCGACCCGGCCGTCTGTGTGGTCCTCGCCTCCGAGGGCTATCCGGAGTCCCCGCGGACGGGCGACCCGATCGTCGGACTCGAGGCGGCCGGGGACCTTCCCGGCGTGACCGTCTTCCATGCGGGCACGGCGGTCGGTGCGGACGCAGACGGCGTGGTGACCGCCGGTGGGCGAGTCCTCGGGGTGACCGCCCTGGGCGGGACGCTGAAAGAGGCCCGCGACCGGGCCTTCGCCGGGGTGGCCGTCATCTCCTGGCCCGGCATGCAGTACCGCTCCGACATCGCCCGGCTGGCTGCCGACGAGGCCGCCGCCCTCCCGACCGACGTGAAAGTAGAGGCTGCCCGATGATCCCCCGTTACGCCCCGAAGGAGATGGCTGCACTCTTCTCCGACGAGGCCCGGTTCGCCATGTGGCTCCGGGTCGAGCTGCTCGCCACCGACGGCTGGGTGGAGGTCGGTGACGTGCCCGCGGACGCCGCCGAGTACTGCCATGCCCACGCCCCCGAGGTCGATGCGGCGTTCGTCGACGCCGTGGCCGAGCGGGAGCGGGTGACCGACCACGACGTGGCGGCATTCGTCGACGTGGTCCAGGAGGCCATCGGGCAGCCCCAGGGATCATGGATCCACTACGGCCTGACGTCGTCCGACGTGGTCGACACCGCACTGTGCGCCACGCTCACGCGGGCCGCCGACCTGCTGATCGAGGCCGGCACCGAACTGGTCGGCGCGTGCAAGTCACGGGCGCTGGAGTCGATCGACGTGCCGGTCACGGGGCGGACCCACGGCATGCACGCCGAGCCCACGACCTTCGGCGCCAAGTTCGCCCTCTGGGCCCTCCAAGCCGACCGCGACGTGCAGCGACTGCGGGCCGCCCGCCAACGGGTGGCCGTGGGGAAGATGTCGGGCGCCGTCGGCACGTTCTCCAACATCGACCCCCGGGTCGAGGCGCACGTGTGCTCGGCGCTCGGCCTCGTGCCGGTGCCTGCCACCCAGGTGGTCGCCCGCGACCGGCACGCGGAGTTCCTGTGGGCCTGCGCCTCGGTGGGCGCCACGATCGAGCAGATCGCCACCGAGATCCGCCACTTGGCCCGTAGCGAACTGGGCGAGGTGGAGGAGCCGTTCAAGCCGGGCCAGAAGGGCAGTTCGGCCATGCCCCACAAGAGAAATCCGATCCTGTCCGAGCGGCTCTGCGGTCTGGCCCGTGTGCTGCGCGGCTACCTGTCGGCCGGGCTCGAGGACGTCGCTCTCTGGCACGAGCGGGACATCTCCCACAGCTCGGTCGAACGGGTCGTGCTGCCCGACGCCAGCATGCTCACGCTGTACATGCTGCAGAAGACGACGGGACTGGTGCGGGGACTGGTCCTCCACCCCGAGCGGGCGCTGGCCACGCTGACCGAGGGCAGCCACGGCCTGGTCTTCAGCCAGTCGGTGCTGCTCGCCCTGGTCAGCGGCGGCCTCAGTCGGGACGCCGCCTACCGGATCGTCCAACGCGACGCCCGGACCGCATGGGAGGAGAGCCGCAGCTTCCGCGCCGTCCTCGACGCCGATCCCGAGGTGACGCTCGCGCCCGAGGACCTCGACGCCGCCTTCGACCTGTCCCGCACTCTGCGCCATGTCCACCGATTCACCGATGCCCTGGAGGAGCTCGCCCCATGACCCAGTCGCCACTGCCACTGATCTCGTCCGGGAAGGTCCGCGAACTGTACGACGCCGGCGACAACCGGCTCCTGATGGTGGCGTCGGACCGCATCTCCGCCTTCGACGTGATCATGGAGGAGCCGATCCCGGACAAGGGCCGGGTACTCACGGCCATGACGGCGGCGTGGCTCGAGGAGCTCGCCGACCTGGCCCCCAACCATCTGATCAGCGCGGACACCGACGACTTCCCCGAGGGAGCGGCGGAGCTGCCGGGTGGCCCCGGCTACCTGGCCGGCCGGACGATGTTGGTTCATCGTGCCGAGATGCTCGACATCGAGTGCATCGTGCGCGGCTACCTTGCCGGTTCGGCCTACAGGGAGTACCAGCGCGACGGCACGGTCCACGGCATGGCGATGCCGGCCGGCCTGCTCCATGCCCAGGCGCTGCCCGAGCCCATCTTCACCCCCTCCACCAAGGCCACCGAAGGGCACGACCTCAACATCGGCATGGCCGAGGCGATCGACATCGTCGGCCGGGAGGCCGCAGAGGCCGCGTCGGAACTGTGCCTGGCGGCCTATTCGCGGGCGGCGGCCCGGGCCGAGGAGCAGGGCATCGTGATCTGCGACACCAAGTTCGAGCTCGGGTACATCGACGGCAAGCTGTCGCTGTGCGACGAGGTGCTCACGCCGGACTCGTCCCGCTTCTGGCCTGCCGACGACTGCGCGCCGGGCACCAACCCACCCTCGTTCGACAAGCAGCCCCTCCGGGACTGGCTCGAGGCCCAGCCGTGGGACAAGCAGGCGCCTCCGCCCGCGCTGCCCCCGGAGATCGTGGAGGCCACCTCCACCCGGTACGTTTCGGCCTACGAGCGGGTCTGCGGGCGGTCACTGACCGACTGGTACGGTGCCTGACATGGCCGACACCCGACAGTTCTCGGTGCAGGTCGAGGTCCTCCTGCGCGACGGCATCGCCGATCCCCAGGGGGCGACGATCGAACGGGCCCTGCCCGCGCTGGGCCTCGAGGGGGTCACGGCGGTGCGGGCCGGCAAGTCGTTCCGGTTCGACCTGGCCGCCACCGACGAGTCGGATGCCCTGGCGCAGGCCAGCGTGGTGGCGGACCGACTGCTCGCCAATCCGGTCATCGAGGAGTCCCAGGTGACGGTGCGACCCGCCGGGACTGCCGCCTGATGGCCCCCAGGGTCGGGGTCGTCCTCTTTCCGGGAACCAACTGCGAGTACGACGCGCTCCACGCCGTGGAGCGGTTGGGCGGCACGGCGGAGCTGCTGTGGCACGGCGCAACATCCGCGTCCGGCTACGACGCGCTCATCCTGCCGGGCGGCTTCGCCCACGGCGACTACCTGCGGCCGGGCGCCATCGCCCGGTTCTCGCCGGTCATGGACGCCGTCGCGGCCTTCGCCTCCGAGGGCGGACCCGTGGTGGGGATCTGCAACGGCTTCCAGGTACTGACCGAGGCGGGCCTGCTGCCGGGTGCCCTGCAGAAGAACCGTGGACTCCGCTTCGTCTGCGCGACGACGACCCTCCGGGTCGAACGCGATGACACCGCGCTGACGGCCGGCGTGCCCGTCGGCACCGAGCTCGCCATCCCGATCAACCACTTCGAGGGCAACTACACCTGCGACGCGGCCACCTTGGCCGAGCTGCGGGACGAGGGCCGGATCGTGCTGCGCTACGTCGACAACCCGAACGGGTCGGTCGACGACATCGCCGGGGTGTGCAACGCCGGGCGGAACGTGGTGGGGCTCATGCCTCACCCGGAGCGGGCCTCGGACCCCCTGCTCGGGTCGGAGGACGGCATCGTGCTGCTGCAGGCACTGTTGCGCACGGCCGCCACGCCCGCGCCGGTCGGCTGAGCATCGGCCGACCCGGTCGGCGGCAGACCGGGCAGCTCATGGCCTCAGGCCGCACGGCGGGTGTTGCGGGCTGTCCCGAGCGGAGGCGAGTGTGCGTACCGGTCCTCGAGGACGGCGGTGGCGACGCCTCGGAGCTTCCAGCCGAAGATCCGGTTCGTCGCCATGGCGCCGCGCCGCGAGGGAACTCAGCCCCGCGAGCGCGGGATCTTGGCCTGCTGGAGCACCGAGGCGCTCACCCCGACGGTCCGCCACGCCGAGTACGAGATGCCCTTCCGCTCGCCGTACTGGCGGGCGACCTTGATGAAGCTCTTCTCGAGGGCGGCGAGATCCACGACGTCGTCACTGTGGGCCAACTCGGCCTCGAGACGCTGCTTCTCCTCCACCAGGTGGAGCCGGTTCAGTGGCTCCGACTCCGGCAGGGCGGCCTCGATCGTGGCCAGCCGCTTGCGGATGGAGTCCGGGGTGCGCTTGCGACCGCGCCGGGGCTTCGTCGACTCGAGCGCCTCGAGGTACTGCCGGACGATCCGGCCCTCCTCGCGACCCTTGGCCAGCGCCGCCTTGTGCTCGGTCGACATGGGGGTCTTCTTGCGGGCTTTTGTGGGGGTAGCAGCTGACATGTTCTCACGGTTCCTGAGTCGAGTATTTATGACAAATGGCAACAGTACAACATCCGTAATGGTAGTAAGCATCGTAGTGCCACATCGCGGATACCGGGACATGATTGGTTGCTGAACAGTCGTTCCTCCGGAGCGACATCATGCAACCTCCCGTTGCCGGCGTGGTACACCAGCGGAGGAATCCCGTGGTGACGGCGCCACTATGCACCGGGGGTTGTGCGTCGGGAGGGGGGAACGACGGCTCACGGAATGCCGCAAATGCGAGGGGAGCAGACCCTTGACAACCCCGAGTGAGCGACCGCCCTGAGTGGAGCCGTCCGACGTCGCTCCCGGGCAGCAGGGGGCGGTCGGCGGGCAGGTAACCTCGGCGCATGGACCCGAGTGGAGACGGACAGGCCGACGTGGTGGACGGATCGGGAGTACCGCTGCACCGCGCCCTGGGGCTGACCGATGCCGAGCGCGACGAAGTGGAGGGGATTCTCGGTCGATCGCCGAACCATCTGGAGCTGGCTCTGTTCGCGGTCATGTGGAGCGAGCACTGCTCCTACAAGTCGTCGCGGATCCACCTCCGCCGGCTCCCGACCGAAGGCCCGCACGTGCTGGTGGGGCCGGGCGAGAACGCGGGGGTCATCGACGCGGGCGACGGCATCGCCGTGGCCATCCGGATCGAGTCGCACAACCACCCGTCGGCCATCGAGCCCTACCAGGGGGCGGCCACAGGGGTGGGCGGCATCCTGCGTGACATCTTCACCATGGGCGCCCGCCCGATCGCCGTGATGGACCCCCTCTTCTTCGGCGACCCGACCGAGGCCAAGCAGCAGTGGCTGATCGAGGGCGTCGTGGCCGGGATCTCCGGCTACGGCAACTCGGTCGGCGTTCCGACCATCGGGGGCGAGCTCACCTTCAATCCCTGCTACAGCCAGAACCCGTTGGTGAACGTGCTGTGCATGGGCGTCTTGCCGACCGAGCGCCTCGTGCTCGGCCAGGCATCGGGCCCGGGCAACCTCGCCGTCCTGTTGGGCTCGTCCACCGGCCGCGACGGTATCGGCGGGGTCAGCGTGTTGGCCTCGGCGGGGTTCGGTGGGGGCGACGAGGCGGAGGAGGCGGCCAAGCGCCCGAGCGTGCAGGTCGGCGACCCCTACGAGGAGAAGCGGCTGATCGAGGCCTGCCTGGAGCTCCTCGACGCCAAGCTGGTCGTGGGGATCCAGGACCTGGGCGGCGCCGGCCTCGTCTGCGCCACCAGCGAGACGGCGGCCCGCGGCGGTGTCGGCATGGACGTGGACGTGTCCGCGGTGCCCCGTCGCGAGCCCGGAATGGTCGATTACGAGGTGATGACCTCCGAGAGCCAGGAGCGCATGCTGGCCATCGTGACCCCCGAGGACCTCGAGCGCGTTCAGGAGGTCTGTGCCAAGTGGGAGGTGCGGGCCGCCGTGGTCGGCAAGGTGACGGAGGCTCCCGCCGACGGACCCGGCCGGCTGCGCATCCTCGACGGCTTCGACGGTCCCGTGCTGGGAGACGTGCCGGCCGTGGCCCTCAGCGAGGACGCCCCGCTCTACCGCCGACCACTCGCACGGCCGGCCGACCAGGACGCCCGCCTGGCCGACGACCCCGGCGCGCTGCCCGCCCCGACCGACTGCGGCCACGACGTGCTGGCCATGTTGGCCGATCCGACGTGGGTCTACCGGCAGTACGACCACCAGCTGTTCCTCAACACGGTGGAGGGCCCGGGCGGGGACAGCGCCGTGCTCCGGTTGGCCGCACCCGGCCTGCCCGCCTCGGAGCGGGGCCTGGCGCTCACGACCGACTCCAACCCGACCTGGTGCTCGCTCGACCCGCGTGCCGGTACCGCGGCCACTGTGGCCGAGGCCGCGCTCAACCTGGCCTGCTCGGGCGCGACGCCCAAGGCCGTCGTGAACTGCTGCAACTTCGGCAACCCCGAGCACCCCGAGGTCATGTGGCAGCTGTCGGAGGCCATCGACGGGATGGCGGAGGCCTGTCTGGCCCTCGGGATCCCGGTGATCGGCGGCAACGTCAGCCTCTACAACGAGAGCTTCGGTCAGGACATCGACCCCACGCCGGTCATCGGTGCCCTCGGGCTCATCGACCATCTCGCCGCCCGCCCGCCCGGGGTGACCCTGGTCGACGGCGGGACGCTCGTGCTGTTGGACGCCAGCGTCGGGCACGCCGGTGCCCACCGCACCCCGCCGTCCCTCGCGGGGTCGCGCTGGGCCGTGCAGCTGCGCCACCATCGCAACGGCACCCTGCCCCCGCTGGACCTGGCCGGGCACGGTCGCCTGGTGGACTTCGTCGCTGGCCTCGTGGCCGAAGGCGTGGCCGGCGGCCGGGCCATCGTCCAGGGGATCCACGACGTGTCCGGGGGAGGCCTCGGGGTCGCGCTGGCCGAACTGGCGGTCCGGTCCGGTGTCGGTGTCCGGGTGTCGGGCGTGGCCGACCACCACGAGCTCTTCACGGAGGCCCCGTCTCGGGTCATCGTGTGCACCACCGACTCCCACTCGCTCCTCTCCCGGGCCACCGACGCCGGCGTGGGCTTCCGGGTGCTGGGCTCCGCCGGCGGCGACCGCATCGTCATCGACGACCTGGTCGACGTCGCCGTCGCCGAGGCCACCGCCGTCTGGCGGGGCCGACTGCCCGATCTCCTCGACGACCTCGCCCCGGTCACCAACTGACCGGAGTCCGGGCTCAGCCCGTCGGCCGGACGGCCTCGAGCTGGTCGAGCACGCGGTCGGGCACCTTGAGGTCGCCCGTGCCGGTGCCCACGAAGAGGTCGGGCTTGGTGGCCCCGTGGAAGTCGGAACCCCCGGTCGGTACCAGACCGAACCGGCGAGCCAGGTTGCCCAGGTCGGTACGGGTCTGTGGGGAGTACCTGCCGTAGACGGCCTCGAGGCCGCCGAGCCCCGCTTCGGCCATGCCCCGGACGGCGCCGGCCAGTGCGTCGCCCTCGAGACCGATGGTCGTCGGGTGGGCCAGGACCGCCACCCCTCCCGAGTCGCGTGCCGACCGGCAGACGTCAGCCACCGTCAGTCGGCCCTTGGGGACGTAGGCGAGGCCGCCGTTGGACAGGTAGCGGGCGAAGGCCTCCTCCACGGAGCCCACCGCGCCGAGTTCGACCATGGCCTGGGCGAAGTGGGGCCGACCGACGCCGGCGTCGGAGCCGGCGTGGGCGGCCACCTGGGCGAAGGTGACCGGCACCCCGAGCTCGTTGAGCCGCTCGACGAGGGCGAGGTTGCGGACCCGCCGGTCGTCCCGCAGCCGGTCGAGCTCGAGCCCCAGGGGGCTGGCCGAGTCGTCCACGAAGTAGACGAGGACGTGGACGCCCCCGGTGGCCACCGGCACGCAGGACACCTCGCACCCGGGTACCAGGCGGATCCCCAGCTCGTCCGCGCGGGCGCGGGCCCGTGCCAACCCGGCGAGCGAGTCGTGGTCGGTCAGGGCGACGGCGCTGCACCCGACCTCGTGGGCGAGTTCGACGATCCGCTCGGGCTCCTCACTGCCGTCCGAGACGGTCGAGTGGGTGTGGAGGTCGATCATCCGGCCGACGCTACCGGTCGGTCACGACGGCGGCCCGGGAGCGCCCCGGAACCCCGGCTGCTGCCGGCGGGCACCCTCGCGGGTGGGCGGACCTCGGGCAGATGGCACTAGAGTGAATTGCGTGGTGGCCGAGCTCCAGGGCACGATCTCGAGCAACCCGTCCGACGACCCCCGGTGTGTGCGGTGACGAACCGATGATGGAGGCCAAGGAAGCGTGCGGTGTCTTCGGGGTCTATGCCCCGGGGCGATCTGTGGCACACCTGACCTTCGAC
The DNA here is from genome assembly GCA_003164095.1 of Acidimicrobiaceae bacterium. Classification (GTDB taxonomy): domain Bacteria; phylum Actinomycetota; class Acidimicrobiia; order Acidimicrobiales; family RAAP-2; genus Bog-756. The sequence goes on along the minus strand of PLRX01000150.1, from coordinate 11,011 downwards.
GGCCTCTACGCCCTGCAGCACCGTGGCCAGGAATCGGCCGGCATGGCTGTCAGCGATGGGGACCTCATCACCGTGATGAAGGACATGGGCCTCGTCACCACCGTGTTCGACGAGCGCAAGCTGTCGGGCCTGCGTGGGCACCTGGCCATCGGCCACACCCGCTACTCCACGGCCGGCTCGAGTGACTGGATGAACGCGCAGCCCGTGTTCCGCGGGGTGGGTCGCGCCGGCTTCGGCCTTGCCCACAACGGCAACCTGACCAATACCGACGCCCTGGCCGAGCAGGCCAACATGCTGCCCGGCCTGGTCTCCTCCGACAGCGACCTGGTGGCCGAGCTCCTGGCCCAGGCGTTCCCCCCGGACCTGCCCGAGCGCCCCCGTTCGGAGCACGCCGGCGACCTCGAGCGGGCCCTGATGGAGGTCCTACCCAAGGTGGAGGGTGCGTTCTCGTTCGTGCTCATGGATGCCGACCGGGTCATCGGGGTGCGCGACCCCAACGGGTTCCGCCCTCTCTGCCTCGGCCGCCTGGACGCCACCGACGAGTACGAGCAGGGGTGGGTACTGGCGTCGGAGTCACCGGCACTCGACGTCATCGGCGCCACGTTCATCCGTGAGCTGGAGCCGGGAGAGATGGTGGTCATCGACGGCAAGGAGGTGCGCTCCGAGCGCCCCTTCCCCGAGGAGCGGCTCGACCCCCGCCTCTGCATCTTCGAGTTCGTCTACTTCGCCCGTCCCGACACCACCCTCTACGGCAACGAGGTCCACGGTGCACGCCGCCGCATGGGCCAGCTGCTGGCGACCCAGCGTCCGGTGCAGGCCGACCTCGTGATGGGCGTGCCCGACTCCGGCGTGCCGGCGGCGGAGGGCTACGCCCTCGGCTCGGGCATCCCCTATGGCCAGGGCCTGGTGAAGAACCGGTACATCGGTCGCACCTTCATCGCCCCCACCCAGGCCGAGCGGGCCAACGGCGTGCGCCGCAAGCTCAACCCCCTCCGGGAGAACATCGCCGGCAAGCGGGTTGTCGTCGTCGACGACTCGATCGTACGCGGCACCACCACCCGGGCCATGGTCAAGATGCTCCGCGAGGCGGGGGCCACCGAGATCCACCTGCGGATCTCGTCGCCGCCCTTCCGGTGGCCCTGCTTCTACGGGATCGACACCCCTGACCGGTCCGAGCTCCTGGCGGCCGTCAAGACGCCCGAGGAGATCACCGAGTTCCTGGATGTGGACTCGCTCGAGTACCTGAGCCTGGCGCACCTGGTCGAGGCCATCGACGCCCCCGGCGCCGGGTTCTGTGACGCCTGCCTGACCGGCACCTACCCGGTCCCGGTCGGGGTGAAGGTGGACATCACCGAGCGGCCCGCCGTGACGGCGGCCGCCGGCTCGCCCACGGCGTGACCGATCGGTCCTCCGATGTCCCCGCCACCTACGCGGCGGCCGGGGTCGACATCGACGCCGGCGAGCGGGCCGTCGACCTGATCAAGCCCATGGTGGCGTCCACCCGCCGCCCCGAGGTGCTCGGCGGGCTGGGTGACTTCGGCGGGCTGTTCGCCCTCGACACCTCCCGCTACCGCCAGCCGGTACTGGTGTCCGGCACCGACGGGGTGGGGACGAAGGCGGCAGTGGCCGAGGCCGTCGGGCGCTACGACACGGTCGGTATCGACCTGGTGGCCATGTGCGTCGACGACCTGGTCTGCCAGGGCGCCGAGCCGTTGTTCTTCCTCGACTACATCTCGACCGGAAGCGTCGAGCCCTCGCGCATGGCGGACCTGGTCTCCGGGGTCGCCGAGGGCTGTCGCCAGGTCGGCGCGACCCTCCTCGGAGGGGAGATGGCGGAGCACGCCGGGATCATGTCGCCCGACGAGTTCGACCTCGTCGGGTTCGCGGTCGGGGTGGTGGAGCGCGACGCGATCCTCGGCCCGCAGCGGGTGGTGGCCGGCGACGTGCTGCTCGGCCTGCCCTCGCCCGGCCTCCGCTCGAACGGCTACACGCTGGCACGGCACGTCCTGCTCGAGCGGGCCGGCCGGGCGTACGGTGACCCGGCATGGCCGGGCGCCGACACCACGGTCGCCGACGAACTCCTGCTGCCGTCGGTGATCTACACCCCGGCGGTCCGGGCGGCACTGGCCGCAGCAGACGTCCACGCCGTCGCCCACATCACCGGCGGCGGCTTCGAGGGCAACATCCCACGGGCCCTACCCGAGGGCTTGCGGGCCGTCCTGGTCGGCGGCAGCTGGGAGATCCCGCAGATCTTCACCGAGATCCGCCGACTCGGCATGGTCGACGACGACGAGATGTCCCGGGTGTTCAACCTGGGGCTCGGCATGGTGGTGGCCGTATCGGCCGACACCGTCGACCAGGCGATCGCGGCGCTGTCCGGCTCCGGGGTCGACCCGGTGGTGGTGGGCTGGGTGGAGGACGACGAGCGCGGCGTGGCGCTCACCGGGCCCCCGCTGTGGCCGGAAGGATGACGGCCCGACGGACCCGAGGAGCACGACGATGACGACCCCCCTTCCCGGCACACCCTTCGAGGCGCTCCGCGCTCACTTGCTCGAGCACTCGGTGAAGCGGGGCGACTTCACGCTCAAGTCGGGCCGGAAGAGCTCCTGGTTCATCGACTCCAAGCAGACCGTGTGCCGGCCCGACGCCATGGTGCTGGTGGCCGACGGGATCCTCTCGATCCTGCCCGACGGCGTGGACGCCATCGGCGGCCTCACCATGGGCGCGGATCCGGTGGCCTTCGTGACCGCCGCAGTGGCCGCTACCCGGGGCCGTGGCCTCAAGGCATTCAGCGTGCGCAAGGAGGCCAAGGATCACGGGGCCGGGGGCCGGATCGCCGGCGCGCTCGACCCGGGTGACCGGGTCGTCATCACCGAGGACACCGTCACCCGGGGCACGTCGCTGCTCGAGGCGGCCCGTGCCGTTCGGGAGTTCGGTGCCGAGCCGGTGCTGCTGGTCGCCGTCGTCGACCGGGGCGGCACCTGTGCGGCCATGGCCGAGGCCGACGGCCTGGAGTTCCGGGCACTGCTGACCGCGCCGGACCTCGGCTTCGAGTACGAGGGCGCCTGAGGGGGCGACGGTCGCCGGGCGCGGGCAGCGGCGGGGGAGCGTCGCTAGCCTGAGCCCATGGCCATCTTGGAGCAGCCGCGGACCGACCTGGACGGCGACGTCCCCACGTTCGACTCGCTCGACCCGGGCACCGGCGCCGTGGTGGGCACGTTTCCAGTCGATGACGTCGTCGCCGTTGCCGCTGCGGTCGACAGCGCCAGATCGGCCGCCGCCTGGTGGCGCACGCTCGACTTCGCCGGCCGAGCGGTCCACCTGAGGCGCTACAAGGCCGAGATCGCACGTCGGATCGACGAGCTGGCCGACCTCGTGCACCGCGAGAACGGCAAGCCGCACGGCGACGCGGTCCTCGAGATCATGCTCGTGCTCGACCACCTGACGTGGTCCTCCACGCACGCCCGGAAGGTGCTGGGCCCCCATCGGGTGTTCCCGGGTCTCATGGCGGCAAACAACTCGGCCACCGTCGAGTACCAGCCGCTCGGCGTCGTCGGCGTGATCGGCCCGTGGAACTACCCGGTCTTCACCCCGATGGGCTCCATCGCCTATGCCCTGGCCGCCGGCAACGCCGTCGTCTTCAAGCCGAGCGAGTACACACCGGCCGTCGGCCGCTGGATGGTCGACGCCTGGTCCCGTGCCGTGCCCGAGGGTCGCGACGTGCTCGGGCTGGTGACGGGACTCGGTGACACGGGAGCGGCGCTCTGCCGATCAGGTGTGGACAAGATCGCCTTCACCGGCTCGGCGGCGACGGGCCGCAAGGTCATGGCGGCCTGCGCCGAGGGTCTCGTGCCGGTCCTGATGGAGTGCGGGGGCAAGGACTCGCTCCTGGTCGACGCCGACGCCGACCTCGAGGCCGCGGCGGACGCCGCCCTGTGGTGCGGCATGTCGAACGGCGGCCAGACCTGCATCGGTACCGAGCGGGTCTACGTCGCCGATGCCGCCTACGACCGCTTCGTCGACATCCTGACGGCCAAGGCGCAGGGCCTCGCACCCGGCACGGGTGACGACGCGTCGTGGGGGCCACCGACGATGCCGTCCCAGGTGGACACCATCCGTCGGCACGTCGCCGACGCGCTCCGGCGTGGCGGGCGGGCGGTGGTGGGTGGCGAGTCCTCGGCCGACGTGGCCGGGGTCGGCCCGACCATCCTGGTCGACGTGCCGGAGGATGCCGACGCCGTGCGCGAAGAGACGTTCGGGCCGACGCTGACCGTCACCCGGGTGCGTGACATCGAGGAGGGCCTGACGCTGACCAACGCCTCCGACTACGGCCTGGGCGGTGCCGTCTTCACCGGTTCCCGCCGGCGGGGCATCGAGCTGGCCAGGCGGATGCGATCGGGCATGACGTCGGTCAATTCGATCATGACCTTCGCGATGGTGCCCGGCCTGCCGTTCGGCGGCGTGGGCGAGTCGGGCTTCGGCCGGATCCACGGCGCCGACGGCCTGCGCGAGTTCACCCGTCCGAAGGCGGTGACCGCCCAGCGGTTCTCCCTGCCGGTCGACCTCACGAGCTTCAACCGACCGGCCAGGGCGACCGAGCTGGCGTCCAAGGTCATGGGGAAGGTCCACGGCCGCAGCCGCTGACGGCCGGGGTGGAGTCGGTGGTTGACCCCGGCGGTCTGATCAGCCGACGCGGTAGGCGTCCACCACCGGCGCGAGCTCGGTCGGCGTCGCCCCGTGGAGGATGACACCGTCGCAGCCGAGGGCCAGTTGGCCCCGAACGGTGGACGCGCACTGGGCCGCCGACCCCGTGGCGCTGGCCGCCAGCCACTCGTCCGGCAGCAGGGTGGCGAGGTGCTCGAGCTGCGAGGTGGTGGCGTGGGAGTCGATGCCCCCGAGGAAGCCGGCCACGACCGGGTCGGCCCGGAACCGCTCGAGCGCGGCGGGGTCCCACCCGTTGGTGGCCACCAGGAGGTCGCCATAGCCCTGGAGGTAGGTGGCGAGGTGCCCCACCGACTTCATGAGTCGCTGGTCCTCGGGGATGTGGTCGCCGATGGTGGCGAGGCACGACCAGACCTTCACCTGGTCCGGGTCCCGCCCGGCCCGCTCGGCCGACTGCTTGACCGTGACCACGCAGCGCCGCGTGGTCTCCTCGGTGAAGAAGGTGTGCAGGATCACCTGGTCGAAGCAGCGTCCGCCCAGGGCGAGCGAGTCGGGCCCGAAGGCCACGAGGCCGAGCGGGAGGTCCTCGTCGAGCGCGGCCAGGTAGAGGACGGACCACGAGCCGGCCGGGCCCTCGTGCCCGACGATGAACTCACCCCGGAAGAGGCGCTTCATGATCCCGGCGAAGTCCTCGAGTGCCGCGGTGGTGATGCGGGGGATGCCGTAGGTGTCCTGGATGATGGGGATGCCGCGGCCGAGACCGAGCACGAAGCGGCCACCCGTGAGGCTCTGCATCGAGCGGGCGAGGCCGGCGGTGATCATCGGATGGCGGGTGTTGTGGTTGGTCGCCGCCGTGACGACGGTCAGTTCCTCGCTGACGGCACCGGCCGCCCCTGACAGGACTCCGATCTCCTTCTTGTCGAAGCGCTCCGACAGGAACACCGAGCCGAGGCCCATCGCCTCGGCGGTGCGCACCTCGCCAACCAGGTCGCGGGTGCTCTCGGGCTGGCCCGCCAGGGCGTAGAAGCCCAGCTCGGTCAGCCGTCCGGTGGACGGTGGTGTCGCCGGCGGGTCGGCGGAATTCGATGGTCTGGCAGGCGTGATGTCGGGCACGGTGCCTCCTCGGCGGGCGGTGCCGCGACGGTACCAAGCCGTGGTCGGCCGGTCCGATCCGACCGCGGCGCGAAGAACCGGTGCGCACGCAACGCGACGCCCCGGAGGGCGCCGCGTCGGTGCTGTGCCTTTCCGTGTCCGGCGCGACGGGGGAGCGCCCTGCCGGACGTACGGTCAGGCCTCCTCGCCGGCCGGCTCAGGGGTGTCGCCCTCGGCCAGGACGAGGTAGATCTTCCGACGGGTGTCGGACAGGAGCTCGCCGACGGTCCGGATCTGGCCGGGGGTGCCGGCCTGGGCCACCTGCTTGGTGGCCTTCATCACCTGGACCATCAGTCCGAGCATGTCGGGGACGGACCGGTCGTCGCCGGCCGCCTCCTCCCAGGGGGTCGGGCCGTCGCCGGCGGCCTCCGCCTCGGCCCGACCTTCGGGCGTGAGCTGGAACACCCGACGGCCCTCTGCGCTGTCTGCGGTGACCAGGCCCTGGTCCTCCAGTGCGGAGAGCGTCGGGTAGACCGAGCCCGGNNCCGCTGCGCTCCGTGAGCTCGGTGATGATCTGGTAGCCGTGCATCGGCTCCTCGGCGAGGAGGGCGAGGATGGCGGCGCGGACATCGCCCCGCCTGGCCTTGCCGCCCCGGCCGTGGCCGGGACCGAAGCCCCCGTGCCGACCGAGTCCCGGCCCGAAGCCGTCCCTGCCGCGTCCGCGACCGCGGCTGCGGCCCCGGGTTTCGCCGCCGAAGCGGTCGCCCCGTACGTCGGCGGGCGGGCCGAACCTCGGCCCCCGGTGTCCTGCGTCGAACTCATGGTGTCCATGCATCTGATGTGTCTCCTCGTGGGATCGTGCGCCGGTCGACCGACCGGCGTCTGCGGTGTAGGGCGGTGCATCAAGACCGCTTACGTGCAGTCACGATATATCGCAATACAGCCGTTGTCAACCCCGACGAGGGAGGACTATTCCCACAGGACCGTGACCCGGAGGTCTGTCCGAAGCGGACGGCGCCCACGGGGGAGACCGGTAGCGTGGGTCCACCGGAGGGGCCGCCGCCCCGATCACGAGCCCAGGAGCTGCGTCATGCGCATCGGTGTCGTCCTCCCTCAGACCGAGATCGGCTCCGACGTGGGTGCCCTGCGCCGGTACGGGCAGGGTGTGGAGGACCTCGGGTTCCAGCACGTCGTGGCCTACGATCACGTGGTCGGGGCGGACACCGAGGTCCACCAGCCGTGGGAGGGCCCCTACGACATCGACACCCAGTTCCACGAGCCCTTCGTCCTGTTCGGGTTCCTCGCCGGGTGCACGTCGCTCGACCTGGTGACGGGCATCACGATCCTGCCGCAGCGCCAGACCGCGCTCGTGGCCAAGCAGGCGGCAGAGGTGGACCTGTTGACCCGTGGAGGATTCCGGCTCGGTGTCGGCATCGGGTGGAACCCTGTGGAGTACGAGGCACTGGGGCAGGACTTCACCACGCGGGGCCGGCGGCTCGAGGAGCAGGTCGGCCTCCTCCGCCGCTACTGGACGGAGCGTTCGGTGACAGCGGCGGGCGAGTTCGACCGGGTGACCGGCGCCGGTATCGCCCCGCCGCCCGTGCAACGTCCGATCCCCATCTGGTTCGGCGGCATGTCGCCCCGGGCCTACGAGCGGATGGGTCGCCTCGCCGATGGCTGGTTCCCGCTGGTCCAGCCGGGCGAGCAACTCGAGGCGGCCCGCTCGCTGATCGCCGAGTCGGCGGAACGGGCCGGGCGGGACCCGGCCGGCATCGGCATGGAGGGCCGGGTCGATGTGCGGGACGATGTCGACGACACCGTCCGGCGGATCGAGCGGTGGCGGGAAGAGGGCGCGAGCCACGTCTCGATCAACACGATGTCGGTCGGGCTGGGCACCGTGGACGACCATCTCGGCGCGCTCGAGGCCGTCGCCGCGCGCCTGCCGCTCGACTGAGTCCACCGGTAGGCGGGCACGGATTCCGCTCAATTCCGCGATGCCGTCGTGGGCCGAAGGGCTCTCGACGTGTTCGGTACCGAGCGGTGCCGAGGGTTGGGCGGCTGCGCGTACGCAGGGCAAGCAGCCGCCGCCCCGTGGGAGCATCTGGCCCAGGTGGTCGACCCCGACCGAGTCTCCCGGATATCCCAGATCGGTCAAATCCTGCGGTCCACGTGCACCTTCGGGGTCCCCTTCGACAACAACTCAGGCCGGACGGGACGTCCGCATGGTGAAGCTCTCGGTCAATCCAGCAGATGATCTCCGGATCGCGGCGCACCCTCGAGGGTGCGAGGAACTTCTGCGCCGTCCGAAGCGACGTCTCGACCCTGCGCAAGCAGGAGCACAGTGTGTTCGCTGGACTACGCGAGCGGTTCGAGGGTCAGGCCTGACTGCCTGCTGGGACCTGAACAGTTTCTGTCAGCGAAGGAGTCGAGATGACAACCACAGGCACGAGCAGCGCGGCTGAGCCGGACCCTATCCCCATCAGCCATGACCGTCCTCTGGAAGGTAGCGGAGGCGACCACGGTGCGTCTCATCCGGCCACGTACGACGAGATGGTGGAATCCGCCCACCACCGGGTCCGGTGCCTCGGCCTGGTAGCGCGCCGGAGCGGGCGACACATTCCGACTGTCGGCTGACACGCGATCGTCCGACGTGGGGTCGTCCGACGTCCACCCCGCACGGGAGACGACGTCAAGAGCGGGCCGTTCGATATGCTCTATCGTTGCCATCGGGGTCGTCGGACACGGGCCGGTTCTGCGTCGGTGGCCCTGATCGGGGCGGATCGCCGGGGAATGCATTCGATGGGGTGACCATGCAGCGAGAGGCTGGGAATCGGCGATGAGGAAGTGGTGGGGGAGGCTTCTCGGAACGGAACGACCAACGGATGGGCACAAGACAAAGCAGGCGATCGCGGCGCTGGTCTGCGTAGTGCTCATCGCACTGGCCGTCATGGTGGTGCACTCGTCCTCCGCGGGCTCGCCGACCCCCGCCCGCTCGGTCACGACCAACCAGGTGCCCGCCGCCCCGACGACGCGCCCGGCGGCGACTTCTCCCAGCACGGTTCCCTCGACAACGACACCGGGTAGCGCCTCCCCTGCTCAACCGACCTCACCGTCAACCACGGTCGCCGGCGGAGGATCGACCGGGACATCCGGCGTCGCCCCCGGGGACACCACCCCCTCGACCCTGGCCCACGGCGGTCCGAGCCCCGCGCCCTAGTTGGTCGGTCCGGACGTGACCGGACCGGAGGCCACGAGGTGACGTCCATCGTGACAGGACCGTCACTCCTCGCGGGATTGGTCCGGAGGGTCGGGTCAATTTCGGCACGGCTGACCGGGGAAACCCGAAATATCCCTACATTTGGTGATGCGAATCAACAGTCGCTCACCTACCATCCCGATTGAGCAGGCCCATACGGGCCCTGCGGGGCGGTGGGCGATGCGGGGCGGCGGGGTGAAGATCCTGGAGGCCGGGCCGAATCGACCGGAACGAAAGGTAGATTCATGAAGAAGCTTGCAACCGTTGTTGCTGCCACGGCAGTAACCCTGATGGCGGCCGTCGCAGCAATGCCCGCCACCGTGGCCGGCGCTGTCGGCCCTCCGAGCGTCGCGTGGGTGTCGCATGCGGCAATCTTGTATCCGGCCGGCGGCACGAACTGTGCCCGTCCCGGGTACAACTCGATCCAGTCGGCGATCGACAACACGGCGTCCGGCGCCACCATCCATGTCTGTGCCGGTGTGCCCTACGTCGAGCAGCTCCAGATCACCCAGCCAGTGACGATCGTCGGAGCAGGCGAGGCAACCACCACGGTCGCCCTTCCGAGCTCTCCGGCGAACTCCACCACCGCCTGTGACGCCGCAGTCACTACCGCGTACGGCGCTCCTCAGGACGAGATCTCGATCTGCGGTGCCGGTGCGGTCAGCATCAGCGGCCTGACGGTGCAGCCACAGTGGGCGGCCGGCACGTGCAATGACAACCTCTACGGCATCCTCGTCGGCGGAGAGTCCCACCTCACCGCCACAAAGGTCGCCCTCGACGGTGGAGGAGCCTTCCCAGCCAACGGCTGCCAGGGTGGAGTCGCCATCCAGGTCGGCATGGCCGGACTCAGTGGCACCTACGGGGTCGGTACGGCGACGCTGAACAAGGACAGCGTGACCAACTACCAGAAGAACGGCATCACCGTCGACGGAGCTGGTTCGAGTGCCGTCATCGAGCACACCTCGGTCACCACGGCACCCAACGCGACCACCGCCCAGAACGGCATCCAGGTCAGCAGCGGGGCGAAGGGCGTCATCTCGAACTCGACCGTGTCGGGCGACGAGTGCAACCTTCCGACCGTGTGCGGAATCAACGCCACGTGGGCCGGCGGGGTGCTGTTCTACGACTCGGGACCCGGGTCCAGTCTGACCGGCTCGACCGTCAGCAATAGCGACTACGGCTTCTACTACGTCTCGGGAGCGGCGAATGAGGCTGCGTCCGCCCCTACCACGGTCACTGCGAACCATTTCACCGGTGACCGTTACGCAGGGATCACGCTTGATCAGGGCACCGCGACGTTGTCCCATGACACCGTCACTGCCAGTCTGGTCGCCGACCCGGGTGATATCGGGGTCATCGTCTACCAGTACGGGGGTCAGTCGTACGCCTCGCAGGCCACGGCCAGCCACATGAACATCTCCGGTGAATCGGTGGCTGTGGACGTGAACACCGACGGTGGAACACCCGGCAGTGCTCCGGGTGATGATCTGCCGGGCACGTTCACCATCACGCACAGCTCCGAGGTGGGCAACACGCTCCCGACCACGGACACCAGTCCCAACTTCTTGATCGTGGCGTTGCACGACATCTACTGACCGCCTCACGATTGACGGATTGTTCGAAGGGAGGGATGGGGCTCACGCCCCGTCCCTCCCTTCGTCGTTCACCGGGACGATGCCACCACCCGATCGACCGGGATCGACATCGCACGCGCCTGATCATCCCTAGTTGTAACTGCTCACTTCTCCCTGGCGGCGGTGAAGGTGCCAACGGACGGGTCGAGCGCGCAACAGTTGACGCCGGTGAGGTCAGGGTCCGTTCAGCCGCTGTCAGCGACCGGCGACATCCATGGGTCTGCGACCATCAGACGCTGCAGTACCCCGGGCGGGTTCTCGTTGTTCTTCATCACCGTGGACAGGTAGCTGCGGGTCGCCAGCCACGCAGCGGCACCCGCCTTCGTCCTGAAGCCGCCCAGTGAGGGCGAATTCAAGCGGTGAGTGC
>PLRX01000122.1 GCA_003164095.1 Acidimicrobiaceae bacterium | reverse complement strand
GTGCCCATCATCTGCGGAAGTCCTGGCTGACGACGTGACGCCGGTGAGCACGAGCCCTGGTGGGTCTGGGCAACCGTCGCCATCTTCTGCATCGGCTGGGCCCTCATCCTCGTACTCTTCTACTTCACGCTTCATCGCAATTAGCGACTCGCTGACGTGAACCTTTGACACGATCTCCTGGACCAGGAGCAGAGCAGGTGCCGCGGCGAACAAGACGACCAAGCCGGAAGCGCCCCTCCTCCAGACGAGTACGACCACGGTGAGTCCAGAGACGACGACGAGCCCAACCAAGATCCACGCCAGCTTCGGCCGCCTCTTCGGCTCCAGGCGCCCGAGCACCCCTTCGATGAATACCGACAGCCCGAACACCGCCGCCGCTGCGATCAGAGCGTTCCTGTCCACGGTCGGTGAGACGTGGACGCGCTTCGGAAAGCGCCAGTACACGAGTATCGCGTACACGATCAACAGTGGAATCAACGAGCAAAGAGACGGTGAACCCGTCAGCCGGTCGATTAGCGGACGCTTTCCTGCAGCCTCACCAGTCTGAGCCGTCGCCTTCCGATGCACGGCGTGAACGGTAATCGTGCACGTGCACGATTATGAGGATGCGCACCCACCTGCCCAACTCACCGCCAGATCGCGCCGATCCGCTGAGAGCATGCGGGGAGGGAGTGGCGCTCCCCGGTGGCGATGCGCCTCGCCGACCACGCCGCGATCGCCGCGATCGCCGCGTCGAGCACGTCGGACACGTCGGTTGCCCCACCGGGGCCGAGGTCGGCGGGGAGCACGATCCCCTCACGCTCGAGGATCTGTCGGCGCAGGCTGATCCCGTTCCACGTCGACTTGGGCCACTTGAGGGGGCGGCCGTGGGCGGCAGCGAAGGAGACCTCGGGGCGCACCTCCCAAATCCTCTCGTCGGCCGCGGCCAAGGGCTGGACAGCCAGGATCTGCTTCTTCAGGGCGAAGGACTGGGCGGCGAGCCCAGGCCAACCCTGCGCCTTTGCCAGCACGTTCGCCGCGGCCGCGGTCTCCTCCTCCAACAGCTCGGCTGATGGGGTGAAGAACACCGAGTTGCGCCGGGGATCGACGAATGTCCGGGCCTCGAGGTCTGCCGGCCGGCGCTCCCCCGCTGAGGGGAGACCGATGGGCATGTCGATGCCGATGGCCGCGGCGTCGGGGAGCTCACCCACCGCGGTCTCGATGGTGGGGGTCACGAAGACCCGGACGAATTGACCGTTCTTGAGCACGACGACAACCCAGCGGCCCCTCCAGACGTCAGCGCCGGCTACCTACACAACGTGATCGTGCCCCAGATCCCGCTCGCCCGGAGGGTCATCGGTCAGGCGGGGACCTTCGCTGGCAGCAAGCCGCAGGAGTTGCCCATCGGCTCCTCCCTCGCAGATCAGATCGAGAGGGCATCGTCCTTCCAGCAGCGGAGTGGGACTGCAGAGCCAAGCCGCGATCCGCCACGGGCGGTAGGAAGCGACGCGGTCGTAGTCGAGCGCCCAGAGGTAGAGCCCGAGCGAGCGCCAGTCGATGTCGGTGAACTGGAACAGTGGGTAGACCGTCGTGTCGTCGGACGCGAACAACGCGAGTAGGTGCCCGGCCCCAGTCAGCCGGGCCACTTCGCGTGGCGAGGCGTTGAGACGTTCGGCGACCGCGGCGGCATCGATGCAGGGGCCGATCAGCTCACTCCATGTCGCTTCGATGGCTTGCTCGTCGTCCATGACTCCCCGCTGGCGTCGCGATCCACTACCAGCCGTGAGCGTAGGGCGCGCCTGTAACGGCGAGCTGAGGGGCGCCCGTGGTGCATGGGAGCCGCGCCGGTCCGCCGCCCCAGTCCGGGGCTCGAGCAATGTGGGTTGGAGCGTCCTTGCGGGACCAATCGTGCTGCTGCCAACCCCGACCCGGTGCGGACGTTACGAGAGGTAGCCCGATGCGGAGATGGAGCCGTTTCCGGGGCAGTATCCGGTGATCGGCGAGTCCGTGCTGAACGACCACTGCAGGCCGGAGAGTGTGGATGGCTCCAATGTGCCGGATCCCTCGGGGGGCGTACCTGATCCGCCCCACGTGAAGGTGGCCCCGTTGCCGTTGAGGCTGCCTGAGATCGAGCAACTCAACCCCAGCGTGCCGGACACGTTGGTGATGGTCAGCGTCTTGCCTGCCGGAAGACCTGTAAATGTCGTTGCCGAGTAACTGACGTTTCCCGACCAAGCATTCTCTCCGATGTACTGGGCGTCACTCAGCCCCTGAGGACCAGTGGGTCCCGCAGGACCCTGCTGACCGGTGGCCCCCTGCACGCCTTCTGCGCCCTGTGGTCCCGACGAGTCCCACGAAATCTGCGTCGCTGATCCAGCACACGTCGGTGCTGTGGAGCCCACGTTGGTGAGTTTCCCTGCCTTGAGACAGGCGTAGAACGTGGTCCCCGGCGTCGTTGCCCCCGCAAGTTGGACGGCGCCGTAAGTGATGGCACCGAGCAGAAACGCTCCGACCATCCCCACAGTTGCGATAAGCCGCTTGCTACGTACGCGCATTGCGCCCCCTTCGAGTTCCTGCACGAGACAGTCCCGCCGGGGGGACGCTATCGGTGGAGTCGTCACGCTGCCGATGGGCGTTCGTGAAACGGGGGCCTCAGTGCCTTCCACTTCTCGCCTGCAACGGGGCCGGCCCTCGTGGACCAGATCGTCCAGGTGCTCGAGCGCCTCACCGGGGCGTCCCAGTCGTCGGCCCTGCTCGGCGGTTCGAGCCGGCCTGCAGGCGCCCTAGTCGGACGGCACATCCCGGTGGCAGAGTGGAGTGGTGGCGGAGAGCACGTACTACGAGATCCTCGGCGTCGGGCCCTCTGCGACGGTGGTCGGCAGTGGCGGAGTCGTGGTGGAAGGGCAGTCGGCACCCAGGTCTCTCACCTCCGTCGACGAGGACTACTTCGAAGCGCTGGGGTGGATGGCCTGGCCCATGCGCGGTTACGAGGCCGAGGAAGGGAGCCTCGACTCCTATCTCGCGCTTGTGGCCGAGGCCATCACCGTTCTGACGGCCGTGGACGACTGGGGCCAGGTGGCTGGGCCCGCAGGTGTCGACATTGCGCTCCACCCCGGCCTCCTGACGGTCGACGGCATCCCGTATCTCGCTCCACTGCTGTTCGAGGAAGGTCGTGAGATCGGCGTGACGAAGGTCATGAAGATTGGTCGCAACATGCTCGAGCTGACCGACGGAGGTCGGTGGCTCGGTGTGGCTCGGCCGCTCGAGGACCTGGGCGGCGATGCGCTGGACCACTGGCTTTTGGACGGCTCCGACATCATCAGCGAGTACGCGGAGATCGCCGAGCGGTCGCTCTTCTACAGGGCCGGCCTTCTCGAGTAGCGCCCGACGCCGCCAGAGGCCTGAGTCGCCGGCCACCCGTAGCCTCGCTACAGCCCGGTGGCCGGCGGCGGCTCGCCGGGACCTGATCTCACCTCTGCACGGGGCGGTGAGGTCTGACAGGATGACGACACGGGCTCGAGTGGATTCCCAACTGGCTGTGACGCGGATGCGCAGCACCATGCGGCTCGGGAGAGGCGGGCATGCAACAGCTTCAAGTGTCATGGAGGCGGGTCGGTGTCGGAGTGGCAGCCATCACCATGCTGGTGGGGGCGCTGGTCGGCACCCTGAGCAATGCGTCTGGCGCTTCGACGCCGAAGATCTCGAAGCCCTCTCCGCCGTTGGCCCTCACGGGCACGCCGGGCAATGGGACCGAGAGCGTGTCGTGGCAAGCACCGAGTAGTGATGGCGGGAGTCCAATCACCAGCTACGCAGTCAAGGCCGTGGCCACTGGCAAGACCAAGGCTAAGAAGGCGGCATGCACGGCAACCGCACCCTCAATCACGTGCGTGTTGACTGGCGTTGCCAACGGCATCAGTTACGTGACCTCCGTGGTGGCCATCAACGCCAAGGGGAAGAGCAAGGCCAGCGCACCAGCGACCCTGGAGCCAGGACTTCCGGGGACACCGACGGCAGTCACGGCGACGGCGGCCGACTCCTCGGCCACGGTCTTGTGGTCCGCGGCGGCTCCCAATGGGAGCACCGTGGTCTCCTACACAGTCTCGGCCGTGGGCTCGGCCCAGACGTGTACGTACGTCGTCAGCGCACCTGAGTCAGATCAGTGCACAGTTGCAGGACTCACCGATGGAACCAGCTATTCCTTCGTGGTCGACGCGACGAACGCAGTCGGAGTTGGGGTGGAGAGCGCGGCCAGTAACGCCGTAACACCTGGCACGCCCCCCGCTGCGCCCACGAGTGTGCAAGCTTCTGCCGTGACTCAGAGCGGAGCCACAGTGTCGTGGACTGCCCCGGTCGCGAGTGGCCTCCCCATCACCGGATACTCGGTGACGGGCGTGCCTCAATGCACGATGACCGCGTCGACGACGTGCAGCGCCAGCGGCCTGTCCGCCTATTCCACCTACTCGGTGTGTGTTGCGGCGGTTTCAGCTGCCGGCACCGGCCCGTCAGCCTGCTCGTTGACCTTCCAGACGCTTCCCAACAACGAGGGCAACGCACTCTCCGCTGGTGGCTCCCTCGGTGTCGATCAGGCCCTCTTCTCGCCCTCGGGTACGTACTTCGCGGTGCTCCAGCCCGATGGGAACTTCGTTGAGTACAAGGTGGCCGACGGGGCCGACTACCAGTTCAATGGAGGATCGGTTGTCCAGTGGTACACGGGTACGGGAGGACAGCCCTCCACTTCGCTGGCCATGCAGACGGACGGCAACCTGGTGCTCTACGCAAGCGGCACAGCTCTGTGGTCCTCCAGCACTGCCCTCAGCGCCAACGACTATCTCGCCATGCAGGACGACGGCAACCTGGTCGTCTACAACTCGGCCAAGGTGCCGCTGTGGTCGGCTGATGGCGGACGGACCCCTTACCAAGGCGACCAGTTACCTGCAGGGTTCCAACTGAACACCGGCCAGGCGATCTACTCGCCTTCCGGAACATACGACGCTGTCATGCAGGCCGACGGCAACTTCGTCGTCTACGCCGTTGGAGGAGCGGCGCAGTGGAGCACCGCCACCGGAGGTAGCGGCGCTACCGAAGTGGCGATGCAGACAGACGGGAACCTTGTGGTCTACAACCCGAGCAAGGCCGTCTGGGCGAGTGGCACCGCGCCCAGCAGCAACGACAGACTCACCATGCAGGATGACGGGAACCTTGTCATCTACGCCGGCAACGGCACTGCCCTGTGGTCCAAGAACTCCGGACTCATCGGTGGCGGGGGCGGAGGGCCAACCGCAGCCGAAACCGCCGCGGTCAACTGGGCGATCAGCAAGATCGGGAGCACCAGCTTTGGCAGCCTTTGTCTCACTCTCGTGCAGGAGGCTTATGCCAATGGAGCCGGACTCAACTTCGAACCCTTGACGAACTTCGGCACCTTCAACAGCAACACGTACCCACAGGAGGTGTGGAACGCCGGCTTCAAGTCCGGGGCGACCGGGGGCTCAGGGACTACCCCGCCGTACGGGGCTCTCGTCTTCTACAACGCCTCCGGAGCCGGTGCTGGCGATCCATCCGACTACAGCCACGTCACGATCATGGGCAGCGGTGGAGAGATGATCTCGACGAACGATGTGGTCAACGAAGGCGCGGTTCACTACGAGACCATGGCCCAGGTCGCCGCCAAGCACCCCTACAACACCTACGTCGGCTGGTGGTTGCCGGGCTGATCGTCGGCAGCCACTTCGGTCATCAGGTTCGCCGGCCAGCAACTTTCCCTGCGGCGTGCACGGGTCAGGAGGCCCCGCGGTCCTGGCGTAGCAGCCAGCGAGGACCCTTGGCCGCTGGGGTTCAGATCCGCTGGCAACATCGGGAACGAGCCGCCGAGAACTCGTTTCGCCGGAGCTGGTGTTGGCAAGCGGCGGAGCGCCGTCGGGCTGTTCAATCGGCAACGTCCGTGACTAACCAGCTCATGCTGCCGCGCGACAACTTCCACACCCTCGCCGGGCGCCAGTCGTGGCCCTCATGACTCATGCGCGGTGCAACCCACAGGACGTCCAGGGACGGGGGGAGCCGAGGGATAGGCACCGGGATCGCCGCGCCGGTCAACACCGCGTACGGCGCGAGCCGCGAGTAGTCGACCCACACGAACAGGTGCGCTTCGTCAGTGGACATGGCGGCCAGCTTGTCCATGTTGTCCTGCTTCCATGCTTCGGCCTCGACGGCCGCGGTGACGTCCTCCCCGTTCGCCCAGAAGCCCGGTTCGTGCAGCACAAAGCTGTACCCGCCGTTGTCCCTCCGGCGCCTGTCAACCTTTGAGAGACAGCAAGTTTGGGTAATCACTGTGCCGTCGTGGTCGCCTCCTCGG
>PLRX01000114.1:13355-13482 GCA_003164095.1 Acidimicrobiaceae bacterium | reverse complement strand
GATCGAGTGCAGTACCGAGGTATCGGGCCGCCTTCGGGCGGCCCGTCAGGGTCCCATCGTCTAGAGGCCTAGGACACCACCCTCTCAAGGTGGCGACACGGGTTCGAATCCCGTTGGGACTGCCAGT
>PLRX01000114.1:0-13286 GCA_003164095.1 Acidimicrobiaceae bacterium | reverse complement strand
AGCGAGGGCCGGGTGCGGCACGTCCACCGACGGTTCCGTGGAGCTCGCCGGGCCGCAAAGCGGGAGCTCGCACGCCTGGTGACCGAACAGGAGGCGGCGCCGACTCCGGTGGCCGAGGCGTCCTCTTTGTGGGGACCGAGGACAACGGTCAACGACGCCATCACGGCGTGGAAGGCCAACGGCTGGTCCGATCTTTCGCCCAATACCGCCTCCGACTACGAGACGGTGTGGACCCTTCATATCGAGAAGTCGATCGGCCGGCGCCGCATCGCAGCGCTGACGCCATTCGACGTGGAGCAGTTCCTCCGGACGCTCAAGGACTCGGGACTTTCCCAGGAACGGGTCCGCCGCATTCGGGCGATCCTCCATCGGGCCTGTCGGCTGGCTCGAAAGTGGAGTGGAAACACTCTCCCTAACCCCATCACCGACACCGAACTCCCGGTGTGGAGCCTCACTGAGGGAAGCGATGAAGTCCGTTCGCCGAGTGTCGACGAAGTCAAAGCGATCCTGACGGTCGCTCGCACGGGGGATCCCCGGATCGCCGCATTCGTTCGACTGGTGACAGCGACGGGCCTCCGAAGGGGAGAGGCATGTGCACTTCGGTGGTCGGACGTGGACATGGATGGCCAGCGGATCCGTGTCGACAAGTCCGTCGTGATCGGTCGATCGGGGATCCAGGTCAAAGCTCCGAAGACAAGGGCGAGCATCCGAACCATCGCGGTCGACGGGGGCACGCTCGACCAACTGCGAACCCTCCGGAGGCGCCAGGACGAGATCGCGGGAGCGTGCGGAGTGACCCTGGGACGAGAAGCCTTCATCTTTTCGCTCGAAGCCGATGGACTCGAGGCACCCCGACCTGACTCGCTCAGCCGCACCTTTGCCCGACTCCGGGACAAGGCCGGCGTGGCATCGGACATCCACTTGCATTCCCTCCGTCATTTCGTGGCCACCGAGCTCGATTCCGTGATCTCCGAGAGTCAGAAGCAGGCCAGGCTGGGCTGGTCGACGGTCCAGATGGCCCGGCACTACACCGACAGCGTCAGCGCAGAGGATCAGCGGGCGGCCGACCACATGGGCGACCTGTTTGGTGAATTAGGGAGCCGCGATGGCGGTGGCGATCAGCCGGTGACCAAGCCCATGGCCTCGTAGCGGGCTTGATCCATCGAAGGCGGAATCGCTCCGGTTGCGCACTCACCCAGACGGCGTCGGTGGAGCCACATGCCCTGGAACGTTGCCGGCGATCAGGTTCTCGACGGCGAGCCGTGGAATCCGGATTCGGGACCCGATGCGAAACACCGGAAGTGGGAGCGTTCCGGCCTTAACTGCCCGGTAGAGGGTCGAGCGGGTCTCCCCCAAGAGCATCGCTGTCTCTTCGACGCTGAGCAATGGACTGGGGTTCACGTTCTTCCGATGGGTGGGCATGGCGCCTCCTCGATGCATTGCCAGGACCGCGTGCACTGGACCTCTCCAATCGTCCTGACGGACGTCACCCCCAACGTCACCTGCCGGTACTGTGCCGGGAACTGAGAATCGTCCCGAACGTCACCCTGGCCCGGATTGGACGTCACCCGCTGGAGACGAACGTCACCCCGGAATGTCACCCTCCCTGGTAGAGGGGATGTTCGCCAATAATCCGGCCAGACCATGACGAACTCATCCGCGACGGAGGCGCGCTGTTTCACGGATGCCGCAATCCGCGAGCAAGGGTCGCTGTCGGCCGTCGCCACGGCGTGGTTGGTTTCGCCGTCGATTCGCCCAGCTCGGTGCTACCGCCGGTCTTCGCGCGCGTCTGGCTCAGGCCGGACCCTTTCGCTCAGCCGGTGCCTGTTGGTGATTCTGTCTTCATCGGGGCAATGTCGTACCGCACTCGACGCAGTGGAACGGGAACGATCGGGGCGACCTGGCGGGCATCGAGCCCTCCTGGTCGCCAGCACGGCTGATGCAGATCGGCTCGCCGAACCCTGGTCGACAATTTCCACACCTGTGCATCATCGGATGCGACCGTCACCCTCGCCCCTCGTGAGGCTCGGGCCCGTGACGGTGGCCGGGGCGGTGCTTGCTCGAGCGGCGCTTCATCGAATGCAACTGTGTGGACTCGTTGTACCGCCCGCACGGCATCAAGCTGACCCTGTCCTGTAGGCGGTCGGGCGGGCTCAATGCCCGCTCGTTCGCCTTCCTTGTTCCCCGGTTGCCTTTCGGTCTCAAATCGACGTGATCCGGTCTCTGGGGTGACGATCCGCACTTGAGTGCACAGGTGTGGTCGCCAATGGTCCCGCTCCCGCAGAACTGAGGGTGACGTTGCCATCGGTGTCCACGGCGGGCCCAATGCCCGCTGGGGCGCCGTCCCGTTCGGGAGCACCGACGAGAGCGCTCCGATTGCCTCCGGATCGAATTGGGGCGGGGGCGCGAGCGGCGTGTCAGCATCTCTCCAGTGGGCGTCGGAGCGGCCGCTGCGGCGACGGATCTGCGATCTGCTAACCGTTCACCTCATTCGTTCCTGATGCATTCGCGCTCATTCGTCCGTTCGACCGCCGTGATTTCTCGTGAAATTGGGTTGACGAGCTCGTACGGGTAGGCAGATACTCGCAACAGAGAGTGCTCATTGAACTACGTAGAGCGGTCACTCTCCGGCGAACGTAGCGGGTGCTGAGTCTCCGGAGTCCATGAGCTTCCTGGCGTCGCATCGTCTGCTCCGTAACCGATGGTTACAGCGGATTCGAGGAGACGAGGGGCATATGTCGAGCAACTCTGTAGTGGCGCGCGCTACAACACGGAACCGGCTGGTGCGGTCCGCCATGGTGGTCGCCATCATGTTCGGCTCGATGGTTGCCGTGCAGCTGGCGGGTGCCGGTCCGGCTGGGGCCGTGGCTCCATCTGCTGCCATCGGGCTGGCGTCATCCCATGCGACCCGCCACCTTCCCGGCTGTGCTCCGGGTTCCTATCCGATCAACTGTGCCAGCGGAGACTTCTGGCACACCTTCACGGATGTGTCCGTTTCGGGCCGAGGACCGGATCTCGACCTCACCCGCACCTACAACTCGCTCAACGCGGCGAAGAAGGGCATTTTCGGATACGGATGGACGTCATCCTACGAAACGAACCTCGTCGTCAATGGCGACGGATCGATCACGGTCACCGAGGACGACGGTTCCCAGGTGACCGCCGAGCCCAACGGCAGTGGTGGCTTCACCGTGCCGGCCTGGGCCGATTCGACGCTGGTCGCGAACACCGGTGGCACCTATACCTTCACCCGACAGCGCACGGAGATCTTCACCTTCACCTCGACGGGCCAGCTCACGTCGATCGGTGATCCCGACGGCGACACCACGACCCTCGCCTACTCGTCGGGCAAGCTCCACACTGTCACCGATGCGGCGGGTCGGGCGATCACCTTCACGTTCGGCACGAACGGGCTGGTCTCCCAGGTGACCGACCCCGACTCACAGAACACCACCTACGCCTACACCACCTCTGGCGACCTGAAGAGCGTGACCGATCCAGCAAGTCGCGTTACCTCGTTCACCTACGACACCAGCAATCTCCTCCTCACCATGAAGAAGCCGAACGCCAAGAAGTTCACCAACAGCTATGACTCTGGCGATCGTCTGCTGACTCAGACCGACCCCAAGGGGCTGGAGACGACCTATGCCTACGGCGGGGACAACTTCTCCTCATCGGGCGGGACCACCACGATCACCGATCCCCATGGCAACGTCGAAGTGCAGAACTTCGCCAACGGGGAGCTGATGTCTGACGTCATGGGCTCGGGCACCTCGGTGGCCGCCACCACCAGCAACACCTACGACTCGACGACATTGGGCATCACGGCTGTGACCGACCCCAACAGCCACACCAGCTCGGCCACCTTCGATGCCGATGGCAACGAGCTGACCTCCACGGATGCTCTCGGCAACACCACGACGACGATGTACAACGGGTTCGACGAGCCCCTGATGGTGACCGATCCCAAGGGCAACGTCACCACCACCACCTACGACGCCAACGGCAACAAGCTCACGACGACGACGAGCACGAGATCGTCCGTCGACGCGGACGGCACGAACTCCGCCACCGGCATCAGCTGTCCATCGACGTCGTTCTGTGCCAGCGTGGACTTTGCTGGAAACGTGCTGACCTCGACCAACCCCACCAGCGGATCCCCGGTGTGGACCCCGGCCAAGATCGACACGACATCGGGCTCGGCGCTCGAGAACATCACGTGCCCGTCGGCAGCGCTGTGCGTCGCAGTCGATTCGACCGGCAACGTGTATACGTCTACCAACCCGACCGGCGGCGCCTCGGCGTGGACGGCGGCCCACGTCGACAGCAACACGAATCCCCTGAATATTGGATCGTGGACCGGCCTGTCCTGTCCATCTACCACCCTCTGTGTCTTCACGGACTACTACGGCAATGTCTTCACCTCCACCAATCCGACCGGTGGCGCCTCGACCTGGACCGAGGCGAATATCGCTGGGACCGCCACCGATGGTTCCAGTGACATCGAGTCGCTGTCATGCCCGACGACGACCCTGTGTGTCGCCGGCGACGCCGTCGGAGGGATGCTCACCACCACCAATCCGACCGGCGGGGCATCGGCCTGGCACGTGTATTCGGCCGATGCCAGCGCCATCGTGGGTGTGTCATGTCCGTCGGCCAGCTTGTGTGTGGCGGTCGATTTCGGCGGCGGATATATCACCTCCGCCAACCCGGCCACGTGGTCAAGCACGACGGGACGCTTCTCCATCGATCCTTCGCACTACTTCTCGGCCATCTCGTGCGCATCGACGACCAGCTGCGTGGCGACGGATGCCGGCGGCAATGTCTTCACCTCCTCCAACCCGACCGCCGGCTTCTCGGCGTGGAGCGCCAACGGCCTCGATGTCCCGAGGGCCCTGGACACGGTTGTCTGCCTGTCAGCAACACTGTGCGTGGCCGGGGACAACGGGGGCGACATCCTGGCCGGGAACGTCAACACCCCCGTCGAGACCACCACCTACTCCCACGGCGACAGCCATGCGGGTGATGTGACCCAGATGACCGATCCCACCGGTCGGGTGACCAACTACACCTACGACACCTATGGCGACGTGGCGACTACCACCACCTATCCCTCCGGCATCGCCCCCCTTGGCGGCTTGGCTAGCGACATGGGCACCGGCGCCACTACCCTCCCGGTCTCGCCCGAGGCCGTCGGTGACGTCCTGGTCCTCGCCGTGGGGGTCTTCGGCGACGCGACGACGGTGACCTCGCTGTCAGGCGGCGGAGTCACGTCGTGGACCAGGCTCGAACAGTATGCCGATTCGTCTTCCGACGACGTGGAACTGTGGATGGGCAAGGTCACCACGGCCGGGTCTTCGACGATCACCGCCGCCTTCTCGGCCAGCGTCGCGGGCCACTTCGTCGATATCGATGCCCAGGAGTTCGCCAACTTCGGCTCGGCGACCACCTGGACCAAGGACACCGCGGGCGGAAGCGGCAGTTCGGGGTCGACCACCGTGAGCTATCCGAGCCTCACGCCGGCAACGTCCGGGGAGCTGTATATCGGCTTTGCCCCGGCCTACGGATCGGTGGGAAGCGGATCAACACCTGGGTTCACCTATGTACCCGATCCCGGGGACAACATGGTGGTCTATGACCCCGTCGTGTCGTCGACCGTGGCACCGACGGCCCCTCAGGCGCCCTCCAGCGCCTATGGCGCGGTTGGCGCACTCATCGAGGTGTCCGGCAGTTCAGCGAATACCACTCAGGACGTCTTCGACGTGCTCGGCCGGAAAGTGTGCGAGGCGTCGCCGACCGCGACCGCCGCGTCCATCAGTTGCCCCTCAGCTGGTGGGTCCCGGGTCTCGGGGACGACCACGTACGCCTACAACGCGGACGGCCAGCTGACGTCACAAGTGGATCCGCTCGGAAATACGACATCCAACGTCTACGACGTAGACGGCAACGAGACATCGACGACGGATCCGAACGGCAAGGTCACCGCCACTGTTTTCGATGCCGATGATCGGACCACCTCGGTCACGACCGGCTACGGGACGGCTTCGGCCTCCACGACAAGCGACGCCTACGACCTGGCCCCGGGGACCTCGAAGTGTCTGAGCACGGTGAGCGGCGCCACCTATTGCACGACGACCACCGATGGCAACGGTGTGGTCACCGTCGACTACTTCAACGCGATCAATCAGCAGATCACGCAGACCCAGCCGGCAGCGGACGCCACCATCGACACGTACGACGCGGCCGGCAACAAGCTCACGTCGATCGACCCGGACGGCAACGAGACCACCTACACCTACGACTCGGCCAACGACCTGCTCACCGAGACCGAGGGCTACGGGACCTCGGCTGCCGTCACCACTACCTATACCTATGACGCCGACGGCAACAAGCTCTCCATGGAGAACGGGGCGAGTCAGACCACCACCTACGCGTACAACACCTTGAACCAGCTGGTCTCGACCACCGATGCCTTGGGCCATACCACCACCAACACCTACGATGCCAGCGGCAACATGGCCACTCAGACCAATCCGGACGGTCAGACCACCACCTGGTCCTACAACGGCAACAACCAGGTGACTCAGATCAACTACTCGGATGGCACCACCCACTCGGTCGCCTACACCTACAACCCGAACGGCTACGTAGCGACGATGACCGACGGGTCCGGGACCGCCACCGCAACCTACAACGGTGCCGATCAGTTGACCGCGTACCAGAACGGGGCAGGTGCCACCGTCTCCTACGGCTACGACGCCAATGGGAACAACACCACGCTCACGTATGCCACCGGAAAGACGGTGACCAACGCGTACGACTCCCTCAACCGGCTGGTCTCGGTCACCGACTGGAACTCGCAGGCTACGAGCTTCACCTACGACGCCAACGGCGATCAACTGACGGCCACCTATCCCAACGGGGTGACCGACACCCGGAC
This sequence comes from Acidimicrobiaceae bacterium, assembly GCA_003164095.1. GTDB lineage: Bacteria > Actinomycetota > Acidimicrobiia > Acidimicrobiales > RAAP-2 > Bog-756. The sequence continues at coordinate 6,346 of PLRX01000114.1, read as the reverse complement.
CTACAACTCAGCCAACCAGCTCGCGACTATCAAGGACAAGTTGGGCACGACGACCCTGGCGAGCTTTAGCTACACCCGGGATGCTGACAGCAACATCACCTCAGAGACCGATGTCGGGACCCCGGGGGCTGGGACCACAACCAATACCTACAACCCACTTCAGGAGGTCACTGCCGCCGGTTCGAGCTCATTCACCTACGACTCGGCCAAGAACCTCACGAAGGCGCCGAACGGCAGCACCCAGGGGTTCAACGCCGACGATGAGGCGTGCTGGTCCGGATCGGGGGCGGGTACCTGCAGCGCTCCACCAACCGGAGCCACGACGTATGCCTACTCTCAAGAGGGCAACCGGACCGCAACGACCCCATCGACCGGCACCTCTGACTCCTACGGGTGGACACAAAGCAATCAGTTGAAGAGCTTGACACCCTCAACCGGCAGCGCTACCAGTTACGTCGAGGATGGCAACAGCCTCCTCCAGAGCGAATCCACCGGCTCGACCACCACCAACTTCACCTGGAATCCTCAGCCCAGCCTTCCACTGATGCTCTCGGACGGCACCAACTACTACATCTATGGCAACGGGACCGATCCGATTGAACAGATCGCGGTTTCCGGAGGTGCCACCAGCTACCTCCAGTCCGACCAGTTGGGCTCGACCAGGCTGATAACCAACTCGTCCGGATCGGTGACTGGATCATTCACATTCGGGGCCTGGGGAACCGAGACCGGATCGTCAGGGACTGCGACGACGCCTTTCCTCTTCGCCGGTGAGTACTACGACAGTGCCTCGGGCCTCTACTACATGAGGGCGAGGTGGTATGACCCGGGGACAGGTGCGTTCGTCAGCATGGATCCTGACGTGGCGCAGACTATTCAGCCGTATAGCTACGCAGATGACAATCCAATCGAGCAAACTGACCCTTCTGGCGATTATCCGAACTGCGAAGCGAAGGTGAATAATATTCACCAGTCGAGCCATGTTGGTGGTACTGTAAACGTGGTGTACCAGATGCGATGCTCCGATTGGGTCTATTTCATTACAATGACCGTCGCACTATATAAGCAAGGATTCCTGGGCTGGTATCAGCAAAGCAGTAAGTCGAGTTGGACCTTTGAGCAGTCTTCTTTCTCCATCAACACAGCCGTCGCTTGCACATCGTCAGCATCCTCCGTATTCATGGCCCAAGGCACAAGCACGATCACGCATCAGGACGGATCCAAGTGGTACAGCAGTGGAACGGATGGGGCTAGGCGGTTGCGATGTGGCACTCCGGGCGGATAATCGCATGTTGAACTATAGAGGTGGCCAACCGTCACCTGGGCATGACAGGCCGGACGCAGGCGCCATGCGATCCGAGATGCATTCGAGTTGACTCGATTCGTGCCAATCCCAATACTGCAATAGTGAGATTGCAGAGAAAGGACCTCAAGACCATGATAGATGGAGTGCGGTGGCTTGCAGATACAAGCCCCGCTAACTGGATCAATCCTCTCCTGCATCCTCCCTTTGTCGACACGGGATCTATTGTGCCAGTCGGATTCGAAAGCTACTGCCGGATTTTCCACCCCATTCGAAGCCGTGAGTTGGGCTCAGGAATGATTACATGGGCTGAACTTGCAACCAGAAATGATCGTCATGTGCATCCTGAAATGCAGTTTCACGCAATCAGCACTCCGCGTGGGACCCCTAGTCCCCAAACCTATGAGCGAGGAATAGGGCCAGAATGGGGATCTCTTCCCCTAGAGGAGCGCTTCGAGCTCATAAGGCAGCTAGGGCCAGCCACTCAGACGCGCGAAAGGTGCTGGTTCCTCATGTGGGAGGGCTTTGGAGACGTTAGCTTCGGATCCGCGGCGCGTGTGGAGATTGGACAACGAGACTACGCAATGTATGCAGGGCCAATAGAGGCGGCCGCGATTTCGCTGAATGATCGAGTTCCATCAAACTCACCGAATATGTGGTGGCCCGAGGACCGAGCATGGATCGTCGTGACTGACATAGATTTTGCTTGGACATATGTTGGCGGACATGAGGACATTATTGGTCGGCTTGTTTCCAGTCAAACGCTTGAGGCATTTCCGTGTCAGATTACGGACAAGCCATTTTATAACAGTGATACATTGAACAAATAGCGTTGTGGCCATTAAGGCGACTGTCGGCGAATTGGTCGCAGGAGCAAGTACACATTGCGCATCGACTGGGCGGACCGTCGGGCTCGCGACGGCACTTCGGATCACCTGCCGGACGGGTCGATCACACCTTCACCATCGTCGAGCGCAATACCAAACCCAACATTCCACCCAACAACTCCGTTCAAGAGTGTCCCGTGACGACGCAGTGGGTTCCGCCGATCGTCCGGCGCGCCCGTTCTGAGGTGGGGAATTGAGATTCAGCAGGACAGGCTGGGTCGCGATGCAACGAACCGGCTCGCCCTCTCAAGGTGGCGACACGGGTTCGAATCCCGTTGGGACTGCCAATACGCTTATGCTTATAGCCAATAGCGGCCCTATCAAGCGATGCCCATTCAACGAGTGGATCAAGAGATAGGTGCAGGCTGGCAACGCTGAAACGGTAAGGCTCCCGAAGTAACTGCCCTCAGAAGTGTGGGGCTCGTTCGATCAGTCGAGGTCCGCTGTGATTGTCAGAACGCGGGCGACTGCTGCTTCCGCGGAATCAACGCTCTCGATAGAAATAACGCTTCCCCCATCGTCCGACACCACCCAGCCGCGAAGACTTACAACCGGTGTACCGGTTCGTTGAGCGAGCGCAAGTTCATTGAGAGTTCCCCAGCTCCCGCCGATAACGATCAATGCATCTGCGCACCTGACCACGAGGCCATTGCGCATCTCACCCAGGCCAGTTGGAAGCGCAATGGTTTGGTGCTGGTTGCCGTCGGACCGGTCGTGACCGGGGAGAATGCCAACGGAGAGCCCGGATGCCTGAGATGCACCCTCTGAGGCTGCCGCCATGACCCCACCTAGACCACCTGTGATCACGGCAACGCCATGCTCGGCAAGGAGACGACCGACAGTCAGAGCGTCTTCACAGTCTCTCTGAGTCGCTCCGTCACCGGGACCGATGACGGAGACGTATCGAATCACTGCCCCTCTCCTGGGGAAGTGGCATCTCTGGGAGCGGCCGTGAGAGACATGTCGTTTCGAGAGACCTTTGAAATGAAGTGGGGATCGTTTGCAATCGATTTCATATCATTTGATACAAACTCCCATATGAGTCCGGATTTGATGAACTTGAGTGCCGGCAAGCTGTTTCCTCTGCGAATTACATTCCCGTACAGGCGTATCATACCAAAATTAGTTCGATTGTCCCCGTCGGCGCCTTCAAATCGATAGCACGTGTAGCTTGGCATGGTTCGAAGGAAGTGAAGTGAAAGCGCACCACATCCAGGCTCACTCATCGCCTCGCGCTTTACCTCCTCAATCGACTCATAAAGCGCTAGGATATCTTGTGATACTGGGCGTTGAAATCTAACCGAGATTTCGTTCATCAGCTGTTCGTCTGTCGGGTCAGGAATGAAAATCTCGACGGAACCACCGCTTTGGATCATGGCCACCAAGTCACCGAAGTACCGATCACGCCAGTCGGAGTCGACGATGCACACCATGAGGAATCGAGAAGACGTACTGAGCCCAGCTCTTACCTCAGCACTCTTCATCCGGTGGAGAAGAATGTTTGTGAGTCCGAAGCTCTCTGACCCTTCCGCGAGCTCGTAATGAGTACGCAAGAATGACTCTTGGGTTGCCTGAATCTTGTCCTCGAGTAGTTGATAGAGAATGCGCATGTCTTCTTCGCGTTCCTTGCGGGTCCATCGCTCCGCTAGGAGGTTCCACAAGAAGGAGACGGTGCCGGCCGATAGTAAGGCTGCTCCCACTCCAGCTAGGACGGCCTGTTTCCAAGAGTGCTGGTTTGCTGACATCGCAGTCACAGCAAGGCCGATGACGGCAATGAGAACTGAAAGCGTGAGAATGTGCTCCGACGTGAGATTTCTGGACCGTGCCATGCCGTCGAGTGCCTCCGCTCTTCATAGGGATCGGGTCGGCTTAGGTTCTGGTGGTATCCCGCCTAGTTAAGATCGTAGTTCCCAGCGCATCCCGGATCTTGACCTGGGTCAGCGGGCGTGAAGCAATCGTGGTCCGGTGGAAGAAGGTGCGCTCCTTGGCGAAAGCCTCTGCGGCGCCCGCGGTGTGTCTCAACACCTGCAAAGGGTTGCTTCTCGAGGTGCGATTGACAACCGCCCGGACTTCCACCATCATCTCGCCGCAAGGTGTCATGAGAATGAGACCGAAAGTCTCGGTGCTGTGTCGAGGCTGGATCTAGGCGGAGGATTGCGATGAAGTGGCGAGAGTCAGAGTGTCTGAAGTTTCGCGCTGGCACACGATCGGCACTGGTGCCACTAATGACGGTGATTCTCCTTGCGGGGGCATCCACGCTTTATCAGCCGTCGGTTGCGGAAGCGGCATCCCGCGTGCCCGGAGCACCTCGTGCTTCCCAAGCGCCGTCAGCTAGTGCAGTGACTCCTAGCGAAGTACGCGATGCACTTCAGGCGAACACCAATCAACGATTGCTACCCGTCTGTGCTCAGACTACCGGTCCCCATTGCGGTGTCTTGGCAGAATCGGACGGAGCCGGCCATCCTCAGTGGTCAAAGAGTCCGGTCGGTTTTGGAGCCACGGACCTCGAGTCAGCATATGGCGTTTCTGGAGAAGTCCAAGATCAAGGGTATGGGAATACGGTTGCATTAGTCGAAGCTTATGACGACGCGAATGCGGAATCGGATATGAACTTCTATAGGAGTGAGTATGGGCTTCCTAGCTGCACCTCTTCATCCGGTTGTTTCGAAAAGCTCAATGAGTCCGGACAAACGTCACCGCTTGCTCCAAGTGAGCCTGCGAACTCAGGATGGGCCGAAGAAACGTCTCTCGACCTGGACATGATCGCGACTGCATGTCCTTATTGCAACATCGATCTTGTTGAAGGTAACAGCCCAGGCACTCAAGATTTGTATGCAGCCGAAGGGGTGGCTGCCTCACTTCATCCGATAGTCGTGAGCAACAGCTGGGAAGGGTCGGAGTACAGCGGTGAGGCGACCAACGACCAACTGTTCTCGAGTACAAGCACAACATTCGTATTCTCAAGTGGTGATTACAAGTATGCCAAAGGGGCGCAATATCCTGGGTCCTCACCAAACGTAGTATCTGTAGGTGGAACGATTCTCCAGACAGCACCAGGTACAGCAAGGGGCTGGAGCGAGAGTGCTTGGCCTGGCACTAGTTCAGGCTGTTCGAAATACGAATCCCGACCCACTTGGCAGCCATCGTCACTGGCGCCGAGTTGCCCGAATGCTCGTGTCGACGCTGACATCTCTGCTGTCGCCCAAGGGGTTGCGGTGTACGATACTGCGCGCTCTACAGTTCAAAAAGTCCTCCACTCCGGCGGATGGGAAGAGCTTGCTGGGACCAGTGTCGCAGCGCCGTTGGTAGCTGGGCTGATAGCTCTGAATGGATCCGCCATCCATCCTCAGGACCTGTATTCGCAATCACCCTCCGACTTTAATGATGTGACAACCGGTCACAACGGCAGCTGCGGGAAATCGTCGAAATCAACATACGTCCTGTGCAATGCGGGACCGGGATGGGACGGGCCAACGGGACTCGGCACTCCTGTAGGTACAGCACCATTCCAAACTTCCGAATCAGCCTGTTCGGATCCAGGCCCGAACTCCGGGACGCTGACATCAAACCCGATCTCACTGGGGGATAACCCGACCTTGACGTTCGACACCCTTTGGCAGATCGAAGGTGTGGATCCCAGCAGCTACGACCTGATGGATGTAAATATCATTCCAGTGGGCGGTTCAAGCACGACAGTTTGGCAGCTCAATCCGTCATTCGATGGTGGGTCCTGCCAGGACAGCTACGACTCTGGGACCGGCTTTGACGGGACTCCAGAGGCTACAAACACATCCGTGGACCTCAGTCAATTTGCAAACGAGACGGTAGAACTGCAGTTCTCATTCAATACAGTTGATTACCTCTACAACGCCTTCTTAGGCTGGCAGATCAAAAACATTGTTATCACCGGCGATTCAAACGGCAATCCTGCAACATTCTTTTCCGACGGCGTATCTACGGGTGATTCGAACTTTACAAACAGCAGCGACTACGGTATCGCGCCTGGTTGGCATGTGGTTAATTCTGCCGGACTTGGAGGACCTGCCTGGTGGTATGGCAATAGTGCGACCGGGACCTACCAAACTCCCTGACTGGCCTGACATGCAACGGTTCGCTCAGTCGGCACAGGTCTCTTAGCCTCGAAAATTCGTCCCGC
>PLRX01000129.1 GCA_003164095.1 Acidimicrobiaceae bacterium | reverse complement strand
CCTTTGAACAGTCCGAAAACGTAGGCGGGGGCTGGCGTTGCTCGCGTCAGGGGGTGGTCAGGGTTCCCACGGATGTGTCAGTAGAGCCGGAAAACTCTGGATAGCTTCGCGCTGTTCCGGCATCCTGCGTCACACCTCACCTGATTCCGTCACGGCAAGGCCTGCTGTGCGATTGCCTCCTCCGACGCCCCCGACACTGCGCAACAGCTGTCGCTCGGAATGGGCACCGCTATCTGAACAGCGGGGATGAGGCAATCCATGCCACGTCGCTCGGCACAGAGGCGGCCGCATCGCGTGCCTGCGCTCGTCCCGCAACAGTCAGTGGAGAGTCGATGCATTGCCCGGCCAAGATGCCTGCAGCATTGGCGGCGCTCTCTCCGTGTCCAAGGAGCCAGGTCGGCACAGACTCAGCGTATTCGGCGAGTTGGTCCGTGTCGGGTGTCGTTGACTGCCCCACCCAACCATTGATGTGGGGTAGCCCTCGATACACGGGGCCACGTCTGTTTGCGACCTGGGTCGCCTGAAGCACTGGCCTCCGCCACATCCGGGGCGGCTCGAACTCGCCCGCTGCTCGGAGTCGTAGAACCCTCGGTGCCCTAGGATTCGGCACGTGTACAGCGAGATTGCCAGCAACAAGCGACGAAGCGTCATCTTCATCGGCTTGTTCTTCGTGGTCTGGCTGGCCATCGGAGCTGTCTGCGGGCTCCTCTTCAAGGCCCTGTACCGCCACTCGGCCAACAACGGTTTCGCTCCCACGCCACCGACCAACTATGGCTGGTCCCCGGTGTTCATCGGCATGGCGATCGCCGGTTTCCTGGCCGTTTGCGGCATTCTCTACTCCCTCAACTCCGGGGCGGCGCTCGTGCTCCGGGTCTCGGGAGCCGTGCCGGCCGACCCGGCCCAGTACCAGCAGGTGCACGACCTGGTGGAGGCGCTGGCCATCGGCGAGGGGATCCCCAAGCCCGCCGTCTACGTGATCAACGACCCCTCCCCCAACGCCTTTGCCACTGGGGTCAGCCCGGACAAGGCGGCCATCACCTTCACCACCGGGTTGCTCGCCATCATGAACCGCGAGGAGCTCGAGGGCGTCATCGGGCACGAAATGAGTCATATCAAGAACCACGACATCCGCCTCCTGCTGGTGGTGGGCACCATGATCGGCATGGCCGCCCTTCTGGCCAGCATCATGTGGCGGAGCGCGTTCTTCGCCGGGGGCGGGCGTGGCGGCAGGGGAAATCAGCTCATGATCGTGATCGTCGTCAGCGGGGCACTGCTTGCCATCGTCGGATTCGTCTTCGGTCCACTCATGCGATTGGCGCTCTCACGGCGACGTGAGTCGCTCGCCGATGTGAGCGGTGTGGAGCTCACCCGCAATCCGGCCGGGCTGCTGAGTGCACTCAGGAAGCTCGAGCAGAATGACAAGCCGTTCAAGACGATGAACCACGCCACGGCTGCGATGTGCATCGACGACCCACTGCAGCACCATGAAGCCTGGTACCACCATCTGTACGACACCCACCCTCCCATCGCGGAGCGCATCGCCGAACTCGAGAAGATCGCCTCGGGCCAGGCGGTGTGATCCGCCGGTCCGACCGCTCGCCGGCGTCAGCCGGACGTTGGCGGTCCCTCGGGGGTCGCGGCGGGCGGGAGTCCCTCGGTGCCATCGGCAACCGGGGGTCCTGAGGGAGCCGGACCGGCCGTCGGCGGTCCGGTTTCGGAGAAGTTCACCTGGGGCACGGCCCGGTCCTCCTCATCGGTTGCGAAGAACGCCACAGCCTTGAAGCCGAAAGGCCCAGCGATCAGATTGCGCGGAAACGTCTGCAGTCCGATGTTGTAGTCGCGGGCACTGGTGTTGTAGTAACGCCGGGCATATTCGATCTTGTCCTCGGTGGCAGTCAGTGTCTCCTGCAGTTGGATGAAGCTCTCGACCGCTCGCAGCTGCGGGTAGTTCTCGGCGACCGCGAACAGCGACCGGAGCGCTCCGGACAGAACGTTCTCGGCGGGTGCGATCTGGCCCGGATCGCCGGTCGCTCCGGCCGTGACCGCATTGGCGCGGGCCTGCGTGACCGCCTCGAAGGTCCCCTGCTCGTGGGCGGCGTACCCCTGCACCGTCGACACAAGGTTGGGGATGAGGTCGTGGCGGCGTTTGAGTTCGACGTCGATCTCGGACCACGCCTCCTGGGTCCGGTTCCGCTTCCTGACCAGGCCGTTGTAGGCGGCCCACAAGCCGAGGGCGAGGAGCACCACGATGACAATCACGACGATCAGGACGACCATGACGGAGCGAACCCCCTGGGAGTTGTTGTGCCGCGAACCCTACCGGCTCGGTGTACGGGCCACCACCTATCGGATAACCGACCCTCTGGACAGCTGGAGACGAGTTCGAGTGCGAGGCATCGCGGCCGCACATTGGAACAGCTCTTCCGGCGTCTGGAACATGAACCGGGTGCGGCTGGATCCGCAAACACGTAGTTACGTTCTACCGCCTGTCGTTGTTCGATGACGGCAGATCGGGCCCGACGTCGAGCCTGAAGTCACCACGCGTCCGAGCCCGATCGATGGCCACAGCCTCGTAGCCGGACGACCTTCCACGGGGTAAGACAGAGGATTGATCTGGTGACGTCTTGATATCCCGAACTTGCGAACCGGGCTGGGTTTCCTGGAGGCGATCTGGCAACGTGCCGAACGTCCGGCAGGAGCCGGGATACTCTTCGAGATAACAAAGGGGAGCGCATGGCAACGAAAGTGACGAGGACGTTGATCGACGACCTTGATGGCACCGAAGCGAGCGAGACGGTCCGCTTCACCATCGGCGGCAAGTCTTACGAGATCGACCTGAGCGCCAAGAACGCCGAGCAGTTGGACAAGCTCCTGGGACCCTACAAAGCGCGGCGAGCTGGCGGACGCGCCTCGGTACGGCTCAATGCTCGGGCATCGCGAGCGCCGGGCGCCGCGCCGACCGGCGCGGCAAAGGGCAAGACGCTGTTCTCCGGTCTCGACGCCGAGCAGAAGGACGCATTCCGCAGGTGGGCGAAGATGCCGAACGCTCGGCGCATCAGCGACGAGCGGGTGCAGGCGTGGATCGACGCTGGGAGGCCGATCGGCGGACGGACGCCAGGTCGAAAGGCGTCGGTGAAGCGCACGGTCGCACGGAAGAAGACGGCGACGCGAAGGGCGGGACCTGCGAAGCGGTAGCGATTCTGATCCAGCCGCCGGGGCTCAGGGACTTCCCCCGCGTGCTTACTCGAGGAGGGCCGATCATGGATCCTTGGGTATTCCGCTTGCCCTTCCGCCACCAGAGCAACGAGCCCCGACGTACGTTGAGCACGATTGCGATGACGACGAACATACCGAGCAATACGAAAACCACCGATGCCTCCCGAAATGAGTACTAGCTCAGAAGAGGCGTCGAGCCCGCACGGAGCGACTTCCGATTGGTCGTCCCGTCGAAGCCGGCGTCGCTCTCGAGAGGGACGTTTACGACGCTGATCGCATCAGCGGTCGCACAGCTCGGGGGCAGACGGAGCGAGTAGCGTTGACGATGGCACGCCTCGCATCCGGTGACCGAGCCCGCGACAACATCTTGGTCGAACTGGATCAAAGGGCACGGAAGCATGACCGATGAAGTGTTGAAGCGGATCTCATCGCCGGAGCGACCGACTCGAGGTGGCCAGCCCCGTGCCGTCGACCTGAGCAACGTGCACAAGTCCTTCGGCTCGGTCGAGGCGGTCCGGGGAGTGGATCTGGCGATCCACTCGGGCGAGATCATGGCGTTCCTCGGTCCCAACGGAGCAGGGAAGACCTCGACGATCGACATCATCCTCGGTCTTTCCCAGCCGACCGTGGGAGACGTCGAGGTGTTTGGCATGACACCGCGTCAGGCGGTGACCAAAGGACTGGTCGCAGCGGTCATGCAGACGGGAGGTCTCCTCAAGGATCTCACGGTCAGAGAGACGGCCCTCTACACGGCCGAGCTGTTTCCGATAAGCCGACCGGTCGATGAGGTGCTGAAGCGGGCGGGCATCGAGTCCATTGCTGATCGGCTCGTCGGGAAATGTTCTGGAGGGGAGCAACAACGTCTGCGCTTCGCCATGGCGCTGATTCCAGACCCCGAGCTGCTTCTCCTCGATGAGCCGACACAAGGAATGGACGTTGCAGGACGGCGTGACTTCTGGAAGGCCATCCGTGCGGACGCCGATCTGGGCCGAACCATCGTCTTTGCCACCCACTACCTCGAAGAGGCTGACGCCTATGCCGATCGCATCGTGCTCATCAGCCACGGGCGAATCGTCGCGGACGGCACCTCTGCCGAGGTGAAAGGCCTCGCATCTGGACGGACCATCCGAGCGACTCTCCCCGATGCTGACGAGACCGCGCTGCGTGCCATCCCGGGGGTTGACAACGTCGAAGTGCGCGGAGACACCGTGCTCGTCCATTCGAGGGATTCTGATCTGGTAGCTCGACGACTGCTCAACGAGACCAACGCTCATGATCTGGAGATCACGGCCCGTGGGCTTGAAGACGCCTTTATCGCCCTGACCGGCGATGCTGCCGATGAACCGTCCGAAGAGAGGCGGGCTGGGAAATGACGGTGGAGTCGACGCTGGCTGCAGCCCTTGAACGCAGGCCGCCCCCGCTGGGCGGATTCACGGTCACCATCGTGCGGTTGGAGGTGCGCCGTCTTCTGCGCAACCGCCGGACGCTGATCCTTGCCCTGATCATGCCGGTGATCTTCTTCCTCTCCTTCGGTCTCAACACCAGCTATGCAACCGACAAGGTCGGGCACGGCAACGAGTCGGCGTTCGTGATGATCTCCATGGCCCTCTACGGGGCCGTGTACGCCACGGCCAGCGGTGGCGCGATGGTCTCCATCGAGCGGATGTCCGGATGGAGCCGTCAACTCCGGGTGACCCCGTTGTCGCCAGTGGCGTACATCGTGATCAAGATGTTGACCGCACTGGTCCTCGGGGCGGGAGCCGTCGGAGCCGTCTACACCGTGGGCCTGTTGACCCAGAAGGCGTCGATGCCCGCATATTTGTGGGTGACCACCGCATTGTGTGTCTGGATCGGCTCGCTCGTGTTTGCCGCCCTTGGCCTGTTCTTTGGTTACTTGCTGCCCTCTGAGAACATCTTGCAGATCATCGGTGTCACCTTGATCCTGTGCTCCTTCTTGGGTGGTCTCTTCGTCCCGCTCAAGCAGTTCCCGTCAGCATTGCAACAGCTCGCTCCATACACGCCGCTCTACGGGCCCCTCTGTGTCAACCTGATGTGA
>PLRX01000112.1 GCA_003164095.1 Acidimicrobiaceae bacterium | reverse complement strand
GACGAGAACGCCTTCGTCGACCTCGGCCGTCCGGGGGGCCTGTCGGCGGTCGCCGAGGGCTTCATCGCCGGCCTGCTGCGCCACGCGGGTGAGATCACGGCCATCACCAACCAGTGGGTCAACTCCTACAAGCGCCTGGTGTCCGGCTACGAGGCCCCCATCCACGTCTCCTGGGCCCGCAACAACCGCTCCGCCCTGGTCCGTGTCCCGGTCGTCAAGCCGGGCAAGTCCGAGTCGACCCGCATCGAGTACCGGGCCCCCGACAGCGCCTGCAACCCCTATCTGGCCTTCGCCGTCATCCTGGCCGCCGGACTGCGTGGCATCGAGCAGGGCTACGAGCTACCGCCCGAAGCCGACGCCAACCTGTTCGCCCTCAGCACCGACGAGCTCGAGGCCAAGGGCATCCTCCACTTACCGGGGAGCCTGCAGGAGGCGCTGACGCTGATGGAGTCGTCCGACCTGCTGGCCGACACCCTCGGCGACCACGTCTTCGAGTGGTTCATCCGCAACAAGCGGGCCGAGTGGGCCGGCTACAAGGCCCATGTCACCCAGTTCGAGCTCGACCGGTACCTGCCGCTGCTCTGACGCAGCCGCCACTACCAGCAACCGTCCGTACCAGCCCAGCACACGATCGAGGAGAAGGGGAGCACGCCGTGGAGCCACTGCTGTGTTTCCCCACGTCGCCACCCCTGTCGGTGACGTCCGTCCTCGAGCGGGCCGGCTACCCGTGGAAGGGCATCGACCGGGCCGAGGCCGTCGAGGCCGACGAGCCCGAGGACGGTTGGTCCGGAGCTGTCATCTGCAGCGGGGCGGACCCGACCGCGGCCTTGGCGCTCTGCCGGCACCTCCGCACCCGTGAGGTCCCGCTGGCGCCCGTGCTGGTGGTCGTGCCCACCGAGCAGTTGGGTGAGCTGGAGCTCCGCGAGGACCTGTTCGACGACCTGTGCCTCGATCCGGTCAACCCCGACGAGCTGGCGGCGCGGCTGGCACACCTGTTCTGGCGCACCGGGCGGGGTCTACGACCGGACCTGCTCGAGCACGGTCCGCTCGTCCTCAACCTCGAGACGTACCAGGCGGCGGTGGCCGGTCGGGTCCTCGACCTCACCTATATGGAGTACGAGCTGCTGCGCTTCCTGGCCGCCCGACCCGGCAAGGTGTTCACCCGCGAGACCCTGCTCAGCCGGGTGTGGGGCTACGAGTACTACGGCGGGGCACGCACAGTGGACGTCCACGTCCGCCGGCTCCGGGCCAAGCTCGGCGAGGAGCACGCCCACCTCATCCAGACCGTGCGATCGGTGGGCTACCGCTTCGGGCAGACGAGCTGGACCCCCTGAGGGTCGGCCACCGTCCACCCGGTCGTGGGTCTCAGTCCCCCTGGACCAGCGCCCACACCTCGACCTCGACGGCCGCCCCCATCGGGAGGGCCGACACCGCCACCATCGACCTGGCCGGGCGGTGATCGCCGAACGCCGCGACATAGGCCTCGTTGACCACCGGGAAGTCCGCCGGGTCGGTGGCGAAGACCGTCGTCTTGACCACGTCCGCGAGTGACGCGCCCTCGCCGGCCAGGAGTGTCGCGGCATTGGCCACGGCCTGGGTCAGCTGGGGCCCGGGACCGCCGTCGACCAGAGCCGGCGCCCCACCATCGGCGGCAGGAGCGAGCCCGAGCTGACCTGAGCAGATGCGCCAGGCCCCGGCGCGGACGATGGGCGTGTACGGGCCGACGGGCGTGCTCATGGGGACTCCTCGTGGGCTGGGGGATCGGGCGGGCTGGATCGGGCGCCTGGCGTGCGCTGGGTCTTCGGCGGACCGGGACGCCGCGTGCCAGCCTACTGAGCATGGTGGGAGCCGGCCCGGCGGCCCGGAAGCCCGGGGCGGGCTACCGGCGCCTCGACTCCGCACCGCGCTCGGTCGGCCAGGCCGGGGCCAGGCCGTCGGCCAACCATCGCGCCGCGGCCACCGCTGCGAATACCGCATCCGAGCCGTTGACCGGCGTCCCGGTCGCCCCGATGTCGACCCTGACGTCGACCGGGGGCATGGCCCGGGACTGGAGGATGCCGAACGAGCGCACCGTCAGGTCGCGCACGTTGCCCTCGGCGTCCACGGCGATCCCCTCCGAACCAACCCAGCCCAGTGCCTGGTGGGCGGCACCGATGGCGTAGGAGCGGAGTACGACGGAATCGAGGACGGCCCCGGCCGACACTTCGAGGTCGACCGACCCGTCGGGCCCCAGCCGGGCGGTGGCCCGACCCCCGCCGGGGGAGATGACCTCCACTGGGACATCCAGCACCGGTCCTCTTGCGCCCGCGTGGTGCGCGACGGCGGCCAACACGGCCGCTTCGGCCCACACGGCGGCCCGGAGGTCGAGGGAGACGGGCGGTCCTGCGACCGCCACCTGCTCGAGCCTCAGACGGGGTGCGACGGTGGCGACCGCAACCACGACGGCGTCCCACGCGGGCCCGTCGAACTTCGGGCCGCTGATCCCGACCCGGAGCACCCCCGTTCCGTCGGCGGTCACGCCCGCGGCGACCGGCGGGCGCTTCGGACCACGTCGAACGACGTCCTCCCGGGACCACAGGACGCGGACCGGGCATCCGTGCTCGTCGGCGAGCCGGCGGGCGTCCTCGGCGACCGGCGAGTGAAGTTTGCCACCGAAGGCACCGCCGTTGCCGACGGGTGACGCCGGCTCACCCCCGGGGCTGCACCACGAGGCATCCGGCTCCAGATAGGCCGGCTCCACCCAGGTGGTGGCGAGGGTGACCGCCCAGTCCCCCGGCGGGACGTCGACCGGATGCGTAAGGGGCACTGTGGTGCTGCGACCCTGCACCTTGCCGGCCAGCGCCCGGGCCGCCGGCAACGACTCGGCCACCGCGTACCCGCCCTTCGCGCCGACCACCGCCACCAGGGCACCGTCGGGGCAGCCGTCGTCGGCGAACCCGGCGTCCCCGAGCACGACCGCCGGGTCCACGCGCTGGTGGACCCCACCCTCGAGCCCGGCGCGGGCGGCCGCCGCGTCGAGATCACGGGACGAGCTACCGGTATCGGCGGACGTTCGGTCGGGCTCGACCCGGTCGGTCGTCGACGGGCCGTCGACGACGGCGTGCGCCGCTTCCCGGATGGTCTGCCAGCCGGTGCAGCGGCACAGGTGGGCCAGCAGCGACTGGTCGATGCGTTCGTCGACCGCCGGACCTTCGAGGGCCGCCAGGCGCATCACGATCCCCGGGGTACAGAAGCCGCACTGGCTCCCACCCGACGCGACGAGCGCCGAGGACCAGGCGGAACGGTCGTCCTCGGGCAGGCCCTCGAGCGTGGTGACCTCGCGGCCGTCCATCCGGCGGGCCGGCGTCACGCAGGCGACCCGCGGGGCGCCGTCCACCCACACCGTGCAACAGCCGCACTGGCCCTGCGGACTGCAGCCGTCCTTCAACGATCGGAGCGACAGCCGTTCGCGCAGGACCTCGAGGAGCGTCGATCCGTCGTCGGGGACGGTGAGGTCGGCGCCGTTGACGCGGAGGTGGATCAGGAGATCAGGAGATCAGCTGAAGGAGGAGCCACAGCCGCACGTGCGGGTGGCGTTGGGGTTCGTCACATGGAACCCGGCACCCTGCAGGCCGTCGCTGTAGTCGAGGGTCGAGCCCTTGAGCAGGTCGGCGCTGGTCTGGTCGACGACCACCCTGACGGCGCCGAACTCGCGGACCACGTCGTCCTCTGCCACGTCGGCATCGAAGAACATCTCGTAGCTGAAGCCGGAACAGCCGCCCGGGCGAACGGCCACCCGCAGGGCCAGTTCCTGGGTGTCCTCCTCGGCCAGCAGCTCGGCCACCTTGGCCGCGGCGACATCCGTGAGGGTCACGGGGTTCGGCTTCTTCCCGATGGTGACGTTCTGCATGGTCGAGCTCATCGCTGCTCCTCTTGGTCACGGGACGGGCAGGCCGTCCTGTCGAGATCCTGATGGTGCGCTCCGCGAACCGGAACGGCGGCGGTTTCCCCCACGATCGTACCCGGCACCGTCGCCGGGCGGTACATCACCGTGCCGCCGGTCAACTGCCGCCCTCGGTGGCGGGTCGCCGGACGACCGGCTGATGCCGGTGCGGTGCGGGCGGGAGCCCCGGTGACGGACGACAGCTGATGCCGACGACGGGTCGGCCTCCGACCGACCGGACCCCGACCCCCGGTACAATTCTCCCGTGACCAGGACCGACACCCATCCGGACGGGTCCTCCCCCACGGAGGACGAGGTCCGCGAGGCACTGCGCAACGTACGGGACCCCGAGCTGGGTGCCGACATCGTCGAGCTCGGCATGGTCACCCGCATCCACGTCGACGGGGCCGAGGTCGCGGTCGAGGTGGCCCTCACCATTGCCGGCTGCCCGTTGCGGGCCCAGATCCAGCGGGACGTCGACCTGCATGTGGGCGCGCTCCCGGGGGTGCGGTCGGTCGTCGTCACGACCGGGGTCATGGGACCCGACCAGAAGCGATCGGTCATGGACCGGGCCCGGCGGATCGCCCGGGACGACCCGTCCGCCACCGATGTCCCCGACACCGCCCGCGTGGTGGCCGTCGCATCGGGCAAGGGTGGCGTGGGCAAGAGCTCGGTGACCGTGAACCTGGCCGTGGCACTGGCCCGCCGTGGTCTGACGGTCGGTGTGCTGGACGCCGACATCTGGGGCTTCAGCGTGCCGCGGCTGCTCGGCATGCAGGGCGACGTCGAGGCCCGGGGCAAGAAGATGGTCCCACTCGAGCGCCATGTGGGCGACGGCACCCTTCGCGTGCTGTCCATGGGCTTTTTGGCCGACGAGGACCAGGCCATCATGTGGCGGGGGCTCATCCTCAACCGGGCGGTCCAGCAGTTCCTCGAGGACGTCCACTGGGGCGACCTCGACTTCCTGCTCATCGACATGCCCCCGGGCACCGGGGACATCCAGATGGGCCTGGCCAGGATGATGCCCCGGACCGAGGTGCTGATCGTCACGACCCCACCCGAGGCCGCCCAGAAGGTCGCCGCCCGTACGGCCGACATGGCGCGCAAGGGCTACCTGCAGGTGACCGGCGTCATCGAGAACATGAGTGACTTCATCTGCGAGCACGGCACGTCGTACGCACTGTTCGGCTCAGGCGGTGGCGACCGCCTGGCCGCCGACATCGGTGTGCCACTGCTCGGACGGGTGCCGCTCCACCCTTCGGTGTCCGCAGGGGGCGACGCCGGCGCGCCCGTCGCACTCGATGACGACCAGCCGTTGGCCGCGGAGTTCGCGCGGATCGCCGAGGCGCTGGTGGCGAATCCGCCGGCGACAGGCTCGATGGAGGGCTGCAGTGCCCGCATGCTCGAGCGGGTCGAGGCTGCCGTGGCCGCCGGCGAGCCCGTCTAGGCCTGTCCGGCCTTCGGGCCCCACGCCTCGCGTGCCGCCCGAGTGAGCTCGGGCGAGATCGGGTCGGAGGACGCCATGCGGTCCTCCAGCGCCTGCTCGTAACCGTCGTCACCCGGTCGGAGCACCAGCAGCTGGCCGTCCTCGATCAGCACGATGGGCAGGATCGTCGGGACCTCGGTCACCTGGCGTGCCCAGTCCATGACGCGCTCCGTGGAGGAGTGGAACGCCAGCTTCTCCAGGTTGTCGATGGTGGGGGGCAGGAGCTCGATCTCGCCCGCCCCGAACCGGTCCAGCGCCTCCTGGGGGCGGACCCAGATGGTGGCGATGGTCTCGCCTTCGTCGTGGTGGGCGATCTGTCCGGGGGGTGCGGCGGTGACGAAGAAGCGGGTGTCGTACCGCTTGGGGGCCAGCTCCGGGGTGATCCAGTGGCTGACGTAGTGCACCGTGTCGGCGGCCAGGACCAGCCCCTCGGCCCGGCACACGTCGAGCAGGCCGGTCCGGCCCTCGTTGATCTCCAACCGGTGCGCCTCGAAACGCGAGCGCTCGGCCGGATCCGTGGTGTCGAGCACGGCGGTGCCGCGCCCGACGTCGCGCGGCTGGGCCAGGAGCACGCCGGCCTCCTCGAAGCACTCGCGCAGCGCTGCCACCCAGAAGGCCAGTCCACCCGACTCGATCCCCAGGATCTCGCTCGCCTCCGCGTCGGACAGCCCCCTGCACAGCTCGTCGGCGGCGGCGCCCCGGTCTGCAGGATCGACCGACCCACCGGGAAACACGTAGGCGCCGGCCACGAACTCGCTCGCCAGGTTGCGGCGCAGCATGCACACCTCGACGGCGGGCCGGCCGTCCGGGTCGTGCGCGTCCCTGACGAGCATCACGGTCGCGGCATCACGTAGGGGTACGGCCATATGGGCACGCTACCCCCGGGGCCGGGTAGGAGGCCGGCCCCGGGCAAAGGACTACGACGGAGGGACGGCCGCCCCTCCGGTCGCACCGTCGCCAGGTCCGCCAGTGGCACGGGCGTCGACCAGCGCACTGATGGCCAGTTCGCCGAAGCCCTCGGGTGCGGCGATCAACCAGGCGTGCGACCCCTCGACGACGATGCCCTCCACGCCGGCGGCGCGCCGCAGGTCGTCAAAGGCCGACCGTGGGACGAGGCCGTCGCGGTCGGACCAGGCCACGGTCACCGGGATCCCCCGGGCCGCGATGTCGGCCACCTCGGCCACCAGGTCCGCCCTGCGGATGAACTCGCCGGTCCGGACCATTCCGAGTGGGTTGCGGACGAGGTTGAGGATGAAGTCCTCGAGGAGGGTCGGCAGCATGCGCAGGTCGCGCGGCGACTGGAGCAGGTCCTTGCCGAAGTGGCGGCCCCAGTCCCAGAACGGACGCTGCACCATGGTCCGCACCTCATTGGGGAACAGCGCCCACGTCGGACCACCGATGGCATTGGCCAGGAGGAGCGAACCGACCTTGTCGGGGCGATGGTGGACGAACGCCGTCGAGACCCCGCCGCCCATCGAGTGGCCGGCCACGAGCGCCAGGTCGTCGACTCCGACGGCGTCGCAGAAGCGCCCGACCCACGCCCCGTACCCGGCGAACGTCCGGTCGTCGGCGCCCAGCTCGTGGGTGCCCCCGAATCCGGGCAGGCACGGTGCAACGACCCGGCAGCCTGCGGCGGCCATGGCCTCGATGGCCCGTGCGTAGGCGTTGGGCCGGAGCCCCCAACCGTGGAGGAACAGGGCGGTGCGACCCGTGCCGACCACGCCGTAGCGGACCCGTCGCCCGTCCACCGCGGTCGTCCGCCACTCCACCGTGCGGCTCGTGGCCGCCCGCTCGTCGGACTCGGTGGCACCGGCCCGCACGGGCGTGGCGGTGCCAACCTCGGGATCCTCGGTCCCGGGCACTCCGGGTCCGACCTGGGCCGACCCGGCAGCCGTCATGCACCCACTCTAGGCACCCGGAGGGCGATCGATCGGCGCGCCACACTCGTTGCGTGCGCCCGGCGACCGCATGCGGCTGGCCGGACACGTTACGCTCCCTTCGACGTTCGGACGAAGCGAGGACCGCAGACCCATGGCGAGCAACCAGAAGAGTCCCGGCACCGGAGGCAACACGCCGAAGCCGACAGGCGGTGGCGGTGCCCAGAGCGCCAAGGACAGGAGTCGGGCCGCCAACCGCCCGGTCGCCGGAGCAGGTGGGAAGGGTGGGATGCCTGGCGGGAAGCCTGGCGGGAAGCCTGCCGCCGCAGCCGCCGGCAACTCACGCACCGGCGTCTACGTCGCCTGGGGTGCCGTCGCCCTGGTCGTCGTCGTCGTCGCCGCCCTGTTCATCGTGAAGGCCACCAGCTCGAGCACCCAGGACCTGTCGTACACGCCGGTCACACCCGCGCCGGCGCAGGTCGTCCACGACGTCACCACGATCCCCACGTCGACCTGGAACAAGGTGGGCGTCAGCGACACCTCGGTGGCCAAGCCGACCGTCCTGTCCGGTCAGCCGGCCATGACGATCGACGGCAAGACCCCGGCGATGCTGTACTACGGCGCCGAGTACTGCCCCTACTGCGCCGCCGAGCGTTGGGCCATGGCCGCCGCGCTGGCCCGCTTCGGCACCTGGAGCAACCTGCAGGTGACGGCGTCGTCCCACACCGACGTCGATGCAACGACCCACACGTTCAGCTTCCACGGCGCCACGCTCGACAGCCCGTACATCACCTTCAAGTCGATCGAGCAGTACACCAACATCCCGGTGGCGGGCAGCGCCGGCGAGTACACCAACCTCCAGAACCCGACAAAGGAGGAAGGTCAGATCCTGGCCACGTACAGCTCGTCCAAGTTCCTCCCCAACGGCAGCAGCAACGGGTCCATCTCGTTCCCGTTCGTGGACATCAACAACGGGCTGCTCGTCTCCGGGGCGAGCTACGACCCCCAGATCCTGGCCGGCCTCTCCTGGACGGACATCTCCGGCAGCCTCTCGGACCCGACCAACCCCATCACCCAGGCCGTCCTGACGACCGGCAACTACATGTCCGCCGGGATCTGCCAGGCCACCCACGGGCAGCCGGGCAGTGTCTGCACGTCCTCCGGGGTCCAGGCTGCGGCCAAGGCCCTCGGGATCTCGGCCAGCTGAGTCGGAGCAGCCGCTCCCGATGCCCACCCTCAGGTGGCAGCCGCTCACCACGCTCCTCTTGTCCGTCTACGGGCTCGGCGCGTCGATCTACCTGACCATCACCCACTTCGAGCCGAAGGCGTTGGCCTGCGTGTCCAACTCGCAGTTCAACTGCGAGAAGGTCACCCAGAGCCCGCAGTCCGAGATCTTCGGCATCCCGGTGGCCATGCTGGGCCTGGCCTTCTTCGTCCCGATGCTCGTGCTGTGCCTGCCCGTCGCATGGCGCGCGACGCAGCGCTGGGTCCACCTGGTCAGGCTGGCCCTGTCCGTCACCGGCGTCGGGATGATCATCTACCTCATCTCGGCCGAGCTCTTCGTCATCAAGGCCATCTGCCTGTGGTGCTCGAGCGTGCACATCGCCACGCTGGCCCTCTTCATCATCATCGCCACCGCATCGCCGATCATGCTCGCCCCCGGGTACGGCGAAGCAGACGCGGTGCCGGCGGACAGCGAGCAGTCCTGAGCCGGACCCCTACCTCCCGTGGCTGAGGGCGGACCAGGCCGACCGACCCGGCTGGCCTGGGGCGCGG
Source organism: Acidimicrobiaceae bacterium (assembly GCA_003164095.1). GTDB lineage: Bacteria > Actinomycetota > Acidimicrobiia > Acidimicrobiales > RAAP-2 > Bog-756. The sequence continues at coordinate 60,695 of PLRX01000112.1, read as the reverse complement.
TCGTCGTCATCCTGCTGGGGGTCGTCGGGCTGGTCACCTACGCGCTCACCCACGTGTCCTCGCCGACGGCGCCGGCGCTGCCCGCCGTGACCTCACCTGCCGTCCTCGCCACCCTGTCCTCGGTGCCGACCTCGACCTTCGACGATGTCGGGGTGACGGCGACCGGCACCGAGCTGACACCGCCCGTCGTCCTGTCGGGTCAACCGCCGCTGACCGTCGGTGGCAAGGCCGACGTGCTGTTCGTGGGGGCGGAGTACTGCCCGTTCTGTGCTGCCGAGCGGTGGCCGCTGGTGGTGGCGCTCGCCAGGTTCGGGAAGTTCACCGCCCTGCACGACGCCGTGTCCTCGCCCCAGACCGTCTTCCCGTCGACCGCCACCTTCAGCTTCGTGGGGGTCGCCTACTCCAGCAGATGGGTGGCGCTGACGGGCGTCGAGCTGTTTTCGGTCCAGTCCGGCGCCGACGGCGCGTTCCGCCGCCTCACCCGCCTCACCGCGGCCCAAGCGGCCGTCGTCGCCCGCACCGCACCCCTCGCCGGGGGTCTGTCGGCCGGCGGAACCCCGTTCCTCGACGTGGCCGGGCGCCTGGCCAGCACCACCTCGGGCTTCAGCCCGGCGCTGCTGGCCGGCCAGTCCCAGGCCCAGATCGCCGACGCCGTGGCCAGCCCCATCTCAGATACGGGTGCCGGGAGCTCGGCCACGGCGACGCCGCCTACCGGACAGGCGGTGCTGGCGACCGCGAACGAGTTGTCCGCCGGCATCTGCGCGGCCACCGGCCAGCAGCCCGCTCGGGTCTGCCAGTCGAAGGGGGTGCTGGCAGCCGATGCCGCCCTGGGACTCAGCCGGCCGGCCGTGCCGTCGACGACCTGAGGCTGGTCACTCCCTCCGGGTCGACGGCAGGGTCGGGGTCCGGCGGCTCAGCCGACCTGCCGCTCCGCGTACTGCCGCCGCTCCATCTCGTTCAGTCCACCCCAGATGCCGTGCGGTTCGCGGATCCGCACGGCATACTCGAGGCAATCGCCCCGGACCGAGCAGGTCGCGCAGATCGACTTCGCCCGTTCCTCACGCTGGAGCTTCTCCTCCTTGCGCTCGGCATGGGCCGGTGGGAAGAAGATCTCCGCCTGGGGCCCACGGCACGCAGCCTTCAGCTGCCATGAATCCATCAACTGCTCCACTGCCCGATTCCCCCTTCGGTGCGTCCTGACGATTTGGAACGTACTCCCCGTCCCCTGGGGAAACAAGAGGTCGCGGCAGGTTTCGCGCCATTTCCTGCAACATTCGCGCCGAGGGTGGCGATCCGGGGTCGCGACCGGGCGGAGCAGTGGGCCCGAGGGGTGACCGCTACGCTCAGGGCGTCATGGACATCCGCTCCTTCTGCAGCCAGAGCCGGGTCATGATCGTGGCCGGCAAGGGTGGAGTCGGAAAGACCACCATGGTCGCCGCTCTGGCGCACCTGGCAGCCGGTGCCGGCCTGTCCGTCCTGGTCATCGAGTTGGAGGGCCGGGCCGGCGTCAGCACGGCGTTCGGCGGGTCGGGCGTCCTCGGCTACGCCGGTGAGGTGCTCCACGCAGCCGGCGCCACCGACCTCGCTGAGGGCCGGGCGGGCGAGCGGGCGCCACTCACCCCCGGCACCGTGCACGCCCGCACGATCACCCCGGACGATGCCCTGCTCGAGTACCTCGACGACCACGGGATGAAGCGCTTCTCCAAGCGCCTCCTGTCGTCCGGGATCATCGACATCGTGGCCGGGGCGATCCCCGGGATCCGAGACATCCTCGTACTGGGCAAGGTCAAGCAGATCGAGCAGCAGGGAATCGCCGACCTGGTGCTGGTCGACGCACCCGCCACAGGCCACACCATGACCTTCCTGTCGTCCGCCCGGGGTCTCCTCGACGCCGCCCGGGGCGGCCCCATCCGGACCCAGGCGGCCGACGTCGTGGCCCTGCTGTCGGATCCCGAGCGCTGCCAGGTCACCCTCGTGACGCTTCCCGAGGAGATGCCGGTCAACGAGGTCGTCGAGGCCGCCTACCAACTCGAGGACCGCGTGGGCATCGCCCTCGGCCCGGTGATCGTCAACGCCTGCTACCCGCGGGCCGGCACCCTCGACACCCCGGCGGCCGACACGGTTTCCGCCGCCGGTGTCGACCTCGACCCGGGCCTGGTCGACTCCCTCGAGGCGGCCCGCCGGTTCCGCCAGCGGCGCCACGAACTCCAGGAGCAGGAAGTGGTCCGGCTGGCCGACGAGCTCCCCCTGCCCCAGCTCCGGGTCCCGTTCCTGTTCGCGGACGCCATCGGACCGCTGGAACTCGACACTCTGAGCAAGTCGCTGGCGCACGGCATCGAGGCCCTGCACGAGCCCGACGCGGTGGCCCGGTGACGGACACGGGCCCCGCGTCGCACCCTGGCGTCGGACCGGCCACCATCGACGACATCGTCCGCCACCGGTCCATCGTCATCTGCTGCGGCTCTGGTGGCGTGGGCAAGACCACCACGTCGGCGGCCATCGCCCTCCAGGCCGCCCGCCTCGGGCGCACCGCCTGCGTCGTGACGATCGACCCGGCCCGTCGGCTGGCCAATTCGCTCGGCGTGGACGAGCTCTCCAACAGCCCCACCCGGATCGAGGGGGCCTGGCCCGGTGAGCTGCACGCGCTGATGCTCGACCCGAAGGGCACCTTCGACGACCTGATCACCCGGTACGCGGACTCCGAGGCGCAGGCCGACGACATCCGGATCAATCGCATCTACCGGAACCTGACCGGCACGCTGTCGGGCACCCAGGAGTACATGGCAATGGAGAAGCTCCACGAACTCGTGGAGGAGGGCGGCTTCGACGTCGTCGTCGTCGACACGCCGCCGTCGCGCAACGCCCTCGACTTCCTCGACGCACCCCGCCGACTCACGCACTTCCTCGAGAACCGGGTGTTCCAGGCGCTGATGGCCCCCACCCGGGTCGGGCTCCGGTTCATGGGGGTGGCGGCACAGGCCCTGCTGCGCACCATCTCGAAGGTGGCGGGCGCCGACATCGTCCACGACGCCGTCGCGTTCTTCCAGGCCTTCGAGGGTATGGAGGAGGGGTTCCGCCTGCGGGCGGCGCGGGTACGGGAGCTCCTGGTCCAACCTGGCACGGCCTTCGTCCTCGTGGCCTCCCCGCGGCCGGACTCCGTCGACGAGGCGGTCCACTTCGCCGGCAAGCTGGACGAGTCCGGCATGGCTGCCACCGCACTCATCGTGAACCGCGTGCAGCCCCGCTTCGCGTCCGACGCCCAGCTGGCCGAGCTCGCACTGCTGGGCGAACGGGTCGACCGCACCGGGCACGGGGTCGACGACGCACTGGCCGACCTGGTGGAGAACCTCGCCGGCTACACCCTGGCCTCGGACCGCGAGGAGTCGACGTACGCGACGCTCGTGGCCCAGGTGGCCCCGGCACCCGTCTACCGGATCCCGCTCCTGAACTCCGACGTGCACGACCTCGACGGTCTCACCAAGGTGGCCGACCTCCTCTTCGGGCAGGACGGACAGGACGACCGCACCGACGCCTGACCGGCGTGGTCCGCCCCGGGCCCACCGACGGCCACGCCCGCAGCCCGTCGGGACCCACGTGGAGCCGGGCACCCGGTCGGCGCTAACCTCTACAACGTGCCGACCATCCTCGTGGCTAGTGACGCCCCGACCGTGCGGGCCGAGATCGCCGCCATCGCCGGCAACCCCGATACGACCATCGTCGAGGCCCGATCCGGGCCCGAGGTCGTCGAGCTGGTGACCGCGTCCCTTCCCGACCTGGTGATCGTCGACATGCAGATGGGGAACATGGGTGGCATGGCAACCACCCTGGAGCTCCGGCTCGAGGCCTCCTACGACAAGATCGGGCACGTGCCGGTACTGATGCTGCTGGACCGCCGTCCGGACGTGTTCCTGGCCCGCCGCTCGGGGGCCGAGGGCTGGCTGGTCAAGCCGCTCGACCCGATCCGGCTCCGTCGGGCCACGACCGCCCTGCTTGCCGGCGGCACCTACTACGACGAGTCCTACGCCCCGCTGTCGGTCGTCGCCGCTCCGTCCGACGCCTGACGGCCAGACCGCCTACAGACCGGGTCACCGCGTTGTCCGTGTTCCGTCGCCACGAAGACCACTCCGAAGGCATGCCGGGCCGCCGGTCACGCAGGCGCGGCCCTGCCGAAATCCCGACCGGGTCGGAGGCTCCCGGACTGCCCGTCGGCGGCGGCGCCGACGCCCAGGAGCAGTTCATCATCGATGCCCTCGACGACCTCCGGGACACCGTGGTGCGTGAGGTCATGACCCCACGGGTCGACGTGGACGCGCTGACGATCCCCCTGACGGTGGAGAGCGTCTCCAAGGCGGTACGCGAGTCGGGCCACTCGTGCTTCCCGGTCTGCGGCGACAGCCTCGACGACCTGATCGGCGTGCTCTTCGTCAACGACCTCTTCCGCGCCGGGTGGACGGTCGGGTCGACGGACGACGGCGGGCGGTCACCGGATCCGATCGACATCTCGCGCCGACTCCGCCAGCCGTTCCTGGTGCCGGAGTCGCGCCTGGTCCTCGACGTGTTGGCCGAGATGCGGCGGCAGCGGCGCGCCTTCGCTGTCGTCGTCGACGAGCACGGCGGCGTCGAGGGCGTCCTGACGGTCAAGGACCTGCTGGGCGCACTGGTCGGCGACCTGCCCGACGAGTTCGACTCCGACGAGGAGCCCGAGGTCGTCCGGGTCGACGGCCGGCGATGGCTCGTGGACGGTCGGATGAGCATCGACGACCTGGCCGACCGACTGGGCATCGACCTGCCCGAGGGCGAGTACGTGACACTGGGCGGCTACCTGTTCGACGCCTTCGGCCACATTCCGGAGGAGGGGGAGACCCACCGCTTCGGCGACTGGGAGCTCCGGGTCGCCGAGATGGACAAGCGACGCATCGCCAAGGTGGTCGCCAAACGGAACCCGGCACCTCCCGAGGACTCCGACGGGCCCGCCCGGGCCGACCGGGGGGACCAGGACGCCGCCGTCGGGTAGTGTGTCGTGTTCCGGGACCGGCCCAGTGCCGACCGGGAACGACGGGCTGTGGCGCAGTTTGGTAGCGCGCTGCGTTCGGGACGCAGAGGTCCTCGGTTCAAATCCGGGCAGCCCGACCAGGACGTGTTCGCAAGGACACGCCCATGTGTTCGCAGAATGGAACAGCGGCCCACCAGGGCCGCTGTTCCGCGCCGGGGCCAGCCGATCGAGGCCAGGCTGAGGCTGCTGCCGTCACGGTGACCCCGTAGGACCCGGGACCACGGGTCCGACTCCGCCGGCGGGTCCCGCCCCTGGCGATGACGAACAGGTCGCGCTCGCAGTAGGACCGCGATCGGACCCCGGTCGAGCCGTCCGCGCCTCGTGACCAAGGACCCTTCCCGCGGTCGTCACCGCGGGTCACGATGGCGGTAGGGTCCCGTCGACCGTGGCCGGGCAACCGGCGCCGTTGGCGTGGCACGAAACGGAGGTTGTGACATGGGCATCATCCTCGTCGTCGGCGTGATTCTGTACTCGGTCGGCATGTGCCGGTTCTTCCAGCGGTTCAGCGAGCGGTCACCCGAGGATCGTGCAGTGGCGGGCGAGTGGGACGATTCCGTCGTGATCCCCGACCGGGTCCCCGCCGAGTGGGTCGACGCGTATCGGACGGATCAGGGAAGCTGAGCCCCTCAGGCGGTCCAGCGGCGGGTGGGCACGTCCTCTGCAGGGCAACCGGCGCCTCGAGTGGCACCTCCGTCAGGGACCGGTGCCACCCCAGGCGACGTAGACCTTGCGCAGCCGCTCACCCACCGCCCAGGTCGTCTGCGCCCCTGCCCGGAGGCGCACGACGTCGCCGGGGCCCACGGCAACGTCGGGCCAGCCCTCGACCGACAGCGTGGCCCGACCGGACAGCACCAGGAAGACCTCGTCCATCTCGACGTCGTGTGCCGTCCCGGGATCGATCTCCCACAGTCCGACCTCGGCGGGCCCCGTCGTTCCGAGGGTCAGCGCCCGGGTCGTCCCGACGTCGCCGGTCAGCGTCGCGGACGGGGCATGGACGACCGCCACCGGGGCATCGGCCCATGCGTCGGCGGTCACCGGATGCCGCTCACGGGCGGGCGATGACGGTGCCATACATGTCGTCCAGCGGGTAGCTCAGCAGCTCGAGCCGCTCGCCGTCGGGACCCGGGAAGTAGGCCGAGTCACCGTTCACCACGTGCACCTCGATGCCGGCGTCGCGGACCTTCACCACGAGACGGTCGAATTGCTCAGGGGTCACGCTGATGGCGATGTGGTGCAGGCCGCCCAGGACCTCGGCGTAATCGCCCAGGTCGAGACCAGGGAAGTCGAAGTAGGCCAGATAGTTGCCGTTCCCGACGTCGAAGAAGAAGTGGGTCGACCCTCGGTAGTCACGGTTCTCGAACAGTTCGGCCAGTGGGAATTCGAGCAGGTCCTGGTAGAAGGTGATCGTGCGCTCGACATCGCTCGAGACCACGGCGAAGTGGTGGAGGCCCCTCGCCGCCGAGGCCGGCCGCTCCCCCGGCGGTCGAAGGTGGCGGGCCCGCAGGTCGTCCCACTCGGCCGAGCGGTCGTGGTCGATGCCGTGATCGGTCACGGGGAGCCTGTCTTCCGGCAGTCGGCACACCGGCCGAGGATGGCGAAGTGCCTGGTGTCGATCTCGAACCCGTACCGGTCGCGGGCCGCCTGGGCGAGCCCGACGAAGAGCTCGTCGGGCGCTTCGACCGCGGCCCCGCAGTCCTGGCAGACGAAGTGGCAGTGCGCACCCTCGGCCAAGTGGTACGTGGCCGGACCGTGCCCGAGGTGGGAGTGGACGACCACACCGAGCCGCTCGAGCTCGTCGAGGTTGCGGTAGACGGTCGACAGGGCGACGTCGGGGGCAGTGGCCTGGACCGTCTCGGCGAGCTCCTCGGCCGTCCGGTGGCCCGGGCCCTCGAAGAGCGCCTCGAGCAGGAGCCTCCTCGTGGTGGTGACCCGTCCGCCGTGCTCGCGCACCAGGGCCAACACGTCTTCGACCGTGTGCACATCGTGGAGGTGGTCGTGGACCGGGAGTGACCTGCTCACGGAGCCACCGTAGGACGCACCCTGACCAACCGCAATGCGGTCAGTCCGTCACCCCGATGCATCTGCGAACGCCCCGATGACCTCGTCCCGCCACGCCCGGACCTCAGGCGACCGGTCGGCGTCCGTGCGGCCCAGCCGGACCAGTACCAGGTCGAGGGCCGGGCACACGTCGACGAACTGACCGTCGTGTCCGGCCGCCCAGAACGTGCCGCGCGGTTCGTCCCGGGTCCACCAGTGGGCGCCGTACAGGTGACCGTCGTCGGGATCGACCGACCGGGGGGCCCGTCCGGCGTCCACCCAACCCTCCGGCAGTAGGCGTCGACCGTCCCAGGTGCCGTCGCGCAGGTAGAGGAGTCCGAAGCGGGCGTAGTCCCGTGCCGAGGCGTGGACGTAGGAACCCGCCACCCAGGAGCCGGCCTCGTCGAATCCCGGGGTGGCCGTCGTCATCCCGATCGGCGAGAAGAGGCGCTCGGCCAGGTAGGCCCGATAGGGGTCGCCGCCGCCGAGCACGCGGGCCACGATGCCCGACACCACCATGCTCGTACCCGTGGAGTAGTTGAACCGACTGCCGGGGGCCGATGCCAGCGGCCGGTCGGCGGCGAAGGCCGCCATGTCGGCCTGTCCCCGCCCGAAGAGCATCTGGATCACGTCCGACGTCTCCGGGTCCTCGTACTCCTCGAAGAACGCCAGCCCGTCGCGCATCGCGAGCAGGTCCCCCAACGTGATCGCACCCCGGGGGTCGTCCGGCGTCGACCACAGCGGCACGTCGGCGGGCGACGCCGGATCGAGCAGTCCGTCGCCGACCAGCATCCCGACCACTGCGTGGAGCATCGACTTGGCGACCGACCACGACAGCAGCGGAGTATCCGCCTCTACCGGCCGGCCCGGATCGTCGAACCGCGGGAGGATGCCGCCGTAGCGCTCGTGGACCAGTCGGCCGCCGTGGACGACCACCACCGCAAAGGTGTCATGTAGCGGCCCGTCCGGGTCGAAGGCCGCCTCCATCAGGTCGTCGAGTACGACCCCGACGGGGAGATCGCCCGTGGGCCACCGGTCGGTCGGCCACGGCACCCCAGCCGGCTGCGGGGGCAGGGGGAGGAGGGGTCCGGCCGGCACGGGTGCGTCGTTCACCGGGCCAGCATCGCGCACGGCGGGCGGCCCGGGTCAGGTGGTCGCGGCCCGGCGTGCCGTGCCGCGCGAGCCCCTAGGATGCCCACGGATCGGATCCGAGACATCGGACAGGACACCAAGGGAGCCACCATGGAGATGGAGTACCGACGCCTCGGCGGCACCGGCCTCAAGGTCAGCGTGTTGTCGTTCGGCTCATGGGTCACGTTCGGGCCGCAGCTGGCGGGCAACCTCGCCGAGGACTGCCTCGCCGCCGCCTACGACGCCGGGGTCAACTTCTTCGACAACGCCGAGGCCTACTCGGGCGGCGAGTCGGAGCGGATCATGGGCGAGGCCATCCGGGCCCTCGGGTGGCCCCGCTACAGCTACGTCATCTCCACCAAACTCTTCTGGGGGCTCCACTCCAACGTCAACATGCGGAACACCCTCAACCGCAAGTACCTCTCGCAGGCCATCGACGGCTCGCTCGAGCGTCTCGGCCTCGACTTCGTGGACATCGTCTACTGCCACCGCCCCGACGCCGAGACCCCGGTCGAGGAGACGGTGTGGGCCATGTCCGACATGATCACGGCGGGCAAGGCCCTCTACTGGGGGACCTCCGAGTGGCCCGCCGAGGCATTGCGCGAGGCGTGGGACATCGCCGAGCGCCACCACCTCCACAAGCCCGTCGTGGAGCAGCCCCAGTACAACCTGCTGTGGCGTGACCGGGTCGAGGAGGAGTACGCCCCCCTCTACGACAGCATCGGGCTCGGCCTCACCACCTGGAGCCCCTTGAGTTCGGGCCTCCTCACGGGCAAGTACCTCGACGGGGTGCCCGAGGGATCGCGGGCGACGCTGCCCGGCTACGAATGGCTGCGCGACCTGCTGACCGACCCGGACCGCAACCAGAAGGTGGCCGGCCTGCAGGCCATCGCCGAGGAACTCGACTGCACCCTTGCCCAGATGGCCATCGCCTGGTGCGTGAAGAACCCGCATGTCTCGACGGTCATCACCGGGGCCAGTCGTGTCGAGCAGGTCGTCGAGAACCTGGCCGCCCTGGACGTCGTGCCCCGCCTCACCGACGACGTCATGGCCCGCATCACTGTCGTCATCGACTGAACGGCATCCCCGTGGGGCCGGCCCGACTCAGTCGCGCTGCTGGAACTCGCGCTGGCGCACGGCGATCACCCACGCGTTCCGGTTGACCCGCCGGGCCAGGTAGAGCGAGAAGATCGCTGCCGGGATCTCGATGCACAGTGCCATCAGCACCGCCTGGTAGAGATTGGCCCGTCGCCCCGCCGTCATGACGTCGAACCAGGCGTCGACGATGAGCAGGGTTGCCGTGGCCGTGGCCGGCAGCTGGACCCGGTCGTCCATCCGGAAGGCGTAGTAGGCGGTCAGCAGGATGGCCACCACCAGCAGGATGTCGAATCCGACCCAGGCGCCCCGGTAGTGGGTGTCGATGTCACGCCGAGGCAGCGTCACCGCCAGATACACGGTCCACGGGATGAGCAGCACGGCGGCGGCGGCGTACGCCAGGGCCATCCGGCGGGACCGGGCGCGGATTGCGTCGAGTAGCTCCTGGTGGCGCCGCTCCTCATCGTCGGTGTACCCGTCGTCGGCCACTACCTCAGGACCGCGGTGTGCGGGGGCGGTCCAGGAGGTCGCCTCGTTTGAGGGCAGCCTCCTCGAGCGACGCCTGGGTGGCGTTGCCCAGGACCGTCGGGATGCGGTGCCACGAGCCGTCGGACGCCAGTGACCAGGACTGCACGTCGTCGGCCAGGTTGAACGCCAGGATCTCCTCCAGCCGTCCGACGGCTTCGGGGTCCGCCACCGGGATCATGGCCTCCACACGACGGTCCAGGTTACGCCGCCTCAGGTCGGCGGAACCGATGTAGTACACGGCAGGTCGGCCGGCCGCCCCACCGAACCGGAGGATCCGGGAGTGCTCGAGGAACCGCCCCACGATGGAGCGCACGTGCACCGTCTCGGACAGGCCGGGCACGCCGGGGCGCAGACAGCAGATGCCCCGGATGATGAGCTCGATGGGCACGCCGGCCTGGGAGGCGCGGTAGAGGGCGTCGATCACGGCTACGTCGTCGAGTCCGTTCACCTTGATGGCGATCCGCCCGTCGGGACCGGCCTTGGCCTCCTCGTCGATGAGCTCGACCACCCGGTCGCGGATGCCGCCGGGCGACGTCACCAGCTCCCGGTAGTGCGGGGGTTGACTGAACCCGGTGATGTAGTTGAAGAAGCGGGTCACATCGGCACCCAGCTCGGGACGACTGGACAGCACACCCAGGTCCTCGTACATGCGGGCCGTCTTGGGGTTGTAATTGCCGGTGCCCACGTGGCAGTAGAGGCGGACGGCGTCTCCTTCCTGACGCACGACCAGCGTGGTCTTGGCATGGGTCTTGAGCCCCATGAGCCCGTAGATCACATGGGCACCCGCCTCTTCCAGGGCGCGGGCCCAGCCGATGTTGGCCTCCTCGTCGAACCGCGCCGTGACCTCGACCAGGACCGCGACCTGCTTGCCGCGCTCGGCCGCCCGGATCAGCGCGGCAACGATGGCGCTGTCTCCAGACGTCCGGTAGAGGCACTGCTTGATGGCCAGGACGTGCGGGTCCTCGGCCGCCTCGTTGAGCATCTCCTCCACCGAGGCGGAGAACGAGTCATAGGGATGGTGGACCAGTACGTCCTGCCGGTCCAGAACGGTGAAGATGCTGGCGCCCTCGTCGCGCTCCACCGACGTGAACGCGGGCGGGACGAGCGGGGTCCACGGGCGGTCGTGGAGGTCGGGACGGTCGAGGCCGTAGATGGCCCAGAGGCAGCCGAGTCCCAGCGGGCCCGCGAAGCGGTAGACGTCGTCGGGGCCGAGGCCGAGCTCCTCCGTCAGCCGCTCCACAGGGGACTCCGAGGTGCGCGAGTCGATCTCCAGGCGGACCACGGGCAGGAACCGGCGGCGGCGCAACTCCTCCTGGAGGGCGAGGAGCAGGTCGTCGGCGGCATCGTCGTCCAGGGCGAGGTCGGCGTCGCGCGTGACCCGGAAGACGCAGGCCTCGCCGACCTCCATGCCGGGGAACAGCTCGTCGAGGAAGGCGGTCATGACCTGCTCGAGGGGCACGAACCGCTCGCCGCCGGGCAGGGGCAGCAGGCGGTCGACGTTCGGCGGGATCTTCACCCTGGCGAAGCGCGACGTGTCCTCGGTTCGGCTGCGCACCTCCACGCCGATGTTGAGGGAGAGGTTCGAGATGTAGGGGAACGGGTGGCTCGGATCGACCGTCAGCGGCGTCACCACCGGGAGGATGAGCCGGTCGAACAGGTCGTGGAGGTAGTTGCGGTCGCTGGCGCCCAGCTCCTCCCACTGGCACAACTCGATCCCCTCCCGGGTCAGCGCCGGGGTCAGCGTCTCGAGGAGCAGGGACTCCTGTCGGCGGACCATCCGCTCGAGCGAGGCCCGGACGTCGTAGAGGAGCTGCTCGGGGGTGCTGCCATTGAGCGCCCGACTGGTGATGCCGGCGACCACCTGCCGGCGCAGACCGGCCACCTGGACCTGGAAGAACTCGTCGATCCGCTCGGAGAAGAGGATGAGGAACTTCACCCGTTCCAGGAGCGGGAGCCCCTCCTCGGCCACCAGATCGAGGAGGCGGTCGTTGAAGTCCAGGTCGGAGAGCTGTCGGGCGAAGTACTGCGACTCGGGCCCGGCCTCCGTCCCGGCCGTGGCGCCAGTAGGGGGGTCGTTGCTCACACCACAACGTTAGCAAGCCACCCTCGGAGCCCAACGGGCCGGGGCCCGCGCGCTGCCCGTCGGGAGTCCCGTCGCGATGCGCCACAATGGGAGCGCCGCTTAACTGAGGAAAGGGCAGGCGAATGGACACGGATCGCACGATCGACGTCATGGTGGAGATACCCAGGGGGAGCCGCAACAAGTACGAGTACGACCACGAGGCCCACGTCTTCCGCCTCGATCGACGTCTGTTCTCGGCGACCTTCTACCCCGCCGACTACGGGTTCGTGCCCGACACGCTGGCCGAGGACGGCGACCCGCTCGACGCGCTGGTGCTGCTCGACGAGCCGACCTTCCCGGGGTGCATGGTCGAGAGCCGTCCGGTGGGCGTGTTCTGGATGACCGACGAAAAGGGCCCCGACGCCAAGATCATCTGCGTGGCTTGTGGTGATCCGATGTGGGAGGGGGTACGCAACCTCGACGCGCTCCCCCCGCACCTCACCTTCGAGATCGCACACTTCTTCGAGGTCTACAAGGACCTCGAGCCCCACAAGCGGACCGAGGTCCGCGGCTTCGACGGCGTGGAGGCGGCCTGGGAGGAGATCGCCCGCTCCTACGACCGGGCGGAGGCACACGGCTGACCAGGAGGCTCATGCGGCGGTGGGTGACACCGTGCCCGACCCGGCGACCTCGAGCGAGTCCAGGATGACCGAGGCGGCATGCTGGATCCTCGACCCCGAGGCCTTGATCCGTGCGATCGCCTCGGGGCCGCCCCCGGCCCAGCAGGCGACGTAGCCGAAGGTGTACCCCGACGTGTCGAGCCCGAGGGTCCGGCACACCACGAAGGCGGTCGACTCCGCCTCGAGCTCGGCTAGGGGGCGGTCCTCGGTCCCCTCGTGCAGGAGCGCGTGGGCCAGTTCGTGGGCCAACGTCTTCACCTGCTGGGCCGGCCCGTTCCGGCGCTCGACCCGGATCCGCCTGCGGGCGAACGAGCAGTCCCCGTTGGTTGTGCCCGGGAGCTCGGTGACCTCGACGGTGTAGCCGAGGCAGGTGGCCCGGGCTACCAGGACATCGAAGGACGCGGCGGTGTCATCGCCCACGAGGTTCCGACAGATCTCGGGAAGCGGCTCGCCGTCGGTCTGGGCCACGTCGAAGACGGGCACGGGGCGGAACCCGAGGATCGGCCGGAACTCCTCCCCCTCCGCCGTACGCGTCCGGCGCCCGGTCATCGGGGCGAGGATCCAGATGGCCCGCTCACCCTTGCGGACGGCACGCCCGAAGGACTTCCAGGTGGCGAAGCCGGCGACCCGGCTGGCATCCGGGTCCTGCCGGCAGATGAGGAGGGCGTTGGAGAAGCTGTAGCGGTGGAAGCGGCCCTGGGCCTCCAAGTGGGCCCGCCAGGCCTGCGAGGTCGTCAGGGCTTCGATGCCCTCGGTCAACGTGTCGAGCAGGTGGTCACGATCGGTGGGGGCCATGGCTGGCTCCTTGCGTTGCGTGGACGCCCGGTCGACGGGCGCCCCGTGGAAGGGGGGCTCCGGTCGGGAGCGAGCACGGGTGGCGCCGTCCGGATGCTCCGGCGGGGCGGAGCAGGAGGATCACCTGGGTGGGGCGACGGTAACGGTCGCCTGCGACAGCGTCCGGCCGAAGAGACGCAGGTGCAGCCCACACCGGGGCGACTGGTACGGTTGACTGGTCCGGCGGACCAGTCCGTCAGCCCTCGGGGGCGTAACTCAGTTGGCTAGAGTGCGACCTTTGCAAGGTCGAAGTCGTGGGTTCGAGTCCCATCGCCTCCACCGAGTCGGAATCTCAACATTTGCCCTGTTCAGCGTCGGTATTTCCGGGTCATTTACCGACTCGTGAAATGACGCTGTTCGAACCCATGTGGGGTAGCTGCGTCTCGACCCGATGAGGTCAGGCGACCGACAGCCAGAGGCCTTCGAGAAGTGCGTTGACAGGCTCGCCGGCGTTCTGGACCGAGTGCTCGGTGCCCGGCACGACGACGTGCCTACCACCGAGCTGCTCGGCGATCGCTTCGGCGATGTCCACGAAGAACTCGGGGGGGGATCCGGGATGTCCACGGCGATTCCGAGCATCTCGAACGCGCTCCGCATGAACACGACCGGGTCGTCAGGCGGCTGGGTGAACAGCGACCGGTTGCGGGCTGACATATCCGAAACGACCGGGTCATCCGGGGCGAAGCAGAACGCCGGCACCTCGATGAGCGCGAGCGACGCCACCCGGTCCGGATGGGCCTGAGCCATGTAGAGGGCCACCAGCCCGCCGTAGGACTGAGCCACGACATGGGTCCCCGGCTCGAGCAGATCCTCGAGCAGGTGGGCGTCACGCTCGAAGTCTTCCCCGCCGTTCTTCGGTGTCAGTCCATGACCGGGGCGGTCCGCCAGCACGAGGTGCCAGCGATCCTGCAGCGGCTCCTGTTGAGCGGGCGTCGTCCGATCCGGCGCCGGTACCACCCACCAGCGGATGGCGACCGACCCGCTGCAGCCGCCGGCGACCCTCCGTCCCCTGGTCGACGACGCGGACGGTCTCATCCGCGCCCTGTTCGCCTGCGGCTTCACCAGCGCCGCCGTCCAGGGCCGTCACGATGTCGGTGTCGACCTGTCGGAACAGCTGACCGCACTGATCGACGCCCTCGACGGGGCGATTCGGGGGATCCGGCATGCACTCGCCGCGCACGAGGCCGCCTGAGCGACGGGTCCTCGTCGGTGTGCTCTACCGGAGCACCTCGGTTCCGGAGGTCCCGTCCACGTCGGCAAAGCGACTGGCCGTGCTCGCCTCGATCTGCGTCCTCGTATTCGTACTCGTGCTGGCGATCGTCTCCTGACGACCCTGTCCTGACGACCCGGGACCTCCGTCGAAGTGCCATTCGGCACTAGGCGTCCGGCCGGCCGATCCGTACCCTTGGACATGGAGACCGGGAAGCCCGACGACGGGTGGATATCGGGCTCACGGGTCGCATGATGCCGCTCGGTGTACCGAGCGTAGGAGGTTCATCATGAAGGCACTGGTCTACAAGGGTCCGGGTAAGAAGGCCTGGGAAGAGGTCGCCGACCCGAAGATCCAGGAGGCGACCGACGTGATCGTCCAGATGGTCGCCACCACGATCTGCGGGACGGACCTCCACATCCTCAAGGGTGACGTCCCCGAGGTGGCGGTCGGTCGCATCCTCGGCCACGAGGGCATCGGGGTGATCACCGAGATCGGCGACGGCGTTGACCGGTTGGCGGTGGGCGACCGGGTCATCCTGTCGTGCGTGAGTTCCTGCGGGCGGTGTTCGTACTGCCGCAAGGGTCTCTACAGCCACTGCCTGGCGACCGAGGGGATGGCCGGGATCGGCTGGATCTTCGGGTACATGATCGACGGGACGCAGGCCGAGTACGTCCGGGTCCCGTTCGCCGAGAACTCGGTCTACCGGATCCCGGACGGGATGACCGATGCCGAGGGGATCCTGCTGTCGGACATCCTTCCGACCGGCTTCGAGATCGGCGTCCAGTACGGGCACGTCCAGCCAGGTGACGTGGTCGCGGTGATCGGGTCCGGACCGGTCGGGCTCTCTGCTGTCATGACCTCCCGCCTCTACGGGCCGTCCAAGGTCATCGCCATCGACCTCGACGACGCACGGCTCCAGCGGGCCAAGGAGTTCGGTGCCACCGAGACGGTCAATTCGGGGGACCCGGACTGGAAGGACCAGGTACTGGCCCTGACTGATGGGCTCGGGGTCGATGTCGCCATCGAGGCCGTCGGCATGCCCGAGACCTTCACCATGGCAACGGTCATCGTGCGCCCCGGGGGCAATGTCGCCAACATCGGCGTGCACGGCAAGCCCGTCGATCTGGCACTCAACGAGCTGTGGATCAAGAACATCGACATCTCGATGGGGCTCGTCAACACGAACACGCTCGGGATGCTGCTGTCACTGGTCGCCGAGCACAAGCTCCCCGCCGACAAGTTCGTGACCCACGAGTTCACGTTCGACCAGATGCTCGAGGCCTACGAGGTGTTCGGTCATGCGGCGGACCATGACGCACTGAAGGTACTGATCCACTGACCCGATCGCTCAACGGAACGCCCGACCTGACTCCTGCGTTGGCCAGATACCCCTCCAGTCGATAGGGGGTGGGGCCGGGTGCCAGCAGCCGATCCTCCCGAACGCACACGGGAACGCGGAGACCATGGAGCCACCCGACGGCCCGCGCACGCCACGCCCGCCGTCCCATCGACCGGTACTGCCGGTGGAACGGCGATCCTGGCGGCGACCCCACCCCCCGACCCAGCCTGCACCGCCCGGCCTCACCTCCGCCGAGGTGGCGCGTCGGCTCGACGAGAGCGGTCCGAACTCGCTCCCGGACACGACCCTCAGCCCGGTGCTGCTGGCTGCCAAGAAGTTCTGGGCCCCGTGCCGTGGATGCTCGAGGCCGCAATGGTGCTCGAGTTGGTGCTCCGGAACTTCACGGAGGCGGGTGTGATCGCCGGTCTCCTCGCGTTCAACGCGGACATCGGGCTCCACCAGGAGGGGAAGGCGCATTCCACCCTCGAGGCGATCAGGTCCGCCTCGCCCCGACCGCGTCAGTGCGACGGGACGGCAGGTGAGTCGTCGAGCCCGGTGCGGTACTCGTGGCCGACGACCTCGTCGAGCTGTCGCTGGGTGCGGTGGTCCCCGCCGACGTCGAGATTATCGACGGGTCGGTCCTCCTCGACCAGTTGTTTCCCAAGTCCTGGGGCGTCACTGGACCGAATCGTCTCGCCTGGCCTGTCGGCGCCGTCGGGCTGCCGGGCACCGCCCGTACCGGTGTACGGTCGTGGTGGTAAGGCAACAGGTTCGGCGCCGAGCAGCTACACCACCCGGTACCCGTAGCTCCAGACACTCGGTGACGCCAAGCCTCGTCCAGGACGGAGTGACCGACCGATGCACCGAGCGCGAGCCCGATGGGCATGAGCGGAGTCGCCCTTCCTCCGACGGCGTCTGACCCGGTGACCCAGGGACACCCGGAGGCGACCCGCCACGACCGCCCGCTGACGATGGTGGCGCTCGTCGCCACCAACCTCTGGGCGAAGAAGGCCCGCTCGGCCGGGATCGCATTCGCGGTGGCCCTCGCCGTCATGACTGTGGTGACACTCACGGTGGTCAGCAGTGGGCTCGAGACCGCGGCCAGCGCCGTACTGACCGTGGGCAAGGCCGACTTCACCGTGGCCCAGAACGGGGTCTCCGACATCCTGTACAGCAACATCGACACCGGGCAGCTGGAGCGGATCGGCGCGACACCTGGCGTCAAGAGTTCGGTCGGCGTCCTCCTGGAGACGGAGCGGATCAATGCCGCCAACCCACTGTTCATCGAGATCGGCATCCAGCCCGACGACCTCACCACCTTTGGCGTCACTGTCGTGGCGGGCACCGCCTACGGGGCCACGGCGAGCAAGGAGGTCATGCTCGGCTGGCGCGCCGCTCAGAACCTGGGACTCCATGTGGGCGACACGTTCCACGCCAACGGCACCGCGAACCGGATCGTCGGGATCTACTCCACCGGGATCTCTTATGGGGACTCGGCGGCCATGTTCCCCCTGCCCGCACTGCAGGCGTACAACCGGGTCCCGGGGTCCGTCTCGCTGGTCTTCGTGAAGATCGCCCCGGGACAGTCGTCGGCCCAGGTGCAGCGCGCGCTGACACGGGACCAACCAGAGCTGACGACGATCTCCACGCTGGCCCAGGCAGGGCGGGCCGACCGCAACCTCGTCTTCCTCAAGGCTGCCGTCACCGGGAGCACGATCCTCGCGCTCGTGATCGGCGCCATCGTGGTGGGCAACACCATGCTGCTCTCGCTGTTCGAACGGACGCGGGAGTTCGGGCTACTGCGCGCCATCGGCTGGGGACGCCGCCGGGTGGTCTGGCTCGTCGTGTCCGAGAGCCTTGTACTCGCCCTCCTGGGATCGGCCATCGGTGTCGCCGTCTCCTTCCTGGTGACGACGGTGCTCGAGGCACTTCCCCAGCTCCACGGCGTCCTCCACTCCGACTTCACACCGGGCGCCTTCTGGCGCGGCTTCGCCGTCGGCATCGGCATGGCGATCCTCGGCTCGCTGTACCCCTCGGTCCGGGCGGCCAACCTGACACCACTCAAGGCGCTCAGCAATGAGTGAGGCATCGACCGCCGCTCCGATGATCGAGACCCACGGAGTGACCAAGGTCTACGCGGACGGACGGGTGCAGGCCCTGGCCGGCGTGGACCTGAGCGTCTCGGCCGGCGAGTTCGTAGCCGTCACCGGGCCGTCGGGATGCGGGAAATCCACCCTCCTCGGCTTGCTCGCGGCGTTGGACTCCCCGACATCGGGGACCATCCGCGTCGGCTCCCACGCGCTGGAGCAGCTCCACGATGCCAACCACTTCAGACGCCAGGAGGTGGGTCTCGTCTTCCAGTTCCACAATCTGCTGCCCCGACTCTCCACCCTGCACAACGTGGAGATCGCCATGCTCGGCTCGACACGGCCACACGCGGAGCGCACCGGGTTCGCGCTCGGACTGCTCGACGACGTCGGACTCGCACATCTGGCCCACCGTCGGCCGCCACAGCTCTCGGGCGGCGAGCGCCAGCGGGTGGCGGTCGCCCGGGCGCTGGCCAACGAGCCCTCGGTGCTCTTCGCCGACGAGCCGACCGGGAGCCTCGACAGTCACTCCACCGAGGTGGTGCTCGCCCTGTTCCAGCGCCTCCGGACCGAGCGGGGCGTGACGATCGTCATTGTGACCCACGACGAGACTGTGGCAGCAACGGCTGACCGCACGGTGCACATGCTCGACGGTCGGATCGACCTGGAGGGGCCGACGCCGTGAGGGCGGGCGACACGGCATGGATGCTCGTGGCGACGGCGCTTGCGGCTACTCCGGTCAGCGCGACCCCGGACCCGGCATCCCGGAGCTGACACCGACGGGCGGGTCTGCCCCGTCGGGCGTGGACGACGGGACGACGTGGACGAACCGGGACGCCCGCCGTCGGAGGTGACGCTCCCGCCGCACTTCCGGGGAGGAGGCGATGGCCGCAGTGCGCGCGTGGGGAGCCCGGTAGAAGCGGGTCTTGGCCGCCTCCACCAACAGGAGGTAGCCGGCCACCATGGCGAACAGGAGAAGGAAGAACGTCGTGGGAAGCGGCGTGAACCCGAGCAGCGTGGCGAGCCCCGTGTACGGCAGCACGGCGCCCACCAGCGCCGCCCCGGTCGGCACCAGCAGCATCGGCAGGCTCGGCCGGCTGCTGAAGAACGGGACACGGCGGGTCCGGATGACGTAGATCACCAGTGTCTGGGTTGCGATGGACTCCACGAACCAGCCCGTCCGGAACTCGGCGTGGCCGGCATGGAGCAGCGACAGCATCACCCAGAAGGTGAGGAAGTCGAAGATCGAGCTGATGGGGCCGAACACCGACATGAAGCGCCGGATGAAGCGCATGTCCCACGCCGCCGGACGGGCCAGTGCCTCGGGGTCGACCCTGTCGGTGGGGATCGCCAGCTGCCCCGAGTTGTAGAGCAGGTTGTTCAGGAGGATCTGGGACGGGAGCATCGGGAGGAAGGTGAGGAACACGGAGGCGCCTGCAGCACTGAACATGTTCCCGAAGTTGGACGAGGTCGCCATCAGGACGTACTTCATCGTGTTGGCGAAGATGCGTCGACCCTCCATGACGCCGTCGGCCAGCACGCCCAGGTCCTTGTCGAGCAGCACCACGTCGGCGGCATCCTTGGCGACGTCGGTCCCCGAGTCGACCGAGATCCCGACGTCGGCGTGGTGCAGGGCCACGGCGTCGTTCACCCCGTCACCGAGGAACGCCACGTCACGACCGGTACGGCGCGCCACCTTGATGATCCGTGACTTCTGGTCGGGTCCGATCCGGGCGAAGATGGTCGTCACGGCGATCGCCGCCTCGAGCTGGTCGTCATCGAGCGACTCGAGGTCGGAACCGTTCAGGACACCCGTCGACTCGACCCCGATGTCCGAGCAGAGCTTGGACGCGACCAGGCCGTTGTCACCGGTGATGATCTTCACCTCGACCCCGAGCCCCCGGAGCCGGGCGATCGACGTCCCGGCGTCGTGCTTCGGCCGGTCGGCGAACGTCAGGAACCCCACGAGCGCGAGCCCCTCCTCGTCGGCCGCGGTCGGCGCCTCGACCCCCGAGCCGTCGCGGACTGCCACGGCCACCACCCGCGACCCCTCGGCGAACAGTCCGTCCATGACGTCGTGTGCGGTCACGGGCACATCGGAACACCGGGCGAGCACCGACTCGGGCGCACCCTTGACCACCAGCAGAGGGTCGCCTCCGGGATCGTCGACCAGGACTGATGCCAACTGCCGATCATGGTCGAACGGCAAGATGCCCCGTCGCCGGTACTTGGCGACTGTCGACGCGACCTCGCCGCCGGACCCGGCAACGGGCGCCGACCACAGGGCCTGGTCGAGCGCGTTCCCCCCGACGGGACCGTCGGTCGTCAGGCTGGCTTCGTTGCAGACGAGGCCCAGCTCCATCGGCCGCCCCCCATCGCGCCCGGAGGCGTCGAGGGACCGGGCGAACGTGATCTTCCCGTCGGTCAGGGTGCCGGTCTTGTCGGTGAAGAGGATCTCGATGTTGCCGAGGTCCTCGATGGCGACGAGCCGCTTGACGAGCACCTTCTTGGCCGCCAGGGCACGGGAGCCGGTGGAGAGACTGACGGTCACGATGGCCGGCATCATCTCGGGGGCGATGCCCACGGCGATGGCCAGGGAGAAGAGCAGGGCCTCGATGAGCGGCCGTGACAGCGCCACGTTGACCACGAAGATGAACACGGTGAGAACGGCGGCGACGCCGAACAGGAACCGCGAGAACCGGGACAGCCCCACCTCGAACGCGGTCTGCGCCTGCTTCTCGCCCAGCCCGGCGGCGATCCGTCCGAACGCCGTCCTGGTCCCGCTGCTGACCACGATCCCCCGGCCGGAACCCTGGTGGACGACGGTGCCCATGAACGCGCAGCACGGCAGGTCGAGCGACTCTTCCGGTCCGTCGGGGGCCACCGACTTCGCCACCGGCAGCGACTCACCGGTGAGTACGCCCTCGTCACACTCGAGGTCCTCCACGGCGAGCAGCCGCACGTCGGCCGGGACGATGGCCCCGATCCGGAGCTCGACGATGTCGCCGGGTACCAGGTCCGCCACCGCTACGCGCGCGGTCACGCCGTCACGGACGACCTCGGACTCGTGGTGGATCTTGCCCCGCAGCGACGACATGGCCGCCTCGGCCCGGTACTCGTTCACGAAGCCGAGCCCGACGCTCAGGACCACGATCACGGCGATGATCACCGCGTTGGTGCCGCCGCCGGTCAGCCCGGACACCAGCGCGGCACCCAGCAGGAGGACCAGGATCGGGTTCCGGATCTGGCGGAAGAGGACTGCGCCGGCACGCACCTGCCGGGTGGCGAGGATGTTCGGGCCGAACCGCCGCAGGCGCGCCGCGGCCTCGGCGGACGTCAGGCCCGCCAGGTTGCCGCCCAGGCGCTCCACGACCTCGTCGAGCGTCATCCGGCCAGCTGTGGCAAGGTCCAGTTCGTCAGTCGCTGCGACGGCACCGGTCGGCGCTCGGCGGCCGGCGGCGCCGCCGATCCCTGAGGTGTGCTCGCTCACGGCCTGATGGTCGTGCCCCGGGTCCCCTGGAGCAGCTCGACGGCGTCCTGGAGCCGACCGATCATGGCCGAGTGCCCCGTGGCCTCCACGAACCGGCACGCCGCGTCGACCTTCGGGCCCATGGATCCGGCGGGAAAGGATCCGGCGCGCAGCTCGGCCGCTGTCGCGTGGGGGATGAGCGTGGCCTTCGGCGTGCCGAACCCGACCTCGATACCGTCCACGTCGGTCAGCAGCATCAGCGCGTCGGCCTCGAGATCACGGGCCAGGAGGGCCGCACCGAGGTCCTTGTCGATGACCGCCTCGGCGCCACGGATCCGGCCGTCGTCCCCCCTGACGACCGGGATGCCTCCACCACCGGCACAGATCACGATGGCGCGCTCCTCCACCAGCGTCCGGATCATCGCGAGCTCGACCATCGTGCGGGGCTCGGGCGACGCCACGACGCGCCGCCAGGCGGCCCCGTCCTCCCGGATCTGCCAACCCCGGCGGGATGCCAGGTCCTCGGCCACCGCCCGGGTGTAGACGGGTCCGACGAACTTCGTCGGTGCCCGGAACGCGGGGTCGTCGGCGTCCACCTCGGTCTGGCAGATCAGGCTGGCCACGTTCCGGCCGGGGAGGGCGTTCTCGAGTGCCTGCAGGAAGAAGTAGCCGATCATCCCCTGGGACTCGGCACCCAGGACATCCATCGGATACGGGCCGGGAAGGTCGGGATCGAGGGCGCTCTCGTTGGCGAGGAGTCCGACCTGGGGGCCGTTGCCGTGCGAGATCACCAGTTCGTTGTCGGGTGCCAGCCGAGCGAGGGCGGCGACGGCGACGGCGACGTGGCCCTCCTGGATCTCGGCGAGCGGGACCTCGCCCCGTTCGAGGAGCGCGTTACCGCCCACAGCGACGACCAGGCGCATCTCAGACCCCGAGACTGGCGACCATCGCCGCCTTGATGGTGTGCAGGCGGTTCTCGGCCTGATCGAAGACGATCGACGCCGGCGACTCGAACACCTCGTCGGTGACCTCGAGGGCGTCCAGGTGCCAGGTGTCGGCGAGCCGGCGCCCGAGCACCGTGTTGGTGTCGTGGAGTGCGGGCAGGCAGTGCATGAACTTCACGTCCGGGTTGGAGGTCATTGCCAGTGTGGCCGCCGACACCTGGTAGGGCAGCAGCTTCTTGATCCTCGGCCCCCAGTCCGACGCCGGCTCACCCATGGACACCCAGACATCGGTGTAGAGGAAGTCGGCACCCTCGACGCCGTCGAGCACGTCGGCGCAGATGTGGATCCGGGCACCGGACACCTCGGCCAGGGCCTGGGCGATGGCGCGGACGTCGGCGGAGGGCCAAAGGTCCTCGGGAGCGGCGATGCGCACGTCCATGCCCAACAGGGCGCCGGTGACCAGCAACGAGTTGGCCGTGTTGTTCCTGGCGTCGCCCAGGTAGCAGAGGCCCACCCGGTCCAGAGGCTTTTCGGTGTGGTCGAGCATGGTGAGGATGTCCGCCAGCATCTGCGTCGGGTGCCACTGGTCGGTCAGACCGTTCCAGACCGGGACACCGGCGAACCTCGCCAGGGTCTCCACGGACTCCTGGGCGAACCCGCGGTACTCGATGCCGTCGTACATACGCCCGAGCACGCGGGCCGTGTCCTTGATCGATTCGCCCTCCCCGATGTGGGAGCCCTCGGGGCCCAGGTACGTGACATGGGCGCCCTGGTCGTAGGCCCCGACCTCGAACGCGGCGCGCGTGCGGGTCGAGGCCTTCTCGAAGATCAGTGCGATGTTGCGCCCGACCATGCGTCGGCGTTCCGTTCCCGACCGCTTCTCGTCGCGCAGCAGCGATGCGAGGTCGACGATGGACAAGAACTCGGCTGCGGTGAGGTCCGTCACCTTGCACAGGCTGCGGCCCCGCAGGTGGCCGGCGTCGATCGCGTCGGTGGACCCGGTCGTCATCGTCAGGCCGCGTCCCGCTCGATCGGACAGGTCATGCAGCGGGGCCCGCCACGTCCCCGGCCCAACTCGTTGCCACCGATGTCGACGACCTCGATGCCGTGCTTGCGCAGCATCGTGTTGGTGGCGACGTTGCGCTCGTAGCCCATGACCACGCCCGGGGCGACGGCGAGGTAGTTGGTGCCGTCGTCCCACTGCTCGCGCTCAGCCGCCCGGATGTCCTCGTCCGTGGTGAGGACCGTGATCTCGGGGACCTCGAGGATCTCGGCGAGGGCGTCCCAGAGGCTGTGGTTCCGGGCGATCGAGAATCCGCCCGGCTCGTCGCTCCGGGTGAGGGTCCAGCTGCGCAGGTGGCGGTCGAAATAGGGGTAGAGGACGAACGTGCCCGCGTCGACCATGGACATCACGGTGTCGAGGTGCATGAATGCGTGGCTGTGCGGCAGCTCGATGGCCACGACCATCGTGGCCTGCCCTGCGGCGAAGAGCGCACGCGCCACCGACTCGACAGCCATGGGCGTCGTACGCTCCCCCATACCGATCAGGACCGCTCCGTGGCCGATGACGTGCACGTCCCCTCCCTCGATCGTGGCCGGCTGGTAATCGTGGTCGCCACCCCCGTAGTAGGTCTCGAACCCGGCATCGGCGAAGAGCGGGTGGAACCGGTAGATGGCGCGGGTGTGCAGCGACTCGCGTCGACGGGCCGGCATGGCCATCGGGTTGATGGTCACCCCGCCGTAGATCCAGCACGAATTGTCCCGCTGGAACAGGTGGTTGGGGAGCGGCGTCAGGACGAAGTCGTCGGCCTGCAGCATGTTCCACTTGAGACTGTGGGCCCGCATCGGGTGCAGGTCCGCCTTGAGGATCCCGCCGATCAGGAACTGGGCCAGTTCCGTCCCGTCCAGGTCCTCGAGGAGATGGCGCACTGGGTCGACCAGCGACGGGCCGAGGTTCCCGGGCGTGCAGACGCGGTCGAGCACGAAGGCGCGTCCCTCGGGCAGCTCCAGGGTCTCGGCCAGGAGCCGGCCGTAGTAGTGGACGAGGACCCCTTTGTCGCGCAGCGCCTCGGCGAAGGCGTCGTGCTCCTCCTTGGCCTTCGAGGCCCACATGACGTCATCGAAGAGAAGTGCCCCGATGTTGTCAGGGGTGAGCCGCGACAGTTCGAGGCCGGGTCGGTGGACGATGGCCTGCCGCAACTGGCCGATCTCGGAACCTACGTGGAAGGACATCTGAGGTGCTCCAGTCGGTGGGGGGGGTTCAGGGGGTAGGTCAGTTCAGGGGGACGTCGGCGCGTCAGCACCGGCATCTGCCGACACGGACGCGACGACCACCGCAGGTGCCTCGTCAGGCAGGTCGACGGGCTCAGCCGTCTCGCCGAGACGCTGGCGACGAGCGTTGAGGAAGGCGTAGAGGATCAGCCCGGCGAGGATGACCACCAGAGCCTGGTACACGACCTGGTAGCCCGAGGCGAACGTCACCCACATCGAGAACAGCACGCTGGCCCCGGCGACACTGAGGTCGCGGGCGAGCTGCCAGCCCTGCACCTTGCGCCGACGGGACACCAGGTACGTGAGCTGGGCGATGGCGGACATGAAGTACGGGATCGCCACGGTAACCACGGTCAGGTCCACCAGGTAGGTGAAGACGGTCAGGCCCGCGCTCGTGTTGTAGCGCCACAGCATCAGCAACGAGGGGAGGGCGGTACCGACCAGGATGCCGAACCAGGCGGTGCCCTTCTTGTCGGTCCAGGCGAACGGTCGGGGGAACAGGTCGTCCTGGGCGATGGCCCGGGACGTCTCGGTGACGATCAGGGTCCAGCCGTTGAGCGCCCCGATGCCGGAGACGACGGCCACGGCGGCGATGAACTTTCCGGCCCACGAGCTGTGGGGGAACATCGAATCGAAGGCGTTGACGAAGGGCGATCCAGTGTTGACCAGGGTGTGGTGGGCGACCAGGCCCATCACCACCGCGGTGACGAGGACGTAGAGCACGGCGCTCAGCGCCGTGCCGAGCATCGAGGCTCGCATCACGTTCACCCGGGGGTTGCGCACCCGCTTGGCCGTCATCGCCGCGGCCTCGACCCCGATGAAGGAGAACAGGGCCACGCCGGCCGCGATGCCGATGGCGCTGTAGAGGCTGCCGCCCGACGCGTTGAAGGGGCCGAAGTGTGCCGACTCGACGAAGAACCACCCGACGACGCCCACGAACAGCAGCGGCAGGAACTTCAACACCACGGTGATGTTCTGGAACCAGGCCATCTGGCGGACGCCGATTAGGTTGATGATGGCCGGCACCCACAGGCCGACCATTGCGATGCCCCAGTTCTCCATGCCCGAGGGGTGCGCCCAGCCGAACAGTGCGTCGACGTAGAAGACCCAGGACGACACAATGGCGGCATTTCCGGCCCAGGACTGGATCCAGTAGCACCAGCCGACGAGATAGCCGGCGAAGTCGCCGAACTCGTGGCGGCTGTAGGCATAGAGCCCGCCGTCGCTGTTCGGGATCCGTCTGGTCAGCTGGCCGAAGAGGACGGCCAGCAGCATGGCGCCGACGGCGATGACGCCGAGCACGATGATCCCCATCGTGCCGGCGCCGGCGATCACCGCAGGCATCGTGAAGACCCCGGTACCGACGATGCTGCCGATCACCAGGCCGGTCGCCGAGGTCAGGCCGAGCGTATGGGCCTTCTGCTGGTTGCGAGGGGAGAGTTGCGGATCCTGAGGACCCGGGGGTGGTGGCACCGCAGACTGCGGTGGTTCGGTGACTAGTGCCATGGGAACTCCGTTCCGGTCGCCCGCCTGAGCAGGGAAGAGCTGTTGACACCAGGGTGCACCAGGCGAATCGCGCGCGGCAGAGTCGAATGTCCCATATGGGTGAACAGAGTGTGACGTCCGGGCCCGGGCTCACGGAAGCCTCCTGGTGGTGCACTTGCGTCACCAGGGGTCAGGAGCGCCTCCCTCAGGCCCGCCAGTCGGGTCCCCGCTCGGGCACGGCCTCGGCCAGGGCCCGGCGAACACCCTCTGCGTCGATGTTCTCCGGTCGGGCGAAGGGCGCACGTACAGCACTGCTCGACGGGCTCGCCCGGCTGGTCTGGGCGCAGGGCGGCACGACGAGGGTCGCCTTCGACTTCACGGTGGCGGTGGGCAAGGTCGCCAGGAGCGAGATGATCGCGGACGCCGACGTCCTCGACGAGATGGTGATCGAATTCCTCCGTCGCGGCACGTCGCCATGAGGCGCCCCACCGAGTGGGGTCTCAGTGGGCGAGCATCTTGAAGTCGAGCAGGGTTCCGCCGGCGCTGTTGCTCGTCACCTCCAGGTGACCGTGTAACTCCTCGGCCCGACGGCGCATGTTGTGCATGCCGCGCCCGCCCCCGAGGGTCTCGGTCCCTCCCATGCCCCGACCGTTGTCACTGATCTGGAGCCGGCACTGGCTGCCGTCCACACCGAGGATCAGCGTCGCCTCGGTCGCCCGCGCGTGGCGAGCGATGTTCGTGACCGCTTCGCGGACGATCGCCAGGAGCTGGTCGGCCACGCCATCGGAAACGGCCGTGTCCACCGGCCCTTCGAAGATCACCCGCACGTCGAAACCAAGTAGCTCCCCCAGCTCCCGCAAGAGTCCGGTCACCTGGGACCTCACGCCGCCCGACCTGTCGGCCATCGTCAGGTTGAAGATCGAGCTCCGGATCTCACCGATGGTGTCGTCGAGCTCGCTGATCACCCCACGCAGTCGTTCGGACAGCCCCTCGTCGCGCACGGCACTCGCCAGGCTCTGCAGCGTCAGTCCGGCCCCGAAGATGCGTTGGATCGCACGGTCGTGGAGATCCAGCGCCACACGGTCACGTTCGTGCAGGACGGCGTTGGTCTTCATCTCCTGGACGAGTCGGGCGTTCTGGACCGCCATCCCGGCCGCCAATGCGAGTGCGTCGACCAGGATGGCATCGTCGCTCGTGAACTCGGTCCAGCCGACCTTGTCCGTCAGGTAGAGGTTGCCGTACACCTCGTCCTTCACCCGAACCGGCACACCGAGGAAGCAGGTCATCGGCGGATGGTTCGGCGGGAAGCCCGATCGGTCGGGATGGGCGTTCACGTCGGAGATGCGCAACGTCTGCGGATCGGTGATGAGTACGCCGAGCACGCCGAGGCCCTTGGGACGCTTGCCGATCTCCGCCTCCTCCTCGGGGTCGAGCCCGACCGTGATGAACTCGGCCAGCGCCGTGCCTTCGCTGTTGAGCACACCGATGGCCCCGTAGCGCGCGCCGGTGATGGCCCGGGCCTCCTCGACGATGTGGCGGAGGAGCTGGGGCAGGTCCAGGTCCGTCCCGATCAGGAGCATGGCGTCGATGATCCGCCGCAGCTTCGAAGGATCCTCGATGGCGTGCAGTGGCATCAGCAACACGTCCTCTCCGCGTTGCGGCAGTGCCGCTGACCCGTTTCGTCAGGGGCGAACTCGACACTCCAGCTCGGCGACATCCTGGTCTTCTCCTGCTCCTACGGCGTGCACGTCGACGGCGGTCGGACGCCAGGATCTCCTGGTGCTGCGCTGGCTGCCGCCCACCCGTGTCCCCCAACCGTAACCCAGCGGGGGGCCCGGAGTGCCACAACATATGTGCCGGTCCCTCCCACCGATCGGACATCACCAGACCTGGCGGGCCTCCTCCGCGAAGCCCTGGAGACCGCTGAATTCGACGGTCCGACCGTCGTCGTCGGTCACCCGGCCCGCGAAGGTGCCGAACACCTGGTGGACCTCGCTGCCGAGGTCGTCGTCACCGGCCAGCGTGTACTTGTCGTACGTGGGGGTGAGCACCACCGAGAGCTGACCGCCCGGGTCCTCGATGGCCCAGGGGGACCTCGGGTCGTCCCAGCTGTAGGACCACTCGAGCTCTCGCCCCAGTTTGGTGAGCCGGCCGTCAAGGACGAACCCGTTCTCCGTCGCGCCGGTCCCCTCCGTCCACTTGGCCCCGAGCTGCAGTCCGACCACCATGTCCGCGGTCCGTCCCGAGGCCGCCCCCCAATTCCAGGTGAGCCTGGAGGGCCAGCGGCCCCGTCCGACGTCGAGCACACCCCACGCGTCCCCACCGGTCCCGAGGACGAACTCCTCGTCACCGACCCGGAGGACCCCGGTGGCCGGGCGGGCCACCTGCTTGGACGTGAAGTTGAAGGTGTCGTCGCTCCAGGGGACGACCACGTTCACCGATTCGAGGCCGGGTGGACGGGCGATCCGGATGTCGAAGGATCCAGGCCGGCCGTCGTCCTCGGTCCACGAGGCCGCGAGTCGGGTTCCGGCGTCGTCCTCGGCACCGATCGTGAGGGACAGACCGTCACGATCGACGTGGAGTTCGGCGGTCCCGCACACCTGCGGCAGCCGGATCAGGCCCGGCTCGGTGATGATCCCCCGGCCACCGGACCTCCCGGTGCTGAGCTCGGCCCACCAGGTGTCGGCCAGGCCGAGGACGTCGATGTCGGAGTAGACGCAGGAGACGACGACCTCGCCGCCGAGCACGGCCCAGTAGTCCCATCGCTTGTTCCGTCCGGGGTCACGACCGTCGAGGTTGGCGCGGTGCAGCGGTTGGCGCGACCACCCTCGGGCCGCCGGATTGAGCGGGCCCCCGTCCGGGTGACAGAGGTCGACGGGTGAGGTCAGCTCCGGTTCGTGGGTCACGCCGCCGTTCTACACCGCCGGGTCGGTAGCGGTCCCCTCGTCCGGCCGTCGACCCCGTTGTCGGCCGACGCCCGACCGGCAAGGATGGACCCGTGCCCATCCTCGACACCCGTCACGACCTCGGCCATCCGGTCGAAGGGGACTCCGCCTGGAGCGAGTCCTACTACTTCAACGGCTTCGACCCCGGGAGCGACTCGGGACTCTTCACCCGCATCGGGATCCGCCCGAACGAGGGGACCATGGACGTCGGGCTGTCGGTCTGGCTGCCGGGTGGGGACATCGCCGAGTACCGGGCGGTCGTCGAGCAGCGCGAGATGGTGGACACCGTCCTCGACGTCGGTGCCGTCCGCTACCGGATGGTCGAACCGATGCGCTCGTGGCACCTCACCTTCGACGCCGGCGTGCCGGTGCGGATCAGCGCCCGGGGGTCACGCAGCGACCACGATGCACACCTGCGGCTCGATCTCCGCTTCGACTCGCTGACACCGCCAATCGGGACCGACGGGCAGGCGACAGCACGCCCGGCATCGACCGAGTCGGCCGACGCCGCCGGTACCACCGGCAAAGGACACTTCGAGCAGGCAGGCACCTGGACCGGTTGGTTGGAGGTCGACGGACGGCGGCACCACTGGGACGGTGCGCTCGGCAACCGTGACCGTTCCTGGGGCCCCAGGAACTGGGGCGGACCGCCGATGTGGCGGTGGTTCAGCATCAATGTCGACGAGCACCTCCATTTCGGCGGCATCAGGCTGGGCACCGGGCACGGCGACCTCCATCGCGGGTGGGTCTTCGACGACGGACGGGCGACGAGCGTCGCCGAGTGGCAGATCCGCACCGAGCCGTCCGGGGACGGCCTCACCCAGCGCACGGTGCACCTGACCGTCATCGACAAGCAGGGCCGGCGGTACGAACTGCTCGGTGATGTGCTGCGCGTGGCCGACATCGGACGCTCGTCCGGCACCCTGATCAATGAGGGCCTCACCCGGTGGACGCTCCTCGATGACGGTCCCACCCGTTCCGGCTACGGCATCGCCGAGTACCTCCACCAGCTCGGCGACGACGGGAGGCCCGTCGTCGCCGTCGAGTAGTGGCCCGGGCGACCACCGACCCGGCGGAGGTGCTCGGGCGGGCCCTCGGCGGCAGCGTGCGCGGCCTGGCGCGCCTGTCCGGCGGCGCCTCCCGCATCACCAGCTCGTTCGACCTCGAGGCGGCTGAGGGCTCTGTCCGCCGACTGATCCTCCAGCAGGAGCGCGGTCTCGGGATCGCGCCGGGCAGCCGGACCGGTGTCGAGGCAGCCCTGCTCGTCGCCGCAGCCGATGCCGGAGTGCCCGTGCCCCGGGTCGTGGCAGCGGGTGCCGAGGCGGGACTCGATCCCGGCTGGTTGGTCGTCGAGCGACTCGAGGGCGAGACCATCCCGCGCCGACTGCTCCGCGACGACAAGTGGGCCGCGGCCCGGACGGCGCTCACCCGACAGTGTGCGGTCGCCCTGGCGTCCATCCACAGGATCCCGGTGGGAGCGGTGCCCGGCCTGCCGCCTCGCGATCCCTTCGGTGACCCACTCCCCTTCCTCGACGGCCTCGGCGAGATCCGTCCGGCACTCGAGCTCGGGGTCAGGTGGCTCGGCCAACACCGCCCCGCCACCGGGCGCCCCGTCGTCGTCCACGGCGATTTCCGGATGGGCAACCTGCTCGTGGGTGCCGACGGCCTGTGCGCCGTCCTCGACTGGGAGCTCGCCCACGTGGGTGACCCGGTCGAGGACCTCGGCTGGCTCTGTGCCCCGGCGTGGCGGTTCGGTGGAGCCGGTGTCGTGGGTGGCGTCGGCGGCCTCGACGAGCTGCTGGAGGCCTACGCAGCAGCGGGGGGTGGGTCCGTCGATCCCGAACGGCTGCGATGGTGGCAGGTCTACGGCACGGTCAAGTGGGCGGTGATCTGCGCCCTGCAGGCGTCCGTGCACCTGGGGGGCACCAGCCGCTCGGTCGAGCTGGCCACCATCGGCCGACGGGTCTGCGAGAGCGAGTGGGACCTCCTCGGGCTCCTCGGGCTCACCCCGGATGACGGTCCCCCATCGACAGATGCAGCCCGTCCCTCCGACGTGACCCCACCGTTCGGACGCCCGACGGCGGGCGAGCTGGTCGAGGCAGTGCGCGAGCACTTGGACGCGACGATGGAGCGGGCCCAGGGCGATGCGGCCCGGTTCGACGCGCGCGTGGCCCGCAACGCCCTGGCCGTGGTCGAGCGCGAGCTGCAGCTCGGCCCCGCGCTCGCCCTGGCCCACCGCCACCGACTCGCCGATCTCGGGTTCACCGACGACGCGGCACTGGCCGCCGCCATCCGGTCGGGCGCGTTCGACGACGACCTCGACGGCGTGGGGCGCGTCCTGGCGGCATCGGCCCGCGACCAGCTGCTGGTGGCCAACCCTGGCTACATGGCGGCTGGCGCCGGATGAGCCGGTCGACCGTCAGCGTCGCTATCCGTAGTCCACGAGGTCCGACCGGACGTCGTCGAGGTGGTGGCGGCACTCGTGGAGCGCCTGGGCGGCCACCCAGTCGATCGGACGGGTGGCGGCACGGGGCCAGCCGTAGAACATCGTTCGCCGACCGGCACCCTCGGGTAGGCACTCCAGGGTCCGGCCGAACAGGTCGCCGGCGGCCACCAGGTCGCGCGCCGTTAACCCGGGCACGTCACGGCTGTACAGCCCCAGGTCGACCCGGGGTGTCCCGAACATGGGATGGGGGGTGGGGTCGTCCTCGACCAGGGCGAGCACGATGCGGTCCCGCACATTGAGGAGTACGTCACGCACATGGCACCCGTACTCCACCGGCGACCAACGGTCCGGCGAGGCACGCACCGGCGCACGTGCCTCGTGATCGACGAGCAGGTCGGCGATCGCCCGCGTGGAGTTCTGCACGCCGGGGGCGATCTCGTCGGGCACGATCGCGTCCCAGGCGAACCCGCACACCTCGCAGCGCTCCATCATTCCTCCGGCGGTCATCGGCCGATGCACCCCGGCCGGGGCGTCGGCCCGGCCGTTGACCCGCGAAGTTACCGTCCGCCGTACGGCGGCGCGCCGGTGGTGGTGCACAATGGGCGCTCGAGCGGGGCGCCGACCGGCGTCGCCACGGAGGGAGTGGACGTGAGCAGCGACGAGACCCAGGCCGTGGTGGACCACCACATGGCCGCCCTGCAGGCCGGCGACATCGACACCGTGATGGAGGACTACACCGACGAGTCGGTGTTCATCATCAACCTCGGCGGGGTGTTCACCGGCAGGGACGCCATCCGACCGTTCTTCGAGGCGTCAGGGCAGATGCCGGGTTTCACCCAGACCGCCGCCCATGTGGCGGGCGACACGTTCTATGTGACCTGGACGGCAGACGGCATCGCGTTCGGCACGGACACCCTCGTCGTCCGTGACGGCAAGATCGCCGTGCAGACGGTCTCCGTCGTCCTCGCCTCCTGACGACTCACGTTCCATGCTCCCACCGGGCGTCGACCGTCGCCCCGTGGGAGCATGGCGCATGCCCTTCGTCTCGATCACCCGGCTGCGGATCCGGTCCCGGGACTACGTGGACCTGTTCGCCGCGGCCTTGCCCGGCGTGTACGCGCAGGCCGCGGAGGCACCGGGCAATTTGGGCATGGATCTCCTGGCCGACGCCAACGACACCTTCTGGACCAAGTCGGTGTGGACCGACCGGGACGCCATGCGGGGGTACATGACCTCGGGGGACCACGGCGACGTCATGCCGCACCTCCGGGACTGGTGTGACGAGGCCCACGTCGCCCACTGGGACCAGGAGGGTGACGAGCTCCCCACGTGGGAGGAGGCACACCGCCGCATCGTGGCCGACGGACGGACGTCGACCGTCGCCCATCCGAGCCCCGACCACGCGATCCGTACCGTCGCGGCACCCGTCGTCGACTGAGCGCTCCACATGTCCCGCCACCCCGACCAACCACCCGAGAGGACCCCCTCAGTGCCTGCCACCTCCCCTGTCCGCTTCGTCGCCCACTTCACCGTGGTGGACCCCGATCGCTACCGGGTCTACGAGAAGGGGTTCTTCCCCATCCTGAAGGCACACGGCGGCCGCTTCCTCACCTTCGACGACGACGTGACCGTGCTCGAGGGCGAGCACGCGGCGGGCCGCACCGTCCTGCTCGAGTTCGACTCCGACGAGGCCCTGCGAGCCTGGTGGGAGTCACCCGAGTACCGCGAACTGGCGGAGCACCGCCACGCCTCCACCACCACCCACGCGGTCTACGTCGTCCACTCCCCACCCGGTCGCTGATCGTCAGGACGGCTCCTCACGCCTGGAGCCACACCTGGTTGGCGGCCCGGCCCGGGACGAGCACGCCCGCCCCCACCAGCCGGTCGCACACCGACGCCACCACCGGGCGCGGCACCGTACGGTTCCGCGCCCCCAGGAATTGCCGGACCGAGCCGTCGGGCGCCACCTCCATGCAGTAGGCCAGTGCCCCTCGCTCCTCGACGCCGATCAGTACGCTGCGGCCGGCGGCCGCGGCCGCGCCGAACGAACCGATGCAGCTACGCAGCAAACGGCCCCAGGCCACCAACTCGTCCGAGGTCCGGGGCAGGACCAGACGGAGGTCGATGCCCACCTCCACCCCGTGCAGTGTGGACACCGCAGGCGGGTACCGGAGCGCGGCGTTCGGCACGGACGGCGGTGCCGCAGGGGCCACGCGGGCCCTGGCCCGGGGGTCCGGCGGAGGGGTGGGGACGGGCCGTGCCGGCCGAACCGCCGCCGGAGCAGCTGCGGGCGTCCTGGCCGGCCCCGGCCGTGCCGGCCGCGGTACGGGCCGTGAGGCGGGCACCCGCTGCGTCGGCGACCCGGGAGGACGCCCCCACCGGGCGGCCGACGGGTCCGGGTCGACCGGGAGCAGGGTCCGGCACAGATCGCGCAGTGCCACCAGCCGCGAGGGCGGGCGTGCCGGCAGCTGGTCGGCCACCCCCGGGTACAGGCGGCACAGCTCGTCCAGGACAGCCAGGCCGTCCTCGGTCGCCAACGCCTCGGTCAACACCCGTTCGGCCCCCGCCGGCCCCAGCCGGGACGACACG
The DNA here is from genome assembly GCA_003164095.1 of Acidimicrobiaceae bacterium. Lineage (GTDB taxonomy): Bacteria > Actinomycetota > Acidimicrobiia > Acidimicrobiales > RAAP-2 > Bog-756. The sequence continues at coordinate 26,487 of PLRX01000112.1, read as the reverse complement.
GCACGCCCGACGGCGATCTGCTCCCCGTCCGGCCACCGATCAGGTGTCGGGGGCGATCCTCCGGCGACCAGGACCCGGGCGATCCGGTCCGCCTCCAGCGCCGGCTCGCCCATGAGGGCGGCCGCCACCCGGTGGAGGGCCACCCTGCCGGGCGGTGGGACCGGACCGACGCGGGCGAGCCCGTCCGGGATGCCGGGTCGCGGTGCCACCAGTCCATCGACGAGGGCGCGAGCCACCGTCTTCGTGCCCTTCGTGCCGAATCCGGACCTGGCGGCGGTGCGTGGCGTGGGCGCAGCCAGTAGCGGGGCGGCCCACCGCGGGACCTCCCGCAGCGTCGCGGCCCCGACGTCGTAGGCGGCACCGAGCAACGGGAGCGCGGCACCGCCGACCACTGCCAGGAGCCCCGCCGACGCGGGATCGGCTGGGCGCCACATCCGGGTCCCGGCGGCCAGTGACGCCACCCACTCGGCCACCACCGCACCGGCCGAACCGTCCGCGCACGGGCCCGCGTCGGCCGGCAGCACCTGGCCGAACACGTCGGGCTGCAGTGTCACGTCCACCGTGCGTGACGTCGGGAGCAGCGCGAGTTCGACCCGCAGGCGGTCGTCGCGGACGGTTAGGACGAACGTCGTGGTGCCAGGTCGGCGGGCACCGGGGTATCCGCACGCTCCCACCGTGAGGACGGCACCGACTCCACGCCGCTGCCAGGTGAGGAGGTGCCCGTCCACCTCGATCCGCTGCATGGCGACAAGGTAGCGAACATGCGTTCGGCATGCTCCGGTGCCCGAAACCCGTGGTAACCGGTCCCGAGGAGCGCGCGGGCGCGGGCCGAACGGTCCCTCTACGGTTGGCGTCGTGCACCTGCTCCCGCTCCGACTCGAAGCCGAGCTGTCCGACGCCGCCGGTAGCCGTACGGAAGTGGCCGACCTCGAGGGTACGGGCCAGGCCTTCGGCCTCGGCCCGCTCGAGGTGGACCTCGAGCTCCACGACACCGGCCTGGACTGGTCGGTGGTCACCCGGGGCGACGGCGCCGTCCGGGTTCGCTCGGTCTCGTTCGTCTACGGCGTCGCCGGCGGACGAGGTCCGGTCCGCATGCTGCGCAACGGCTACCAGTCCTGGAGCCCGACCACCGTCGCCGTGCTCGGCGTCGACGTCGACCCCTCGATCCGGGCCGACCTCCCGTTCCTCCAGGCGGTGCACCATGCAGACCAGCGGCGGGCGGGCCCCGGCGAGCTGCGCTCGGAGTGGGTGACGGTGCTCGCCGACGATCCCGGGCCGGGGTCGACCTGCGTCCTGGTCGGCTTCGACGGTGGCGACCGCCATGACGGGACCCTGCGCGTCTCCGACGTGGACGGCGCCGTCGAGGTGCGGGTCGAGGCCTTCCTGGGTGACGCGGTCCTGGACGCCGGTGCGCGACGTGACCTGCACCCGGTGCGGGTCGAGACCGGCCCGGCATCCGAAGCCTCCGCGATGCTCGAGCGGTGGGCCGATGCCGCCGGACGGTCGGGCGGCGCCCGCACGACGGCACCGTTCCAGGTGGGCTGGTGCAGCTGGTACCAGTACTTCCACGAGCTGACCGAGGCCGACATCGCCGCCAACCTGGCGCTGGCCGACCGGTGGCCGTTCGAGGTCTTCCAGGTCGACGACGGGTACCAGGCCGCGATCGGCGACTGGCTCGACACCAACGACCGGTTCCCGTCGGACCTCGCCGGTCTCGCCGGTTCGATCCGCGGGTCCGGCCGCACACCCGGACTGTGGCTCGCCCCCTTCCTGGTCGCCCCCGACTCCGACGTGGCTCGCCGCCACCCGGACTGGATAGCCCGCCACGTCGTGGAGGGCGTCGACACCGGGCCGCTACGGACCTGGTGGAACCCGCCGTGGGGCGGTGGCGAGGAGGGCTTCATGTACGGCCTCGACACGACGCACCCCGACGTGGTCGCGCACCTCGAGGCGGTGTCCGCAGCGGTGGTCGACGCCGGGTTCCCCTACCTGAAGCTGGACTTCACCTTCTCACCCGCAGTCGACGGTGGCTACACCGACCCGACCCGGACACCGGCCGAGCGGGTGCGGGCCGGGTTCGCCGCCATCCGGCGCGGTGCCGGACCGGATGCCTTCCTGCTGGGGTGCGGGGTGCCACTGGCGAACGTGGTCGGCTTGGTGGACGCCAACCGCATCGGCCCCGACGTCGCCCCAACGTGGTCGCTCGACCCTTCGACCGAGGTCGTGGCCGGCTACCTCGGGACCCAGCCAGCCACCGCCCACGCCTTCACCAACACGCTGACCCGGGCCTTCATGCACCGACGGCTGTGGCTCAACGATCCCGACTGCCTGATGTTGCGCACCGGGGACACCGACCTCTCGGACGCGGCCACAAGGACCTGGGCCCACGCCGTGGGCGTGTCCGGAGGGATGGCATTGGTGTCCGACGACCTCGCCCTCCTCGGGTCGGATGCCCGTGCCCTGCTCGACGAGGTCCTCGCGCTCGGGCGGTCGGCCGATGCGGACGCACGATCCGGCGGGGGCGCTCGTTGTCCCGACCTGCTCGAGCACGCTGCGCCGCGGCGCCTTGTATCCGTGGCCGGCGCGCTCGACGCAGACCCCCTCACCGGGGCGTCCGTGCTCGTGGTGCCCGACTCCGACTGATCGCGGAGCGAGGCGTCCGCGACCCGGGGAGCCGCACACGGGACACGGCAACCACTCCGACGTGGGGCCGTCGGACAGAGGGCCGTTGGTAGGCTCGTCCCATGGACCCCAGGGCGCAGATGGCCGAGGCGCACGCCGTCGGGTGGGCCGCCACGGTGGGTGGGATCGAGCAGGTGCGGGCCCAGGCCCTCGCACAGGTACGCCGGTCGATGGGCATGACACGCCAGCCCCCGGCGGCGTGCGTGGACCCGGACCTCGCCTACATCGCCCCGGACTCGATGGTCCGCCACATCCACGGCGATCTGCCCGCCATGCTGATCGGCGGGCTGTCGGCCCTCCTGTTCCAGATGCTGCACCCGCTGGCCATGGCCGGGGTCGCCCAGTTCTCCAACTACCGCAGCGACCCCCTCGGCCGTCTCGAGCGCACCGCCTCGTTCCTCGGCACGACGACGTTCGGCACCGCCGCCGAGGCGAGAGGCGCCATCGAGCGGGTCCGCAGTGTCCACGTGCACGTCCGGGGTGTCGCTTCCGACGGCCGTCCCTACTCGGCCACCGACCCGGACCTGCTCACGTGGGTCCATGCCGCCGAGGTGTCGAGCTTCCTGGCCGCCTCACGGGCCTACGCCCCGCTTCCCCCCACCCGTGAGGAGGCCGACGGCTACCTCGCGCAGATGGCCCGGGTGGCCCTCGAACTCGGTGCGGTCGACGTGCCACGGTCGACCGCCGAGCTCGATGCCTACTTCGCCTCAGTCCGGCCCCTGCTCCGCTTCACGCCGGAGGCCCGGGACGCGCGCAACTTCGTACTGCGGGGCGTCGGTCGGTGGCCTCACGAGGTCGCCACGTACGGCCTCCTCGTCTCTGCGGCCCAGGGTGTCCTGCCGGGCTGGGCCCGACGCCAGCTACGCCTCCCCTCGCTGCCCGCCGGCGACCTGCTCGCCGTCCGACCCTCGGCCAGGCTCCTCGGAACCGCCTTCCGCTGGGTGGTCACGCCGCCGGCTACGGCCACCGAGGTGGCCGACCGCTGACCGGCCCGTCCAGGCCGTTGGGACAGGCCGCCGGGTCAGGTGACCGCCCGGAGCGCCGGTCCTTCGTCCTCCAACGCCGCCGGATCGGCGCCACGCTGGGACTCGGCCAGGGGGGACGTCGCCGGACGGTGGTCCCCCGCCAGGCCCAACACCTCGTCGAAGCCCTGGCGGAGGCAGTCGACCAGGATGCTCGCATCGGGCACCGCCGAGGTGTCGACGTTGCACCCGATGCAGCACGTCCCCTGATAGGAGAGGAGCGTCACGTTGAGTGCGGCGCCGGTGGTCGGCCCGAAGGCGTAGTGGCCGGTGATCGGGGCACCGGCCAGGAAGAGAGGCACCGGCACACCGGGCACGTCGCTGGCCACGAAGTCCACGTGCTTGAGCATCGAACCCACCACTCCGGAGGGCAGCAGGTTGAGCACACCGGCCACGGCGTCCGACAACGGCAACGCCTCCTCGTACCGCGCCGCACGACAGCGCCATCCCGTCATCCGCACCCGGATGCCCGGGTCCGACTCGCCCGTCGGCACGGTGAAGCGCTCGAGGGTGATGTGGTTGCCACCCACCGGGTCGGTGTCCCGGCGCATGGAGATGGGCATCGTCACCCGCAGGTCCTTGACCGGGGCGCCGTGCAGGTCGTGGTAGCGGCGCAGTCCTCCGGTGACAGAGGCCACGAAAGCGTCGTTGAGCGTTGAGCCCACCGCTGCGCCCGCCGCCTTCAGCTCGTCGACGTCGACCTCGATCATGTCGAGGTGCCGTCCGAGGCCACGTCGACGCATGATCGGTGACAGCGTGTCGGAGACCGGCATGACGAACCGGCCGAGCGAGCTGGCGGTGGCCACGGCGTCGAGTGCCGTGCGCACCGGGTGCCGCACCGTCGTGGTGGCGGAAGGAACGATCCGGCCCACGCCATCCCGGGCCGTCGAGATCGCGCTCCGCAGCGAACGGGACAGTGCTTCACGGGTCAGCTCCGGACCGCTCGGCTCGGGCTCGGGACCGACGTCCGCCACCGGTTCCACCGGGCCCGGCTCGGGGGTCGTCTCGAACAGGAGGAAGCCGAGCTGGATCGCGCCGACACCGTCGGTCAGCGAATGGTGGAGTTTCAGCACCAACGCCGCCCGGTCGCCTTCCAGCCCCTCGACCAGGGTCATGGCCCATAGCGGGCGGCTGGGGTCGAACTCGGTCATGGCCTCGGCCCGGGCGAACTCGACCACCGTCCGGGCCGTGTGCGGATGGGGGGCGTCGATGCGCCGGAAGTGGATGGAGAGATCGAGATCGCAGTCGACCCACCTCGGCGTGGCGAACAGACCGGGCGGCCGCACCGGGCGCTGACGGAAGCGCGGTGCAATCCGTGTGGCCCGGTCGAGCCGGGCGGTCAGCACGTCGACGTCCGGCCGGGCACCGAGCCAGGTCACTCCCACGATGGTCGACCGCATCCCCGGGTCGTGCTCCATGTTCCAGGCGAGCGCATCACTTTGGCGCATGAACTGGTCGTCGTAGCGTGCCATGGTCCCTCCCTCCCACGCCTGATTTGAACCTACGACGGCTCCGCGGCCGTGGGCAGGGCCGAAGGGCTCGAATCGGTCGCGGCCCGCTGACCAGGGGATCCATGGCCGCTTGTCGGCCTCCCCTACCGGCCGGTAGATTTGTGGTCTCGTGTTTCGCTCCGGATCGACCCCACTGACGGGGCCAGACGCAGCGAGGCGGGCCCGTCGAGTGTTCCGGGCCCTGTGCCTCCCCCTGCTCGTGGTCGCCGCGTCCCTACCCGTCGGGTCAGCCCTCCGGCCCGCGGGCGCCGATTCCATCGGCAACCTCCAGACCGAAGCCGCGACGGTGGCCCAGCGCCTGGTGCTCGAGCAGCTCCAGGTCGACGCCGCCCGCCAGGAGACGTCGGTGGCCTCTGCCGAGGTGTCCGCCGACGCCGAGGCCATCACCCAGCTGGGCCAGCAGCTCGCCGCCGACCAGCGCGACCTCGCCCAGCACCTGCACGTCGTCCAGAGCCAGGCCATCCAGTCCTACATCGACTCGGGCGCGGACTCGTCGAGCAGTGACACCACCCTCTTCGCCGGGGGCTCGGCCCGCGCCCAGGCGGCCAGTGAGTACGCCAGCCTGGCCGTCGGCAACATCACGACGCAGATGGACCAGCTCCACACGGCCCAGCACGCCCTGCAGGCCCAGGAGTCGGCTCTCCAGGCCCGTCAGGCACAGGACCGGGCCGACCAGGCGCGGCAGTCCGCCGCCCTCGACCAGGCGGATGCCGCCGCCGGGGCGCTCCAGGCACAGCAGGCGCAGGTGACCGGCCAACTGGCCGCCGCCGTGTCCGCGCAGCAGGCGGCGCAGGCCCAGGCGGCGGCGGCGGCCGTGGCCAAGGCACCGAAGCACACGGCCCCGACGACCACGTCGGCCACCATCGCCACCCAGGCCCCGACGACGGTCACCACCCCCTCCGGTGGGAGTGGCGGCACCCCCACACCGACGGCGCCCGCCTCGAACGGCGACCCCTACCCAAACCTGCCCGACCCGGTACTCAACGCCTTCCTGACCTGCGTGGTCCAGGCCGAGTCGGGGGGCGACTACAGCGTCGTCTCCCCCAACGGCCTCTACATGGGTGCGTTCCAGTTCAGCCAGCCCACCTGGAACACGGCCGCCTCGGCCGCCGGCCTCGGGCTTCTGGTCGGGGTGCCACCGAACGAGGCGACCAGAGCCGAACAGGACACGGTGGCCGTCACCCTCTACACCCTCGACGGCCAGCAGCCGTGGTTGGGCGACCGCTGCAGCCAGTAGCCAGGCTGCCCTCAGCCCGTTCCGACGGGACTCCGGGGCTCAGCGAAGGCTGCAACGTCCCGATCCGGCACACGCCTCGCACTCCTCCGCCCGGCCGTCAGCGTGTTCGAGGCACTGGGTTACCCGTCGGTCCACCAGTTCCAGCAGCAGTGGGTCGGGCCCGAGCGGAGCGGCCACCAGCCACCGGACCCCGGGGTGCCGGGCTGCGGCCTCGGCGGTGAGGGCCGGGATGTCGCGGTCCCAGTGGTTGCCCGGGCCGAGGAACCACGGCGCGACCGCCACCGTCGTGGCCCCTCGGGCGACGCAGCCGTCGAAGGCGGTGGCGATCGACGGCTCACCGAGTTCCATGTGGGCGGGCTCCACGACCGGGTAGGGCAGTCGGTCCGCCGAGGACCGGATGAACCGTTCGAACGAGGCGTTGGACTCGGCCCGGCGCGAGCCGTGATCGACGACCACCACGGCCACCATCTCCTCGCGTCGCCCGTCTCCCGACTGTCCGTCCGTGGTCACTCCCATCGGGCCAACACTACGGCGAGCGGACGCTCTGCTGACCGGGTCGACCGGCGCGGCGTCCACTCAACCGGCGTCGACGCGATGCGCCCGTTCCAACTCCAGCAGGAGCGTCTTGCGGTCCGAACCGCCGCCGTAGCCACCGAGTCCGCCGTCGCCGGCGATCACGCGGTGACACGGCACGATCAGCGCCACCGGGTTGCGCCCGTTGGCGGCCCCCACGGCTCGCGCCGCCCGCGGGTTGCCCACCCGGCGCGCCAGCTCGCCGTAGCTGATGGTCCGCCCGTAGGGGATGGCGCTCAGCTGGGCCCACACGGTCCGCTGGAAGTCGGTACCCGTCAGGTCCAGGGGCACGTCGAACCCGGTCCGCTCGCCGGCGAAGTACTCGTCGAGCTGCGCCACCACGTCGTCGAAGGCGGTGTCGTCCCGCTGGCCTCCCGGAGGCGGGATGATCGCATGGGCCTGCTCGTGCATCACGAGGTTGGTCAGCCGGCCTGCGTTGGACATGAGGGTGAGTGGGCCGATGGGGCTGTCGATGATCGTGAAGCGGGTCAGGGTTGTGGGTACGTCAGGCACGGGACAGCTCCTCCTGCGCCACAGTGGCGCGATGTTCGGTGGTGGCGGGGGCGTTGCGGCGGTCCGGCCGACCGGGCGGCGGCGGCCACTGGTTGACGGGGTGGTCGGTTGCCGCCCAGAGGTGCTGGACGGCGTAGGCGCGCCACGGTCGCCACGCCTCCGAGTGCGCCCGCAGAGCCGCAGGCGTCGCCGGGAGCCCGAGGTCGCCGGCGCCCCGGCGGACACCGAGGTCGCCGCCAGGAAAGGCATCCGGGTCGCCGAGGGCCCGCATGGCCACCATCTCGACCGTCCACGGCCCGATGCCGGGCAGCTCGGCGAGCACGGCCCGGGAACGGGCCCGGTCGGCGCCGGGGCCGAGGTCGAGCCGACCAGAGGACAGCGCGTCGGCCAGGGCGGCCAGTGTGCGGCGACGTGCGGCGGGCACGGCCGGCACGGCTTCGACCAGGCGGTCGGGCGCCGGGAACAAGTGGGTGAGGCCCCCGGCCGGTTCGTCGAGTCGGTCACCGTGGGCGAGCACCAGGCCGGCCGCGCACGTCCGTGCCGAGGCAGTCGACACCTGCTGGCCGAGCACCGCCCGCACCGCGAACTCCGCGCCGTCCACCGTGCGTGGGACACGCCGCCCCGGCGCGGCATCGACGAGCGGGGCGAACGCGGGGTCCGCTCCGAGGGCCCGGTCGACGGCCTCGGGGTCGGCGTCGAGGTCGAGCAGTCGCCGACAGCGGGCGATGGCCGTGGTCAGGTCGGCCACGTCGGTCAGGTCGACCCGGCACCTGACATGGTCGGACGTCGGGGTCAGCGATACCACTCCCGGACCGTGGGCCAGTCGAAGCGTCCGTCGGTAGGTGGCACCGACCACCTCCTCCACCCCGGGCACGGCGGTGGCGGCCAGGTGCCCGAACAGGTTGTCCGGCCGGAAGGGCCGGCGGAACGGCAGGCGGACCACGATGGTGCCGGTCGGCGACCCGGAGGACGGGGCGGACCGCCGGGCCCGCAACACCGTGGGGGACACCCCGAAGACGGCATGGACGGTGTCGTTGAACTGGCGGATGCTGGCGAAGCCCGCAGCGAACGCCACCTCGGCCATCGGCAACGCGGTGGTCTCGATCAGTACCCGTGCCGTCTGGGCCCGCTGGGCCCTGGCCAACGCGACCGGTCCGGCGCCGACCTCCGCCACGAGGAGCCGCTCGACCTGTCGGACGCTGTAGCCGAGCTCGGCGGCCAGCCCCGGCACTCCCGACCGGTCGATCACCCCGTCGCCGATGAGGCGCATGGCGCGGGCCACCACGTCGGCTCGGGCGTCCCACTGCGGCGACCCAGGCGTGGCATCGGGACGGCAGCGCTTGCAGGCCCGGAACCCGGCCCGCTGGGCGGCCGCCGCCGTCGGCAGGAAGCGGACGTTGCGCCGGAAGGGGGTGCGGGCCGGGCAGCTCGGACGGCAGTAGATGCCGGTCGACGTCACTGCGGTCACGAACCACCCGTCGAACCGCGGGTCGCGCGACTGCACGGCGAGGTAGCAGCGGTCGGGATCGTCGTGCACCGACCCAGTGTGGCCGATCCGCTCGTCGGGTACTGGCGGAATTGCGACATGGCGGTGCCGGCACGTTCGACGCGTGCCAGAGACGTGCCGACCCCGGCACGGATAGGTTCCCGGGGGAGTGCGGACCGAGCCGTGTCGGGAGGGGCCCACGATGAACGACGTAGCACGGACGCACCGGTTGTCCCGGGGGCGACGGAGACGGCCGACCTGGCTGCTCCTCGGACTGGCGGCGTTGGCGGCGTCCCCGCTGGTCGTGTCGGCCGTGCCGGCCGCGGCCGCGACGCCCCCGGTCAGCCTGGCGGCGCCGTACCTGGCCCTCGGTTGGGGCAACCCACCCGACCCGGTCACGGTCATGGCTGCCACCGGTGTCCGCGACGTCACCCTGGCCTTCGTCCTGTCCGGCAAGGGCTGCTCGCCGAAGTGGGACGGCACCCGACCCCTACTCGGCGGCAGTGACGCCGCCACGATCACCGCCATCCGCGCCGCCGGCGGCGACGTGTCGGCCTCGTTCGGGGGATGGTCGGGTCGCAAGCTGGGCACCGCGTGCAGAACCCCGGCCGCCCTGGCCGCCGCGTACGAACAGGTGATCAACGCCTACGGCCTGCACGCCATCGATATCGACATCGAGCACACCGAATTCACCAACGCCAGGACGCAGCTCCACGTCGTCACTGCGCTCCGCCAGGTACAGCTCGACGATCCCACGGTGGAGATCACACTGACGTTCGGCACGACTCCCACCGGACCGGACTCCCACGGACGCAGCCTGTTGGCCGATGCCGCGTCGGTGGGCCTGCAGCCCTATGCGTGGACCATCATGCCCTTCGACTTCGGGACTCCCGAGACGGACATGGGCGCGACCAGCGTTGCCGCCGCCGAGGGCCTCCATGCCGACCTCATGGCTGCGTACGGCGAGGACTCGGTCACCGCCTACGCACACATGGGCATCTCGTCGATGAACGGTGCGACCGACGAGGCGGACGAGACCGTCAGCGTGGCCGACTACCAGACGATCCTCACCTACGCGACGAGCCACCACCTCGCCCGGGTCACCTTCTGGATGCTCGACCGCGATCGCTCGTGCCCCGCGGGCACGAGCCCCGGCAACTCGTGCAGTGGTATCGCACAGATGCCCTGGGAGTTCAGCGCGCTCACCGCCGGCTACACCGGCTGAAGCGGGCCGTGGACGTCCTCACCACCGTCCCGGTTGCGGAGCTCGCCGCCGCCGGTGAGCTGTTCGCCGGGCTCGAGGCCGCCGGATTCGACGGGGCATGCACCTACGAGACGGGCCGCGACCCCTTCATTCCGCTGGTGCTGGCGGCCGACCGGACCACCACCCTGCAGCTCGGGACCGCCATCGCCTTCGCCAGGACCCCGATGCTGCTCGCCACCGTGGCCCGCGACCTGCAGGACGTGTCGGGCGGACCGTTCACCCTGGGCCTCGGCACCCAGGTCCGTCCGCACATCGAGCGCCGCTACTCGATGCCGTGGTCGAGGCCTGCCGCCCGCCTGCGGGAGCTGGTGGCAGCCGTCCGCGCCATCTGGGACGCCTGGGACGGGACCGGTCGGCGCTCGAGGTGGTCGTGGTCGTCATGATCGCCACCGGCGACACCGGGGTGGAGGTCGACGAGGCCGTCGCCACCGTGCGGGGGCAGCTGGCCTTCTACGGATCGACCCCGGCCTGTGCACGGGTGCTCGAGTGCATCGGGTGGGAGGGTCTCCATCCCCGGCTCAACGCCCTGTCCAACGAGGGCCGGCGGGACGAGATCGCCCCGCTGATCCGGGCAAAGGTCGCAGGAGTGGCCGATCCGGTCAGCCTCGAGTGCACCAGGCGTTCCGACCCCAGGCACTTCGGCGACATCTGCCGTGCGCTCCGGGCCGGCGGCTGACCACCGCTACGAGTCGTCGGCCGCCCGCCAGCAGTACCAGGCAACCAGGCTGCGGTAGGGCCGGAACGGCTCGCCCAGCCCGTGCAGGTCCCTCGGGTCGGGTAGTGCGTCCATCCCCCAGGCCCGTGCGAACCCGGCCCGGACGCCGTAATCCCCCGTCGGCCACACATCGAGCCGGCTCAGGGCGTTCATCAGGAACATCTGCGCCGTCCACGGACCGATCCCCCGCACCACCGTCAGGTGGGCCACCACGTCGTCGTCGGACAGCCGCCCCATCCGCTCCAGGGCCACCTGACCGGATGCCACCTTGTCGGCCAGGTCGACGAGCGATGCCGTCTTGGCCCCACTCAACCCGCAGGCGCGCAGCTCGGCCTCCGGTGTGACCAGGACCCGCTCGGCGGTGACCGTCCCCCCCAGGGCCTCGACCATCCGACCGTGGATCGAGGCGGCGGCCCGACCGGCCAACTGCTGGTAGACGATCCCGCGTGCCAGGTAGTCGAACCGGCGGTCCACGGGCACCCGTCGGCGGGGAGGTGGCGGGCCGTGGCGCTCGATCAGGCGCGCGAGCACCGGGTCGGCCACGGCCAGCTCGTCCACGGCGGCGGTCAGCGAGGGCATCGGCACCTCGCGATGATGCCAGCCCGGTTGGACCCCCGGCGCCGGGCGTAGGCTCACGGTGGACAGCGCTTCGACCGACGAGCACGGAGGACAGACCATGGAGGGCGATGTCGTATCGGTGGAACGGGTCATCCCTGCAGGCCCGGCGGCGATCTTCGCCGTGGTGGCGGACGCCTCCCGCCATCCCGAGATCGACGGGTCGGGCACCGTCCGCCAGCTGAAGCCCGAGGCACCACACCTGCTCGGCCTCGGGTCCACCTTCGGGATGTCGATGAAGATGGGCGTCGGCTACTCGATGGAGTCCACGGTCATCGAATTCGAGGAGGGTCGGCGCATCGCCTGGCAGAGCCGTCCACCCGGGTTCGTGGGCAAGTTCGTGGCCGGACGCATCTGGCGCTACGAGCTCGAGCCCGTTGAGGGGGGCACCCTCGTCCGCGAGAGCTGGGACATCAGCCAGGACCACCAGCGGGCGCTGCTCCGACTCGGTGCGCTCCCGACCAAGACCGCCGAGAACATGACCAAGACGCTCGAGCGCATCGACAGGATCGTGACCGCCACCTGAGCACGTACGCCCATACCGGCCGCCAGTCCCGACGGGTTCGGGCCGGCCAGTGGGTCCGGCGCGGAAGTAACCTCGCCGGCGCGGTGTTGACGAAGACATGACGATGCTCTCGGTACTCGACCTCGCCACAGTGGCCCAAGGGTCGACCGCGGCTGACGCCCTGGCGGACACCACACGACTGGCCCGGACCGTCGAGTCCCTCGGCTACCACCGCATGTGGGTGGCCGAGCACCACGGGATGCCGTCGGTGGCCAGCTCCGCGCCGGCCGTCCTGGTGGGCCACCTCGCCGACGCCACGACGACGCTACGCGTGGGGGCCGGCGGGGTCATGCTTCCGAACCACGCCCCGCTGGTGGTGGCCGAGCAGTTCGCCACCCTCGAGGCCCTGCACCCCGGCCGGATCGACCTCGGGCTCGGACGTGCGCCCGGGACCGACCCGGCGACGGCGAGAGCACTGCGCCGCAGAGCCGACGTGGGCGCCGAGCACTTTCCTGAGGACGTGGTGGAACTCATCAACTACCTGGTGCCCTCCGACGGGCCGCCGACTCAGCCGGCGCCGATGCCCGGGCGCGGCTACCTCCCCCACGTCTGGCTCCTCGGGTCCTCCACGTTCAGTGCCCAGCTGGCAGGACTGCTCGGACTCCCGTTCAGCTTCGCCTTCCACTTCGCCCCCGCCCTGGTGGACGAGGCCGTCGCCCTCTACCGGTCCAACTTCCGTCACACGGGTCTCCTGGCCGAGCCCTACGTGATGGTGGCCGCCTCGGTGCTCTGCGCTGGCACCGACGACGAGGCGCGCTTCCTCGCAGGCCCCTCCGCCCTGGCCATGGTGCACCTGCGGACCGGACGCCCGGCCCCGGTCGTCACTCCCGAGGAGGCCGCCGCCTACCCCTACACGCCCGAGGAGCGTGCGCTGATGGAGTCCATGACCGCCGAGCATGTGGTGGGCGACCCCGGGACCGTGCAGCGCGGCCTCGCCACGCTGGTCGAGCGCACCGGGGCCGACGAGTTGATGCTCTCCACCCGGGCCCATGACCTGACCACCCGCTCGCGCTCCATGACTCTGGTGGCCGAACGGTGGGGACTCCTGGCCGACGCCGCCTGACCGGCGAGCGCGGCCGACACAGCGACAGGGCTGCCCGACGACGGAGGCTCAGAGGCCGGACACCCGGGGCAGGACCTCCTCGCCCAGCAGGGCCAGGTGGTCGAGGTCGGCCAGGTCGAGCACCTGCAGGTAGGTCCGCGAGGCCCCGAGCCCGGCGAAGCGACCGAGCTTCTCCACGACCTCGTCGGGCGAGCCGCACAGGCCGTTGGTCCGCAGCTCGTCGACCTCGCGCCCGATTGCGGCGGCCCGTCGGGCGACCTCGGCGTCGTCCCGACCACAGCACACGACCTGCGCGACCGACAGTGCCAGTGTCTCCGGATCTCGGCCGACGTCGCGGCACGCGCCCCGCACCACGTCGAACTGCCGGCCCGATTCCTCGGACGAGCGGAACGCCATGTTGAACTCGGCGGCGTAGGTCGCGGCCAGGCGCGGCGTGCGCTTCGGGCCCCCTCCCCCGACGATGACCGGCGGGCCCGGGCGCTGGACCGGCTTGGGTAGTGCCGGACTGTCCTCCAGCCGGTAGTGGGTGCCCTCGAACGAGAAGGCGGTGCCGTCGGGAGCCGACCAGAGTCCGGTGATGATGGCGAGCTGCTCCTCGAGGCGCTCGAACCGCTCGCCCAGCGGGGGGAACGGGATCCCGTAGGCGCTGTGTTCGGCATCGAACCAGCCCGCCCCGATGCCGAGTTCGACCCGGCCGCCGCTCATGGCGTCGACCTGGGCGACGCTGATGGCCAGCGGGCCGGGCAGTCGGAAGGTGGCCGCCGTCACGAGGGTGCCGAGGCGGATCGTCGTCGTCTCCCGGGCGATGCCGGCCAGAGTCACCCAGGCGTCGGTCGGCCCGGGCCGGCCGTCGCCGTCACCCATGACCAGGTAGTGGTCGCTCCGGAAGAAGGCGTCGAAGCCGTGGCGCTCGGCGGCCTGCGCCACGGCCAGGAGGTCGTCGTACGAGGCGCCCTGCTGGGGTTCGGTGAAGATGCGGAGGTCCATCCCCCCGGTTCTAGCCGGGTCGAGCGGCCGACGCGCCCGGGGCGGCCCCGGCTCAGCCGATCGACAGCCCCTTGTCCACGAATCCCTCGTCGATCTCGGCATCGGACGAGCCGACCTCGCCCATCGACATGGCCAGGTCCTCGCTCGGCCGCTCGAGGCCCGAAGCCGAACGCAGCGGGAGCTGCTTGAGGAAGAGCGAGGCCACGAACATGACCACGGCGATAGGCACCCCGACCAGGAACACCGTGTGCAGCGACCGCACGAAGGATTCGAGGATCCCGTGCTGCATGTGGGGCGGGAGGGCATGGAGGTCCGCCGGACTCATGGCGAAATTGCCCTGGACATGGATGCCGGCTGCGGCCGCACCGGGAACCAGCAGCGGGATCCAGTGGCTCAGGCCGCCGATGAAGATGGCCCCGAACAGCGAGGTGCCGAAGGCACCTCCCAGCGAGCGGAAGAACGTGACCGCCGCGGTGCCCGTGCCGATCGAGTCGGACGGCACGGCATTCTGGGTGGCCAGGATCATGATCTGCATGGTCATGCCCATTCCTGCGCCGAGGACGACGACGTAGAGGCTCATCGTCAGGTGCGAGGTGTGTAGCCCGAGGTGGGAGAGCAGCCACATTCCGATGATGACGAGGGTGGAGCCGACGATCGGCATGGGCTTGTAGACCCCGGTGCGGGTGACGATCTGGCCCGAGGCGATCGACGAGGCGAGGAGGCCGAGCATCAGGGGGACCATGAGGAGGCCCGACACCGTCGGCGACACCCCGTCGACGAGCTGCAGGTAGAGGGGGAGGTAGATGATGGCCCCGAACATGACCATCGACAGCAGGAAGCTGACCGTAGAGGCCGTCCGGAAGACGCCGATGCGGAAGAGCGACGGCGGGAGGATCGGCTCCGCCGCATGGTGCTCCCACACCACGAAGGTGCCGACGAAGGCGACCGCAACCAGGCACATGGCGATGATGATCGGGGAGCCCCAGGCGTACTGGGTCCCGCCCCACACCGTCACGAGCAGTGCGGCGGTGATGCCGACCATCATGAGGCCGGCGCCGAGGAAGTCGATGCGGTGGGACTGGCGTCGGAAGGGCAGCTTCAGCACGACCGAGGTCACGATCAGGGCCACGATGCCGATCGGCAGGTTGATGTAGAAGATCCACCGCCACGACAGGTGCTCGGTGAACACCCCGCCCAGCAGCGGTCCGGCGATCGAGGAGAGGGCGAATGTGGCACCGAAGTAGCCCTGGTAGCGACCCCGCTCACGGGGCGAGACCACGTCGGCGATGATCGTCATGGCCATCGCCATCAGGCCACCCGCGCCGAGGCCCTGGACCCCCCGGAAGGCGATCAGCTGGAACATGTTCTGACTGAGGCCGGCCAGTGCCGAGCCCACCAGGAACACCACGATGGCGAACTGGAAGATCCCCTTGCGGCCGAACTGGTCGGACAGCTTTCCGTAGAGGGGAGTGGAGATCGTCGACGTGAGCAGGTACGCCGTCACCACCCAGCTCATGTGGTTGAGTCCGTGGAGGCTGTTGACGATCGTCGGGAGTGCGGTACCCACGATGGTCTGGTCGAGGGCGGCCAGGAACATCCCCAGCATCAGCCCGCTGAACACGATCATGATCTGGCGGTGTGTCAGGGCCACCACGGGGCCGCCGCCATCCGGGGCGGGGACGGGGGCGTCGGTCCCTTCCGCTCCGGCCGCCACGTCGGCAGTACCGTCCGCGTGCTCGTCCTTCGCGTCGCCCTTCGTCCCGGCGTCGATGGTCATCGGTCCCCCTCGTCGTTTGTCTCGTCCGTGTGCTTGGCACCCGGAGCCACCCGGGTGTCGTGCAGGCCGGCGTCGAGGCGCAGCAGCCCGCTGGCGAGCGCGTTGCGCTCCTCGTCGGTCCAGTCGGCAATGGCCCCGGCCAGCACGCGGCGCCGCGACTCGGACACCGCTTCCAGGACGGCAGCGCCCCGCTCGGTCAGACTGAGCAGAACGGCACGTCCGTCGGCCGGGTCGGGGCTTCGGTCGATGAAGCCGGCTACAGCCAGGTCGCGGATCTGTCGGCTGATGGTCGACAGATCGAGTTCCACCGTGGCCGCCAGGTCGGACAGCCGGGCAGGCTCCACCTCCGACACCCGCACGAGGACCCAGTAGCCGGTCCGGGTGACCGCTGACCCGTCAGGCAGGGCGTCCTGGGGCACCTCCAGGCGGAGGATCGCCCGGGCCACCTGGGTCAGCGACCGTTCGAGGGCCGCCGACACGCGAGCCGGCGATGCCGGAGCGGGCCGTCCCGTGGTGTCGGTCATCGGTCTGGCCATCGGTACCTGCGGTGGTCGGGGGTCGTGACTGGTAAGGCACGCGCCCTGGACGGTCTGAGGCGGTCACCCGTTCCCCGCCATCTAGGTGCTTGCAACAAGCAACTATATCACTACCCCCACCCGGTCGCTCCCTGGTGGTCATCGGTGGCCATCGACCGAGTGGGTCGGTCACGCCGCCGGCAGCGCCCGGCCCGCGGCCAGCACGCCGACGACCTGGGCTCCGCCCAACCGGAGCGCGGCCGCAGCCGACTGCGAGCGGGCCCCGGTGGTCACACTGTCGTCGAACACCAGCACGGGCAGGCCGTCGAGGCCGGCCCGGTCGACCCCGGGCAGCAGTTCGAAGCCGCTCCGGCAGGCGGCGAGGTGGTCTGCGGTGCCACTCCCCCGGCCCAGCAGGCCGAGGTGCCGTCCGGCAAGTGTCGGCACGTCGTCCAGCAACCTCCCGGCAGGCGGCGGCCCCTCCCGGTGGGTGGACGGCACGGGAGTCACCACCGACCAGGTCCCGAACCGGTCGACGAGGGCCGTGGTGTTGCGGTCCAACCAGTCGGCCAGGTCCCGGGCGATCACACCCTGGTGGAGGTCTCTCATCCTGGCCGTCGGGGCATCCTTGTACCCGCGGAGGCGTGCGTGGCAGGCGTCACCCAGCCGGTAGTCGGCGACGACGACGGTGGGTACCAACGGCAGTCCCAGCTGACGGGCCACGAGGCGGCAGCAGAAGCAGACCGGGGTCGACCGGCGGACGGACCGGCCGCAGAGGCGACACGGCGTGGCGGGACAGGCAGTGCCCCGTGGGAAGTCCGTCCCTGGTGCATGAGGTGGATGCTCGAGGCGCACGTCGCTCCCGGTTGGTCCGGCGCGGTGCCGGTGGATCCTGGGCGGCGTCCTGCCGCGAGTGCTGCCGTCGGTCGGCCGTACTTCAGACGGTCGTCGGCTGCTCCTCCTCGGGCCGGTGGAGCAGGAAGGTGCCGGTCGACCGGCTCACCAACTGGCCGTCGGCATCCGACACCGAGGCCTCGGCATAGGCGACCTGCTTGGCCATGCGGACCACCTCGCCCCGCAGTGCGTAGGAACCGCCTTCGAGGGCCGGACGCATCGTCTCGATCTTCATCTCGAGGGTCGCCCGCGTCCGCGACCTGCCGGGCAGGGCGGCGTTGATCGCGAAGTTCATGGCCGCGTCGAGCAGGAGACCGTGCACGCCGGCCTGGACGATCCCATGCGGGTTGCAGGCCGGACGGGCCGGCGTGAAGGTGCCGGTGACCCATCCCAGGTCCTCGCCATCGACCCCGTACTCGTCGAACGACCCGCCCACCGTGCCGATGAGCTCCATCCCGCCGTCGCCCAGCCAGCGGTCCATGTCCTTGATGCGACCTGTCATGCCGGAGACCGTAGCCCCGGGCTGGTACGCCCCACGCTGTGGCCGCGCATGAACCGTCCCGGTAGTCTGTGGGACCGGCGACCACCGTGGACGCCCGGCGGGCCTGGCCCCGCAGCAACAACGACCGAGCACGGCCGGCAGGAACCCACCGCCGGACCTCGGAAGGAGACGTAACCATGGCTGAGGCCGTAATCATCGACGCCGTTCGCACCCCCGGGGGCAAGCGAAACGGCAAGCTCCGCAACTGGCACGCGGCTGACCTCGGCTCCGAGGCCCTGAAGGCCCTCGTCGAGCGCAACGACCTCGACCCCGCCCTGGTCGACGACGTGATCATGGGCTGNNTACCCCGAGTCGGTCCCGGCCACCACGATCGACCGTCAGTGCGGCTCGAGCCAGCAGGCCCTCCACTTCGGCGCCCAGGGCGTGATGGCGGGCGCCTATGACGTCGTCATCGGCGGCGGAGTCGAAGTCATGTCCCGCACCCCCATGGGCTCCTCGGTCGTCCGTGAGCTGGGCTTCCCCTTCGGCCCCCGCACCATGAACCGCTACGCCGAGCGCGGCGGCCTGGTCAGCCAGGGCGAGGGCGCCGAGCTCATCGCCGAGCAGTGGGGCCTCAGCCGCCAGGACCTCGACGCGTTCTCGGCCGAGTCCCACCGGCGGGCGGCGCAGGCGACCGCCGAGGGCCGCTTCGAGCGGGAGATCATCCCGGTCGCGGTCAAGGACGACGACCGCCAGGACACCGACGAGTTCATGACCACCGACGAGGGCATCCGCCCAGACTCCTCGGTGGAGACGCTCGCCAACCTGAAGCCGGCCTTCCGCCCCGACAACGGGAAGGTGACCGCCGGCAACTCGTCGCAGATCACCGACGGTGCCTCCGGTGTCCTGATCATGAGCGAGGCCAAGGCCTCGTCGCTCGGGCTCACCCCCCGTGCCCGGTTCCACTCGTTCGCCGTGGCCGGCAGCGACCCGATCACCATGCTGACCGGACCGATCCCCGCCACCAAGATCGCCCTGGAGCGTGGCGGCCTGACGCTGGACGACATCGACGTGATCGAGATCAACGAGGCGTTCGCGTGCGTGCCGCTCGCCTGGGCCAAGGAGTTCGGAGCCGACATGTCCAAGGTCAACGTGAACGGCGGGGCCATCGCCCTCGGCCATCCGCTCGGTGCTTCCGGCGCCAAGCTCATGGCCACGCTGCTCAACGAGCTCGAGCGTACCGACGGCCGGTACGGCCTCCTCACGATGTGCGAGGGCGGCGGCATGGCCAACGCCACCATCATCGAGCGCCTGGGCTGAGCCACGGGCCCCCGGGGCCCGACCGATGAGTACCTGCAGTGGAGGCCGGCCCTCCGGGGCCGGCCTCCTGCATGTCCGGGCGCGGGCGCGACCGTGCCCCGGGGCCAGCTAGTGGTAGCGGGTGGCGAGGATCAAGCCGACGAAGATGAAGCCGATTGCTGCCACCAGCCAGGCGTTGTTCACCCCGCCGGGCAGCAGATCGGCGTAGTTGAGGATGACGACGAGGACCCCGAGCGCAAACATGCCGACGATCATGAAGCCGAACCACTTCGGGCTGACCTTGGCGCTCCGGTCGATGGGTGGCGTGTACCGGTTGGACTGGATGGAACCCGAAGCCGCTGCGTCACCCTTGGATGACGGGGTCACGCGCCCGCTCTTCTTGTGCGCCCGGCCGGGCCCCCGCTCGCTGGTCGTTGCCATGGGCGAAGGATAGCGACTGCCGACGGGTCCGGGGGCCCGACGGCTACTCCCCCGGGCGCCCGGTACGATCGGGTGCCCATGGCGACCCGTGTGCTGGTCATCGACAACTACGACTCGTTCGTCTACAACCTCGTCCAGGAGCTGGGCGAGCTCGGGGCCGAGCCCATCGTCCACCGCAACGACGCCATCGATATCGACGGTATCCGTGCCGCCGCCCCGGACGCCGTGCTGATCTCACCCGGACCCGGTCGTCCCGAGGATGCCGGGATCTCCTTGGCGGTCATCGAGGAGCTGGCCGGCGAACTGCCCATCCTCGGGGTGTGCCTCGGTCACCAGGCCATTGGCCAGGCCTTCGGCGGCGAGGTGGTGCGTGCCCCCACCCTGATGCACGGCAAGACGTCGGCCATCTACCACGACGGGACCGGGGTGTTTGCCGGGCTCCCGGATCCCTTGACGGCCACCCGCTACCACTCGCTGGTGGTCGAGCCCTCGAGCGTGCCCGACGTGCTCGAGGTGACGGCCCGGACGTCGGACGGGGTGATCATGGGCCTGCGCCACCGGTTGTTGGCTGTCGAGGGCGTCCAGTTCCACCCGGAGTCGCTGCTCACCCCCGAGGGGCCGTCGCTCCTGGCCAACTTCCTGGCAATGGCGGCAGCCGCCTCCGTCTAACCGCGCACATTGGCGGGATGCTTCTGGCTGTTCCCGCCACCGTTCTTCGGAGCCGTGGTCGAGGTGGTGGTGGAGGTGGTGGTGGAGGTGGTGGTGGACGTGGTCGTCGTGGTCGGCGGCGGGCCCGAGGACACCTGGATGTCGACCGGACTGCCCGGCGTCACGCTGGCCCCGGTCCCGGGGTTCGAGGACACCACGATGCCCGGCGCGTACTGGGACGGGACCGAGGTGACGTTCCCCACCACGAGGCCCGCACTCGCCAGGGTCTGTCCGGCGACCGCCTGTGACAAGCCGACCAGCGACGGCACGATTGCGTTGGCCGGCCCCGACGAGACGGTCAGGGTCACCGCCGAGCCCTGGTTGACCTTGGTGCCCGAGGACGGATTGGTGCTCAGTACGGTGCCCTTCTGGGCAGAGCTGGTCTTGTAGGCGATGGTGGCCGTCAGTCCCGCGCTCTGCAGGATGTCCGTGGCGTTCGCCTGCGTGGTGTTGGTCAAGCCATCCGGCACCGTGACCTGGACCACCGGTGCCACGATGGCCACCTTCAGCGTCACCGTGTCGCCCTTCTTGACGAGGCTGTCCGGTGACGGATTGGTGGAGATGACCGTGCCCGGCGTGTCGCTCGAGACCTGCTGGACCTGGGTGACGTTGAGACCGTCCGACCGCAACGTCGCCGTGGCCACCGCCTGCTGCTGGCCGACCACGTTCGGCAGGTTGAACGTCGAGGCGCCGCCCAGGTAGCCGAGGTTCCGGGCGAAGAGGTAGCCCGCGACCAGGAGGATCACCACGAGGACACCGAGGATGATGGCGTAGTTGCGGGTGCGGTTGCTTCCCGACTCGTCAGGTGCATCACCGCCGACGGCCGCCGTGCCCCCGGTGGCACCCACCGCCCCGACGGCGCGGGTGGCGTCCATCCCGGTGGCTGCTGCCACCACGGTGGTGGCACCGGCCACGCCGATCATGGCCGTGGCCTCGTCCATGGCCTGCACGCTGCGCCCCTCGTTGAATCGCAGCAGGTCGGCTCGCAGCTCCTCGGCCGTGGCGTAGCGGTAGGCAGGGTCCTTGGCCATCGCCTTGAGGATGATGGCCTCGAATGTCGGCGGGATCTGCGGGTTGAGCTCGCGGGGCGCCGGCGGATGGTCACGGACGTGCTTCGACGCGACCGCCACCGGCGAGTCGCCCAGGAACGGTGGGCGTCCGACGACCATCTCGAACAGCACCACGCCGAGCGAGTAGATGTCGCTCCGGGAGTCGACCCCGAGGCCCTCGGCCTGCTCGGGTGAGAAGTACGTGGCCGTGCCCATGACGGCGCCGGTCTGGGTGAGGCTCTCCTCGGTGTTAACGGCGCGGGCGATGCCGAAGTCGGTCACCTTGACCTGGCCGTCGTCGGTGATCAGGACGTTGCCGGGCTTGACGTCGCGGTGGATCACGCCGTGCTTGTGGGCGTAGCCGAGGGCGGCGGCCACGTGGGAGCCGATGTCTGCGGTGCGCTCGGGTGAGAGCGGGCCCGCCGACTTGAGGATCGACGAGAGCGGCCGCCCGTCGATGAACTCCATGACGATGAAATACGTCCCGGTGTCCTCACCCCAGTCGAAGACCGGGACGATGTTCGGATGGGAGAGGTTGGCCGCCGCCTGGGCCTCCCGACGGAACCGCTCGACGAAGGAGCGGTCGACCGACAGCTCCGGGAAGAGGACCTTCAGGGCCACCGGTCGGTCGAGCAGCCGGTCATGGGCGCGGTACACCTCGGCCATGCCGCCACGCGCGATCAGGTGGTTCAGTTCGTAGCGCTCGGAGAAGACACGCGGCGTCTCGTTGGGATCCATGTGGGTCAAAGCCTATGCCTGCTATCGCTCGGTTCCGGTGTTCTGAATTGCTGGTCCTGCACTGTTCCGCCCCTGCATGGCGGCGCCCTCACGGGGTCTCGGCGAGGGCATCGCCGAGGATGGTCTTCATCGGGGGTCCAGAGATCGTGGCCCCCGTGTCGCTGCCCGGCTGGTTGGGCACCACTACGGCCACGGCCACCCTGGGGTTGTTGGCCGGCGCGAAGGCGACCATCCAGTCGTTGGTCAGCGTGGCGTTGGGGCCGGTCTCGGCCGTGCCGGTCTTGGCCGCCACATCCCACGATGTCGGGAACCCGACCTCGGAGGCCGTCCCGTTGGTCACGACCGCCTGCATCAGCGAGGTGACCGCAGCGGCCGTCAGCGGATTGGTGGCCGTCAGCCACGGCTTCGGCTGGTACTGGGCCAGCAAGTTGCCGGCGGTGTCGTGGATGTCGCGCATCACGTGGGGCGTCATGATCACCCCGCGGTTGGCGATGCCGGCGGCCACCAGGCCCATCTGCAGGACCGTGGCGACGACGTTCTGCTGGCCGAACGCGGAGTAGGCCTGGGACGGCTTGTTGGTATTGAATCCTGGATCATTCCCCGGATCCGACGGGAACGACGAAGCATTCGCTCCGGGCAGGTCGATCGGCGGCACCTGGTTGAACCCGAATGACTGCGCCTCGGCGGTCAGCGCAACTCCCCCGAGGGCCATTCCCAACTGGGCGAAGGCGGTGTCGCACGAGGCCGGCAGCGTCTGGGTCAGCACGCCCCCGCACTTCTCGGGTCCGTTCGGGCCGGCGTGACCGTAGTTGCAGAGCGGCAGGTTCGACTGGGGCTCGAGGGAGATGCACGTTGCCTGCGGGTAGTCGACCTTGGCCAGCGCCGGCTGGTGGTCGTAGACGGCGGACGATGTGACCGTCTTGAAGGTTGACCCGGGCAGGAAGCCGCGCTGGAATGTGCGGGACAACAGTGGTTGCAGAGGGTTGTTGATGAGGGATGCATAGGTGTACTTCTCTGTGGCGATGTTCGGCGAGGCGAGGAGCGTCGGGTCATAGGCGGGATTGCTGTACATGGCCTCGATGGCCCCCGTCTGGACGTTGATCACGACAGCCCCGGCCTCAGGCGCGCTGCCGTTGACGTTTGTGGCGTTGACTGCCTGTGCCACCTGGCTCTGCAGCGTGGATGAGATCGTGAGTGTCACGTTGCCCGTCGTAGTACGACTCGTCAGCAGGTCGCCCAGGGTGTGGGCAGGCCTGGTGTGGGATTCCAGGTAGCTGTTGTACTCGGCCTCGATGCCCGTCTTGCCGTAGATGATCGAGTCGAATCCGACGATCTGACTGAACAGCACGGCGGTGTAGGGGTTGTAGGCACGCTGGTACTTGTAGTAGCCGTTCGACGGGACGGAGCTGGCGAGCACGATCCCGTCCGCCGAGAGGATGTCGCCCCGGGGATCGTTGCGTTCCACGGCAATGACCCGTGGGTTGTTCGGCGAGGTCGACAGTGCGTGGGCCTTGACGATCTGGATGTTGTTGAGCTGGACGAACAGGCCCAGGAAGCACAGCACCAGGACGACCCCCAGCCAACGGATGCGACGTTCCATCAGGGAGCTCCTGTCGTCGTCGTGGAGGCCCCGGGCAGGGCGCCCACCGTCGGACAGCCCGGGGTCGCCGGGTTCTGGGTGCAGACCGTCTCCTTCTGGGTCGCCACCAGGTTCGCCACATAGGCCTGCGCCGCCTTGAGGGAGTCCTCCTGCACGCCGTTCTGGAGTTGGGTCAACGTGTACGGCGGGACGTCGGCGGTGGTGACGTCGGTGTTCTCCACCACCACCGGCTTGTACAGCACGCCGCCGCCGATGCGTCCGTGATAGATCAGGAGCTCGTTGTTGGACGTCTGCACGTAGTAGGCGTTGGTGTCGTACCAGCGCACCGCGTAGAAGGCCGCAAACAGGATTGCGGCCAGGATCAGGACGAAGAGGATCACCCGGACGGTGATCAACCGCCGGCCACGTGTCGCCCGGCGGGCCTTGCGCCGGGCGCGCCACCGGTCGCGGAACTTCGGCCGGAGCGGCTCGGGGCCGGGAAGGAGCGCGACGTCCTCCCCCTCTGGCCCGTCGGGACCTGGCACCGGTGCAGGTGCCTCCTCGTCGGGAACGGCGCTCTGGAAGTCGGCGGCCACCGCGGCGACGGCCGGGACGTCGGGCTCGTCGTCCTCGCCCACCACGACGTCGGCCACGACGACGGTGATGTTGTCGCTCCCACCGTGGGTGCGTGCGGCACGCACCAGGAGATCGGCGGCCACCTGTGGGTCGGGAACGGTGGCGAGCACCTCGGCGATCTGGGCCTCGTCGAGTTCGTTCGTCAGACCGTCACTGCACAGGACGAACCGGTCCCCACGTGTCGGCTGGATTCGCCAGAGGTCGACCGACACCTCGTCGGCCACGCCGAGGGCACGGGTCAGGATGTGCCGGTGCGGGTGTACGGCCGCCTCGGCCTCGCTCAGCTCACCGCTCCGGACCATCTCCTCGGCCAGGCTGTGGTCGACGGTGATCTGCGTGAGCTGGCCGTCGTGGTAGCGGTACGAGCGCGAGTCGCCCACGTTGACCAGGGCGATGACGTCCCGACCGTCCTCGTTCACGAGGGCCGCGGCGGTCAGGGTCGTGCCCATGCCCCGCAACTCGGGCTTGTCCAGGCTGTGGTCGAACACCACCCGGTTGGCCTCGGTGACAGCCTCGGACAGGCCGGCACCGGTCGGCTTGGCGCCGAAGGCCCTGGTCAGCGAGTCGACGGCCAGGCGGGCCGCCACCTCACCGCCGGCGTGGCCGCCCATGCCGTCGGCCACGGCGAACAAGGT
Organism: Acidimicrobiaceae bacterium; assembly: GCA_003164095.1. Lineage (GTDB taxonomy): Bacteria > Actinomycetota > Acidimicrobiia > Acidimicrobiales > RAAP-2 > Bog-756. The sequence continues at coordinate 1,502 of PLRX01000112.1, read as the reverse complement.
CCCCGTCTCGACAGCCAGGTCCTGATTGACCGACCGGACCAGTCCCGTGTCGGTCGCCGATCCGGAGCGGAGGAGGGTCATGTCAGCGCCCTACCTCGAACACGGTGCCGCCGACCTGGAGGAGATCCCCCTTTTGCAACTTGGTCCGCTCCTCGATGCGGACGGTGTTGACCCAGGTGCCGTTGGTCGAGGCGAGATCCTCCACCCACAGGTCGCCGTCGAGACGGAAGAGGCGGGCATGGAGGTTCGAGGCATAGGAGTCGTAGTCGATGGGTACCCCGCAGCCGGGCGCCCGGCCCACGGTCACCTCCTCGCCCACGTCGTAGACACGACCGGCCTGGTCGTCGGGACGGATCACGTGGAGGCGGAGGCTCCGACGGCGCTTGCCGTCCACCACCGGGTTGACGTCGCGGCCCCGGCGGCGCTTTCGCTTGAGCGGGCGCACCTCGACCCACACGGCCCGGACCACCCACATGAAGAACAGCCAGAGGAGGAGGATGACCCCGAACTCCAGTGCGCGGAGTACCGGTGTGTTGTCGACGGGGACCGGCGCGGCTGCAGCTGCGGCAAGGACGGGGATCAAGGTCGGGCGCCGTGGCTCACGAGGTCTCGAAGCGGAGCACCGTCGTTCCGATGACGATCTGGTCGCCGTCGGAGAGCACGCGCTCGCGGATGGTTGCGCCGTTGACCCTGGTCCCGTTGGTGGAGTTCAGGTCGACCACGACCACCTCGTTGCCGGACCGCCGGATCTCGGCGTGGCGGCGGCTCGCATTCGGGTCGTTCACGACGATGGTGCTCTCGGGTAGGCGCCCGATGGTGATCGGTTCCGGGCCCAGCACGATCCGCATGCCGTCGGCCAGGACCACCGAGGCGGCGGTCAGGCCGGCGGGACCCTCGTGGACGTCGGACACCACGGCGAAACGGCCCCTACGCTGCCGGGGATCCTCGACCACCGACACGGTGACCGGGCCCACGAAGACGTAGTCCTCGGTCCGGGCGTGCTCGCGGGCTGCCTCCTCGAGCTCCCGGACCAGGGCGTCGAGGAAGCTCTCGAAGCGATCGAAGTCGGTTGCCGACAGGTGGACGACGAAGGCATTGGGCGCGATGAGGCCGTGGACGCCGAGGCGTCGCTTCAGGTCCATCTCCCGGGTCACCCGTCGGCCGATCTCCACGGGGTGGAGGTCGCCCCGGAAGGCCTTGGAGAGGGTGCCGTCTACCATGCGCTCGAGGCGCCCTTCGAACTTCTGCAGTCCCATGTCGGCGTCAGCCTACCGGTGTCTACCCCCTGGTAGGGGGTACGGGGTGGTGGTGTGGTCGGCACGAGTCGCAGGGGTCCGGGGTGGCGGGCCCCCGAGGGGCACACGGGGGTTCTGCATGGGCTGATCGGGAGACCTGAGGATCGCGCCGCAGGTGGCAACGGCGCGATTCGTAGGTGTCGGATCTTCGGGTAGCCTCTAACGGTCGCTCGGGCGAGTGGCGGAATTGGCAGACGCGCAGGATTC
>PLRX01000010.1 GCA_003164095.1 Acidimicrobiaceae bacterium | reverse complement strand
CGGCCGTCCGCGGCCGTTCTCCCAGCTCAATCGCTATATCTGGGGGTGTCGTGTGGCCATCATCTGCGGAAGTCCTGTCGGGGAGAGGTGCCCCACCGACCCGATGTTCGGAGGCAGGGTCAGGAGTCATGTCGCTCGCGCACTGTCGGACAACCACCGGCCGGCGAACCAGCTAGTGATCTAGCGTGTGGTCGACGAAGTCCCTGAGGCACGATCGGATGGCACTGTGGCTCATGCCTTCTCCCTCGGTCACATGGCGAAGGAGGTCGGCCCGGACGGTCGCCAGGAGCACATGGGCGATCCAACCAGCTCGGCCGACTCCGAGCTCGGTAGCGACGAGGTCACGCAGGAGGCCGTGTACGCCCACGTAGTCGGCTGATCCATAGACGCCGCTCGTCGGGCCACCCCCTTCTTCGAGAGCCAGCATCAGATGGGCGTTGTCGAGTTTGACGACGGCGATGGCGTCGATGATGGCGGCGACGCGTTCCCGGGGTGGGGTGTCGGGTCCGAGCGGCGGAGGGCCCGACTCGATCTGCTCCCGCAGTGGTGCGAGCCTGACGGCGTAGACCTGCCGGATCAGATTGCCCCGGTCGCCGAAGCGCCGAAACAGCGTACCTTTTCCCACTCCGGCAGCGCGGGCGATGTCGTCCATGGACACCTCGCCCGGGCTGTCCGAGGTCGCGAAGAGGTCATCGGCGGCCTCCAGGATCGCCTTGCGGTTTCGTGCTGCATCGGCCCGCTCCTCTCGCACCACTGCCATGGCCTTCCCGCGTCTCCTCTTGCCAAGCGGACTAACAGTCCGTATCATGCCGACTGAACCGGACTGATAGTCCGAATACTACAGGGCTCGGCCTGAAGGAGGCCCCCATGACCACGGACTGCCCAAGTCGACATCTTCAGCTGCCTCGACGACAAGCTCTTTGTCGTCACATTCGAAAGGTGACGTGACAATGACTGACGACGAAAGCGCGCGACAAACGACGCTCACCTTGATGCAGCAGTACCAGACGCTGCTGACCGAGGCGCGATTCGATGAGTGGATTGAGCTGTGGGCTGATGACGGGGTCTGCGAGTTTCCCTTTGCCAGCCCGGAACGCCCGAGAGTTCTGCAGGGAAAGGAGCAGATCCTTGCCTATATGACGGACTATCCGTCTCGCATCTCCATCGATGGGGTGGACGAGCTGCGCGTCCACCCCGCTCTGGACCCGAATGTCGTGGTAGTCGAGATGACGATCAGGGGACGGGCCGTCGAGACGAACAAGACCTACAACCAGCAGTACGTCATCGTGGCCGAAGCACGCGACGGCAAGCTTGCCCACTACCGTGAGTACTGGAACCCGCTCGTGTCCGCCGAGGCCCTCTCGTGAGGGAATGCGTCCTGATCACTGGCGCCACCGGCAAGACCGGGCGCCGTCTTCTGGCGCTTCTTGATGAACGCAACATCTCTGCCAGAGCTGCTGCTCGAACGCCGCCCGCAGGTGGGGTCCACTTCGACTGGACAGATCGCACGACCTGGGACGCAGCCCTCGTCGATGTCAGCTCGGTCTACCTGGTCGCGCCGATGGGAGCCGACGATGCGGTGTCCCTCATGACCGAGTTCATCGAAACAGCGATCAGCCGCGGCGTTGCACGGTTCGTGCTGCTCAGCGCATCGCCCCTCGATGCGGGGGGTCCGGGCATGGGCCAAGTGCATCAGTGGCTCGCTGGGTCCGGAGCCGAGTGGGCGGTTCTCCGGCCGTCGTGGTTCATGGAGAACTTCTCCGAAGGGCCGCACTGCACCACCATCCGTGACGAGCGGGCCATTTACACCGCGACCGGGCACGGGCGAGTCCCCTTCATCAGCGCCCACGACATCGCACGTGGGGCAGCGGCAGCACTGACCGCGAAGGACGCTCCAAACTCAGACTTTGTGCTGACCGGGCCCGATTTGCTCAGCTATGACGAGGTCGCCCGGCGTATCAGCGATGCGATTGGCGAAACCGTCACTCATTACTCGCTGACCTTCGACGAGCTGGTGGCGCGCCACGTCGCCAATGGACTGATCGAGCCACACGCTCAGACGCTCGCCTTTATGGACCTCATCATCGCCGAAGGCGCCGAGGATCGAATCACCAACGGACTGGCCGAGCTTGTCTCCGAACCACCGGTGACGTTCGATCAATTCGTTGCGCACGCTGCGCCATCGTGGAATCGACCCTGAGTTCGGCATCAAGACGGAGCGTGCCATCGGCAGGACCAGAGTCCACCTGCCTGCCTTCGCCGCAGGCCGGTTTCGGGCGACCCTCTTGGCGCGCCTCAGTTTGAACTAGCCGATCCTCCGGCGCCCGGACTTCACGGAGCCCCCGGACGACTACCAATGCGCCGTGAACCGGGGACTGTTCTCACGATCAGCAGGATGCCCAGATCAGGCCGGTCCCCGACGGGCAATGGTCGCGAGCAGTAGTTCCATCAAGAGCATCTCCGGAGGCGCTGGACATCCAACCAAGACACTGCAGGTCATGGCCGACGATGGTCGCGGGGATTCAGTCTCGGGCCATCCGCTGAGTAGTCCGTATTGCACGCCGCATTCAGGCTGACGGGTGGCTCGGATGTGCCGCCGTTGGTCACCAAGCCGGCGGTTGGGGAGTGCGTCCAGCAGTTTGGAC
>PLRX01000076.1 GCA_003164095.1 Acidimicrobiaceae bacterium | reverse complement strand
CCATCATCTGCGGAAGTCCTGACTGACACACCGTGTAAATGCCATGACGGTGTGAATGAATCGTTGAAACGGGTCATCGACGACCTCGACGGCTACACGGCCGCCGCCGTCGAGCTCCGCGACCACATGGAGCGGGTCATCGCGCGCAACGCCGAGGACGGCGCCTATCTGCTGGCCGGCAACCCGATCGCGGACTCCATGCGCCGGGCCGACTCCGCCAGCCGCAGCCGCGAGCTCACCCGCGTCCTCGAGGAGTTCGACCAGGCCCGTCGACTCATCCGGGCGTCGGTGACGGCACTCATGCTCGACGACGGCGCCTCGGTCGCCGAGGTGGGCGAGGCCTTCGGCGTGTCACGGCAGCTCGCCCACCGCTTCGCCAAGGAGTAGGTGCAGTGTGCTGACTGAGGTCGTGCCAGGAGCCTCTCGACGCGGCATGATGCGGGTCGGTGAGGCCTGACCACGGAGCTGCCGTCGTGACCCGACATCAGGAGGACCACCGGGGCGACCAGCCGGACGGGGCCGTGCTCCCCGGTGACCGCGTGGCCGACCGACTGGCCATCGAGGACCTCGCCACGTCGTACGCCTATGCCGTCGACGACCGCGACTGGGAGCGGTGGGAGGGACTCTTCACTCCGGACGGCCTCGTCGACTACACCCGGGCCGGCGGCATTGCCGGCACACCCGCCGAGGTGGCGGCCTGGATGCCCGGAGCGATGTCCGTGTTCTCGTTCTGCCTGCACACGACCTCGACCCACGAGGTCCGCTTCCGCGGATCGGACACCGCTGTCGGCAGGGTGCACGTGTTCAACCGGAACGGCGTCGAATGGGAGGGACGCGCCGAGCTCTTCGACGTAGGTGCCGTCTACGACGACACCTACGTCCGCTCGTCCCACGTATGGCGCATCTCCCGCCGGGTCGAGCACACGACGTACGTGGCCGGAGGGGGATTCGCCGACATGATCCGCTCCATGATCAACGCGCCGGGCGCCGGCGTACCGCCGATCTTCGGCTGACCCCGGCCGGCTCCGGTGCAGCGGGCACGACCAACGGAACGTGGGTTGCGCTTCCGTGTGCCGCCCACCCTCGTCGCGTGCCGGTGACCCCGATCACGTCGAGGAGTTGCTCGGGCACAGTTGACGAGCGGAGGGCAAGTGCCGATCAGCGTTCCCACTCGCCCGCCACCCTGAGGCTCGCCCCTGGAGGAAACGTGGAGGGCCGGTAGGCTCGCCACGGATGGACGAACGTGACGAGAGGAACGAGGCCTTGGCAGTCGAACCGGCAGACGACTTCTACGGCCCCGACATCTTCACCGAGCCGGACGGCGACCCGGATACGCTCGCCAATCTCGGGCCGCTGGCTCCCATGGCCGGCGTCTGGGAGAGCGCAGGGGGCGCCGACGTGCACCCCGTCGAGGAGGGAAGTGAGCAGAACGCCTTCGTCGAACGCTACGAGCTCCAGCCCATCGACCGTCAGACGAACGGGCCCCAGCTCTTCTACGGGCTCCGCTATCACACCCACATCGTCAAGCCCGGTGAGGTGGAGACGTTCCACGACCAGGTGGGCTACTGGCTGTGGGAGCCGGCCACCGGCACGGTCACCCTCACCCTCGGGATCCCCAGGGGCCAGGTGCTCCTGGCCGGTGGCACCGCCGAACCGGACGCCACCGAGTTCGAGGTCCACGCCGCGGTCGGCTCCGAGGTGTACGGCATCCTCTCGAACCCGTTCCTCGACCAGAAGTTCCGCACCCTGAGCTACCGCATGCACGTGACCATCCATCCGGACGACACCTGGAGCTACGAGGAGGAGGGGATCCTCGACATCCCGGGAAGGGACGAGCCCTTCTCACACATCGACCAGAACACCCTCCGCAGAGTGGCCCCACCGACTCCCAACCCCCTTGCCGGAGCCACGCCGCCCGCCGGTAGCCTCGGCATCGGCTCCCTACGAAGCGAAAGCAGGATCCGTCCATGAACCACTTGTTCCGCGAGCTCGCGCCCGTCACAGACGCCGCCTGGGCGCAGATCGACGACGAGGCCACGCGGTCCGTGACCCACGTGCTCGCCGCCCGTCGACTCGTCGACTTCTCCGGCCCACTCGGGTGGGAGTTCTCGGCGGTGGACCTCGGACGGGTCGACCCGTTGCCCGACGGAGCACCGGCAGGCGTCGAGGCCGCCGTCCGCCGCATACGGCCGCTCGTCGAGCTGCGCTCACCCTTCGCGCTGGAGCGGACCGAGTTGGCTGCAGCCGAGCGTGGTGCCGCCGACCTCGACCTCGATGCCGTCATCGCCGCCGGACGGGCGGCAGGGCTGGCCGAGGACCGGCTCGTCTTCCACGGCTACCCCGGGGGCGGCGTGGCGGGCGTCGCCCCGTCGTCGCCCCATGCCCCGGTGGCCATCAACGACGACTACAGCCACTACCCCGAGCACGTGGCTTCAGCAGTCGCCGTGCTGCGGGCGGCGGACATCGCCGGCCCGTATGCCATCGCCCTCGGGTCCCGTTGCTACACGGGCGTCACCGAGACGACCGAGCACGGCGGCTACCCGGTCCTCGAGCACCTGCGGGAGATCCTGGGCGGCCCGGTCGTCTGGGCACCGGCGGTCGACGGAGCCGTGGTGCTGAGCCAGCGCGGTGGGGACTTCGAGCTGACCGTGGGCCAGGACTTCTCGATCGGCTACCGCTCGAGTGACACCACGTCGGTCAGCCTCTACCTGGAGGAGAGTCTCACCTTCCGTGTGAACACACCTGAGGCTGCCGTGCACCTGGCCTACCTGTAGGCCTCCACCCGAACGAAGGAGTCGACGCCGTGCAGGACGTACTTGTCATCACCGGAAGTGGCGGCATGGGCTCAGCCGTGGCCCGCCGCATCGGCGTGGGCAGGGCGATCCTGCTGGCCGATGTGGACCCGTCCACCCTCACGGCGTCGGCCGACGCCCTCCGCGCCGAGGGTCTCGAGGTCACCACGCACATCGTCGACGTGTCGCAGGCCGACTCGGTGGCGGGGCTCGCCGAGGCGGCTGCCGCGCTCGGGCGCGTCGCGTGCCTCGTGCACACCGCCGGGCTCTCACCCGTCCAAGCGTCGCCGGCCGACATCGTGCGTGTCGACCTGGTGGGCACCGCACACATCCTCGACGCCTTCGGGCGCAGGATCGCCCCCGGTGGGTCCGGCGTCTGTGTGGCGTCGATGGCCGGCTCGATGGCATCGCTCGCGCCGGACCTCGAGCGCCGCCTTGCGACCACGCCGGCGGACGAGCTGGCGGACCTCCCGGAGCTGTCCGGGGCAGCGCTGGGCGACGCCGCCACCGCCTACGTGACGGCCAAGCGGGCCAACCAGCTGCGTGTCCGGGCTGCGGCCGTCGACTGGGGTACCCGGGACGCCCGGGTCAACAGCGTGTCACCCGGCGTCATCGCGACGCCGATGGGCGAGGCCGAGCTGTCCGGCCCCACCGGTGACGTCATGCGCCAGATGATCACGGGCAGTCCGACCGGTCGCATCGGCAGCCCGCACGACATCGCTGCCGCGGTGGCGTTCCTGGTCGGTCCCGACGCCGGGTTCATCACCGGGGCCGACCTGCTCGTCGACGGCGGTGTCGTCGCCGCGATTCACGCCTGAGGCGATCCCGTGGCCGGCACCGGGTCGGGTGTCCTCGCCACTCGGGGCCCCACCCGGGGGTGCCGGTAGCATCGTGTCCGGAGCACCCTCCGTGCGCGGGGGTGGCCGAGGAGCGTCGAGACGGTGGCAGCCACGAGTGAGAACGGCCCCCGTGAGGCTATCGAGGGTGACGTGGTCCCCGGTAAGACCCCGGACGCAATCGAGGACTACCTGGCCGACGAGGCGTTCGACGACGCCGCAGAGGAGCATGCCTCCGTCGTCCGCCAGGTGCTGGAGGACGCCGGGCCCGACGACGGGCTGACCGTCGCCGAATGGTTGAACGCCGTCCTCGAGGGGACGTCTCCCGACGAGTTCGCCCGCCTCCGGAGCACCATCCTCGAGCAGGACGACCTGGTCTACGGCACGGTGCCGCTCAACTCCGACGACGAACTCGTCGAGTTCTGGCAGAGCGGCATCTACCCCTACCGGAACCTCATGGGACGGAGGGCCTACGAGCACGAGAAGTACCGGCTCCAGGTGGAGCTCCTCAAGCTGCAGGCCTGGGTGAAGGAGACCGGTCAGCGCGTCGTCATCATCTTCGAGGGACGGGACGCTGCGGGCAAGGGCGGCACCATCAAGCGGTTCATGGAGCACCTGAACCCGCGGGGCGCCCGGGTGGTGGCGTTGGAGAAGCCCACCGAGATCGAGCGTGGTCAGTGGTATTTCCAGCGCTACGTCCAGCACCTGCCGACCGCCGGCGAGATCGTGCTGTTCGACCGCTCCTGGTACAACCGGGCGGGCGTCGAGCGGGTCATGGCGTTCTGTGACGAGCAGGAGCTCATCGAGTTCCTGCGTCAGGTGCCCGAGTTCGAACGCAACCTGACCCGCAGCGGTGTCCACCTCATCAAGTTCTGGTTCTCGGTGAGCCAGGACGAACAGCGCCGACGCTTCAAGGAGCGGGAACGGCACCCGCTGAAGCAGTGGAAGCTCTCCCCCATCGACCTCGCCTCCCTCGACATGTGGGACGCCTACACGGCGGCCAAGAACGACATGTTCCTGGCCACCGACACCGACGAGGCCCCGTGGACGGTGGTCAAGTCCAACTGCAAGAAGCGGGCCAGGCTCAATGCCATGCGGTACGTGCTCCACCTGATGCCCTACCCGGGCAAGGACCTCGCGGTCATCGGCAAGCTCGACCCCCTGATCGTCGGCCGCGCCAGCGACATCTACGAGACGGGCGAACTGACCCCTCGGGCGAGCTGACCGGGTCGGTTCCACCGCTCCGGCCTGCCCGGTCCCGGGTACCGGGCCGCCGGATCCGCGACGCGTGCACGGAGGGCACTACGGACCCGACAGCCCTTCCTCGTCACTGCGGAGGAATCCCAGCGGCCGTGACCCGACGGCGGTCGTGAACGGGTCACCCTCCGACCCGGTGACCGGGACCTGGCTGGCGACGGAGAGGGTGAAGATGTCGCCGGTGCTGCCTGCGGTGTGGTCATGGGGCTCGGGTCGGTGCGCGGTGCGCCGTCCGGGGTCGATCACCGGATCCCCCCCTACGGCCTCTCCCGTCTGGGCGGAGGCGTGGTCGACCGGGCTGCGAGGCATGCGCGGTGCTACGGGCTGGCGCCTACTGGCTCGGGGGCTGCCAGTCGGGGTCGAGCTCCAAATACTGCATCCCGAGTGCCTCGAGCCCGATCCCGAGGAGCGTCCACTCCTGGAGTTCGCCGCCCGGCCCCGTCGGCCGCCGACACAACTGTGGCTCGTCCCGGCTGGCCTGCCGGAGCGAGAACCCGGCGGCCATGGCACCCGTCGATTCGGTCAGCTGTCGGAGGGTCAGGCCCGGACGGAGCCGCATTCCGAGCTGCCCCATCACGGCGGAGAACAACTGGTCCCATGCCTCACCGGTCTCCTCCAGGCCCTCCGACAGCGCCTGCCTGAGCTTCTTGTCGGCCTTGTTGCCCGGAGTGGTCACCGTCACGACCCACACGCCGACCCACAGCTCCCAGTTCCGGGTCCCCACCCTGCTCTCGATGGCCACCGCACCGGCCAGCCGGGCGACTTCCACCAGTGCCGCCCACCGCGCCCCGGGGGTGGAGAGATCGAACGTGACCAGCAAGGGGCCCAGCAGGTCGTAGGCGGCACCCAACTGCCCCACCTCGTTGGCCCCGGCCACAACTCTCGCCATGATCTCGGACTGGAAGTCCGCCTGGTCCACCCACACCCGCCGGATGACCGACGCATTGGTCAGACGGATCCCCGTGTCCGCCTCGACCCGGGCGAACACCCGCTTGAATGTGAGGTCGGTACCGGTCCGCAGGCCCTCCTCGGCCAGGATGGCCATGCCTGCGTCGACGACCAACTCGCGGAGCTCCTCACGGGCGCGCCGCGGTGCCCTCGTCGTCGTCTCCATACGACGAGTACATCAGTTGGACGGCGCACGGTCAAAGATGCTCCGGTCGTAGCATCGGGACCATGCGGAGCTCGGACTGCGACGCCGTCGCGATGTACGACCCGATGGATCGGTTGCGACGGGACCGCGGCTTGTCCTGGCAGGGGCACTGTTGCATCGAGCGCGACCT
>PLRX01000090.1 GCA_003164095.1 Acidimicrobiaceae bacterium | reverse complement strand
GGCGGCGGGCAAGTAGGTCCCGTCCTCCGTGGGACCCGCAACGGGCCCACGGTCGCAGCAGGATCAGGTAGGCCCCGGCACCGTCCGGGCCACCACCAGGGGGGCGAGTTCCCCCTCCCGCTCCAGCCACGCCTCCGCTCCGGGGTCGACTCCGTCGACCTCCCCTTCGACGAACCACGTCGAGCCGCTGCCGGCCAGCCGGGCCGGTCGACCTGTGGCCTGTTCGAGCGCGTGCCGCCACCCCACCAGGCGGGGCTCCACCTCGAGGGCCGCCGCCTCGAGGTCGTTACCCGTCGACGCACGCCCAGCCGCCTCTCCCCCTAGGCGGTCGTAGGCACGGTAGACGGCGGCGGTGTCCACACCGAACGGCGGCAGCACGAGCACGAACGTCCGCTCCTCGAACGCCAGGGGCGCCACCTCCTCACCTACCCCGGTGACGAGGGCCCGACCCCCCGTCAGGCAGAACGGCACGTCGGCACCGAGGGTTGCCGCCACTGCCGGGTCGCTGCAGCCGGCCCAGCGCAGCACGGCTGCGGCGTCTGCCGACCCGCCGCCGAGCCCGGCTCCGGGCGGGACCCGCTTGACCAGGAGCACCCGGGCCGTCCGCCCGGCGACGGCGAGCGCCCGGACCACGAGGTTGTCGGCCACCGGGCCCAGGGCGTCCGGGTCGCGGGCCACCGAGCCGGCGGGCCAGGACGTCACCACCTCGAGTGCGGTCTCGCCGGCGCCGTCGCCGGAGTCGTCGATCTCGAGGGTGTCGGCCAGGTCGAGCGTGACCATCTCGGACTCGAGCAGGTGGTAGCCGTCGGCGCGCACACCGGTGACGGCAAGCGTGACCGTGAGCTTGGCCGGGGCCGTCAACCGGGTCATCACCCCGCCTCCCCTGTCACGAGGCGACGGGGACGGCCGGCCGCCACCAGGCGAGGCGCTCCCATGCGTCGAGCCCGAGCTCCTCGGCCCGGGCCGTCGGCTCGACGCCGGCCGCGGCGAAGGCCTCGGGGTCGACGAGGTCGAGGAGCGCCCGGCGCAGCATCTTGCGCCGGTGGGCGAAACCGCCCCGCACCACGGCGAACAGCCGCTCGTAGTCGGCGGCCCCCGGCCCCACCCGCCCGTCGCCGGTGGGCAGCGGTCCCCCGGGGTGCCGGTCCAGCCGCACGAGCACCGACTCGACCCTCGGCCGGGGGATGAACACGCTGGCGGACACCTTGCCGACGACGGCCGCCGTGGCCCAGTAGGCGACCTTGACCGACACCGCGCCGTAGGCCTCGTCACGGGCGGCGGCGGCCAGGCGCTCCCCCACCTCCCGCTGGACCATGACCAGCAGCGAGGTCACCTGGGGAGCCTCCTCCAGCACCCGGATCACCAGCGGCACCGCCACGTTGTAGGGCAGGTTGGCGACCAGCGCGTAGGGGCCGCCGTCATCCAGCACCTCGTCCCAGGCCACCCGCAGGGCGTCGGCCTCCACCACCCGGACACCGACGGGCTCCACCACCGACCGGAGCACCGGCAGCACGTGGCGGTCGACCTCGACGGCGGTCACCTCGGCCCCCGCCTCCACGAGGGCCAGGGTCAGCGACCCGAGCCCCGCACCGATCTCCACGACCTTCGACCCCTGCTCGACTCCGGCCAGCCGGACGATCCGCCGCACCGTGTTGGCGTCGGCCACGAAGTTCTGCCCCAGCGCGCGACTGGGGCGCAGGTCGTTGGCCAGGAGCAGCTCATGGATCTCGGCGCGCCCGTGGGTCACCCGATCAGTGTGGCACCCCGTGGGCGCCGCCCGTTCCATGCCCGGCGGGACCGCCGGGCCGTCACCAGCTCAGTCTGGCGTCGATGACGCCCTGCGACAGCGGGGCGAGCTCGGCAAAGGTGGCGGTGGCCAGGTCGATGGAGCGGGCCGTGTCGGCTTCGCGGTCGTCCACCGTGCAGGTCACGGTGGCGCCGTTGGCCGGGTTGGTCACATGCACCACGGTGCCGAAGGGGAGCCACGGACTGGCGCACCGCCCGGCCGGGTGGTCGTAGTACGTGACGACCCCGGTCGTCTCCACCGCACCGGCGGCCTCGACCTCGGCCGCCGGCACCGTCGTCGTCGTCGTGGTCGTGGTGGGCGGCACGGTGGACGTCGTGGTCGTGGTGGTGGGCGGCACCGAGGTCGCCGTGACCTTGACCACGGGAGCCTCGGCGATCGTCACGGGCGCCGGACGTCCGACCGGCGGACGGTCCGCCCCGTGGGTCCGGACGGAGACCGGACCGCCGCCCGGCGATACCGCTGGCCGCCCCGCGGACGGCTGGGCCGGTGTCGCCGAAGCGTCGCCGCTGCTGTGCAGGGCGACCAGGGGCGCGGCGAGCAGTGCGGCGCACAGCACGAATGCCACCGCGAGGCGGTGACTCCGATCGGGTTGGTTCCTCAGGGCTCCACTCCTTGTGGGATGCGTCCCTCCCCCGACAGTCCCGGACGGTCCGACGAACGACGTCGGCCACCCGGGGAGAGGATGGACTTGGCCGGCTCCTCCAAGCCGACCTCCGCACGACGACCTGACAGGTCGGCCGATGCGGCACGGCCACTCCGTGGAGTGGCCGTTGGTCCACGCTACCGGGACGACGGGCGCCGGGCAACACGGGGTGGACCCCGGACGGGGTGGGGCCATCCGAGGTCTCTCCCGAACCCCCTGGTCAGCGGGCCGGGAGAGACCGGGAACGGCACCCGTGCGGCGGTACGCTGACCCGATGCACTCCCCCCGGACCCTTCCGCTCGTCACGTCCGTCCTCCTGACGGCCGCCCTGGTGACCGCCGCCGGCTGCTCGAGCTCCTCTACGTCCTCGACCACGACGACCGCCCCGAAGCCGACGACCACCACGGTGCCCAACCCGCTCGACCTCCCGGCCACCGGCAGCGTCGATGGAGTCACCCTGTCGGTCACCTCGTCACCCCTGACCGGCGTGGCCGGTTCCACCACGATGCACGTGAAGGCCCAGCTCACGGGGGTCGTGACCGCGGCCCACCTGGTGTTCCAGATCTCCGACGCGCCATCGGCCGAATCAGGCAGGGCCGCCACCACCCAGCAGATCACCGTGTCCCACCCGGGCTCCTTCGACCTGCCCACGGCGTTCACGCCGCCGAAGGCCGGCAACTGGGCCATCACGGTGACCTACGCGCCCACCTCCGTCAAGGACTCGAAGCTCTCGGTGTCCGGGCTCCCGCCGAAGGTCGGCCTGTCGGCCCCCTTCCCACAGCTCGTGACTGTCATCACGGCCGGCTGAGTCATCGGGCAGGACCCCCGACCGGGGCACCCGCCTCGGCCGGACCTCGCCCCGGAACCACGGTCAGACCTGGAACGCCCGGCGGGCGTTTGCCGTGGAGGCCGCGGCCACCTCGGCGGTCTCGATGCCCTTGACCTGGGCGACGGCCGCACCCACCAGGGGCACCCGGGACGGCTCGTTGGGCGTGCCACGGTGCGGCACGGGCGTCAGGAACGGCGAGTCCGTCTCCACCAGCAGCCGGTCGAGCGGGCACAGGGCGACGGCCTCACGGACGTCACCGGCGTTCTTGAAGGTCACCACGCCGCTGAAGGACAGCGAGGCCCCGAGGTCGAGGCACCGCCGGGCCTCCTCCGGACCGCCGGTGAAGCAGTGGACGATGGTGCGCTCGGGTACCCCGTTGGCCTCGAGGAGTCCGAACGTGTCGTGCCACGCCTCCCGGGTGTGGATCACCAGGGCGAGCCCGTGGCGGTGGGCCAGCTCGATCTGGAGGGCGAAGGCCTCCCGCTGCACGGGACGCGGCGAGTGGTCGTAGTGGTAGTCGAGCCCGCATTCGCCGATGCCGACCACGACCCGGTCGGCCGGCGCCACGCCACCGTCGAGTTCGGCGGCGAGGAGGCCGTCCAGCCCGTCGACGCCGTCGACGGCGTCATGGGGATGCAGGCCGACGGTGGCCCACAGCGACACGCCCTCGGCGGTGGCGGGACCGCCCGGCCGCCGGAGTGACCTGGCCAGGGTGACGGCCTCCGCCGACGATGCGGCACCCGTGCCCACGCACACCAGACGGCTGACCCCGGCCTCGGAGGCCCGTGCGATGGCGGCGGCCAGCCGATCGGCGTGGGGCTCGACGGGACCGTCGTCGGGCCGGTCGAACTCGTCCTGGAGGTGGCAGTGCGAGTCGAACCACTCGAGCACGGCGTCGCTCGCCACGGCTCAGTCCTTGCGCCGCGGGAAGAGCGGCGCGCCCTTCTCCACGGGGAGCCCACCGGGGTAGCCACCCCAGGCCCCCGCGGCCGGCAGCCGCTGGTCCTCGGGGACCCCGTCGAGTCCGATGCGCCGCCAGATCTCCCGGGCCGTCGACGGCATGGCCGGCACGACGAGCACCGACACGATGCGCAGCACCTCGAGCGCGGAGCCCAGGACGGCGTCGACCGCCGGGCCGGGCTCGGACTTCCACGGCTCGGCGATCTCGAGCTCGGCGTTGGTCTCGCGGATGAGTCGCCATGTGGCCTCGAGCCCGAGGTGGGGGGCGCCGGCGGCCCATGCGGCCGTTGCCTCGGCCACCACGTCGGCGGCGACTGCCGCCAGACGGCTGTCCGGATCGGGGGCCGGTCCCACGCCGTCGCACAGCTTCACGACCACGGTGGACACGCGCGACAGCAGGTTCCCGAGGTTGTTGGCCAGGTCGGCGTTGTAGCGGGCCGAGATCCCCTCGGCCGAGAACTCGCCATCGCTGCCGAGCGGGATGTCACGCAGCAGGTGGTAACGGACGGGGTCGACGCCGTACTCGTCGGTGAGGTCGGACGGCGCGATCCGGTTGACGCTGGAGTTGGACATCTTGTCGCCGCCGAGGAGCAGCCATCCGTGGACCTGCACCCGGTTCGGCGGGTCGATGCCGGCGGCCATGCACATGGCGGGCCACCACACGCAGTGGAACCGGATGATCTCCTTGCCGATGAGGTGGTGGACGTGGGGCCACCACTCCTCGAAACGCTCCTGGTCCTGGCCGTAGCCGATGGCCGTCACGTAGTTGATGAGCGCGTCGTACCAGACGTAGAAGACGTGGGCGTCGTCCCACGGCACCCGGACGCCCCAGTCGATGGAGGTCCGGGTGATCGAGATGTCGTTGAGGCCACCCTTGATGAAACTGAGCGCCTCGTTGCGCTTGGGCTCAGGGATGACCACGTCCGGGTCGGCGGCGTACCACTCGATCAGCCGGTCCTGGAACGCGCTGAGCTTGAAGAAGTAGTTCTCCTCCTCCAGTTCCTCGAGTGGCGTGAGGTGGTCGGGGCACAGGCCACCGGGCAGCAGTTCGTCGGGCGCGTAGTAGCGCTCACACGCCACGCAGTAGAGGCCGCTGTACGTGTCCCTGTAGATGAAGCCGTTGTCGTGGATCCGGCTGAGGAACTCCTGGACGGCCCGGGTGTGGCGTGGCTCGGTGGTACGGATGAAGTCGTCGTTGGCGATGTCGAGGCCGGCCCACGCCTCGGCGAAGCGGGGCGAGAGCTGGTCGGTCCAGTCCTGGGGGGCGAGGCCCTGCTCCTCGGCGGCCCGGGCCACCTTCTGGCCGTGCTCGTCCGTGCCGGTCAGGAAGAAGACATCGTCGCCCACCAGGCGGTGCCAGCGGGCCAGGGCGTCGGCGTTGACCGTCGTGTAGGCGTGCCCGACGTGGGGCGCGTCCTTGACGTAGTAGATGGGCGTGGTGATGAAGTAGCGGGACACTGCCCGCCAGCGTACCGACCCCGCCACGTCCCCTCGCACACGTGGACCGGGAGCCGCGTCGGGCCGGGCGGGCGCGGGCCCCGGTTACCAGTTGGCGACGTGGCAGCCGCCGCGACCGGTGCGCTGGGTGTACCGCTGGTGGTACGCCTCGGCCGGCCAGAACGTCGACGCCGCGGTCACCTCGGTGACGATGGGGCGCTTGAAGCGGATCTGGAAGGCGTCGAGCGACTCCCGGGCGGCGGTCGTCTGGGCCTCGTTACGCACGAACACCGCCGAGCGGTACTGCGTCCCATGGTCCGGGCCCTGGCGGTTCAGGGTGGTCGGGTCGTGGTGGCGCCAGAACTCCTCGAGCAGGTGTTCGAAGGTCACCCGGGTGGGGTCGAACGTCACCAGGACGGCCTCGGCGTGCCCGGTGGCACCGGAGCACACCTGCTCGTAGGTCGGATGGTCGACATGGCCGCCCTCGTAGCCGGAGACGGCGTCGACCACGCCAGGGATCTCGAGGAAGAACTCCTCGACCCCCCAGAAGCAGCCGGCGGCGAAGGCGGCCCGGTCGAGGCCCTCGGGCACGTCGTCGGGCTCGGTCGGGGGCGCCTGGCTGGCGTCGAGGTTGGAGCTGCGTCCGAACATCGGTGGACCTCCTACGGTCGGTGGTTGCGATCTGCGACGGCCCTGCGGCGGCCGTCCACGGGTACGGTCCCGGCGGACGGCGCTGGCGTTACACGCCGACCGGACGCTCGGCGTCCCGCTCCAGGGAACACCCGTCGGGGGGCGGTCATTCCTCATCCTGTCCGGCGCCCGCCGCCTCGCGCAGGCGGAGGGCCAACTCGTACACCCGCCGCCGGGGCACACCGTGACGGGCCGCCACCTCGTCGACCGCCCCGCGGGTGCGGGCACCGGCACGCAGGGCCGCGGTCACCTCGGCCGCCAGGACCGACTCGGCCACCTCGGTCTCCTCGGGTTCGGGGGCGCCTTCCAGCACCAGCACCACCTCGCCCCGGACGCCGTCGGCCGCCCAGGCGCCGGCGTCCTCCAGGGTGCCTCGCCACACCTCCTCGTGGAACTTGGTCAGCTCACGGGCCACGGCCACCTGCCGATCGGCGCCGCAGGTCGCCGCCAGGTCCGCCAGGGTGGCCGCCACCCGGCCGGGCGCCTCGAACAGCACCGAGGTGCGCGGCTCGGAGGCCAGAAGCGCCAACCGCGCCGTGCGATCCCGGCCCGACCTGGGCAGGAACCCCTCGAAGCAGAACCGATCCGTCGCCAACCCGCTCGACACCAGTGCCGCCAGCACGGCGGACGGCCCGGGAACCACGGTGACACACAGGCCGGCGGCACCCACCGCGGCGACCACCCGGGCCCCGGGGTCGGACACGCCCGGCATCCCGGCGTCGCTCACCAGGGCCACCGTGCGACCGGCCGTGACCGCCGCCACCACCTCGTCGACGCGGTCGGCCTCGTTGTGCTCGTGGAGGGAGCGCAGTGGCACCCCGGAGATCCCGGCGTGGCTGAGGAGCTTGCGGGAGTGCCGCGTGTCCTCGGCGTAGATGACATCGGCGTCTGCAAGCGCGGCCACGGCACGGGGTGAGAGGTCGCCCAGGTTGCCGATGGGCGTGCCCACCACGACCAGGGCCCCCACCGCGTCACCCGTCGGGAGGACCGAGGGCGGCCCGTCGTCGGGCCCGTCGTCCCCAGGTGCGACCTCGGGTGGCCCGTCGGTACCGGTCACCCGCGCAGCTCCAGCGCGTCGCCGGCCCGCAGGCCCCACCGCTCGAAGGCACCGGCCTCGGCCTCGATGACGGCACGACAACCGCGCCGCGGCATGGTCAGGCGCAGTGGGGCCACACGTGCGGTGTCCAGCACGAGGAGGTCGCGGTCACAGAACGCCACGTCGAGCGGGAACCTCATGCCGAACGTGTGGACGGACCGGGTGCGGGGCAGGACCATCGCCCCCTCGTAGCCGGTGCGCCCGAGGAGGCCCCGGGCGCGGCCGCCGAACCCGTCCATGACCTCGGCGCCCGCCAGGACGGTGCCGTCACGCAGCAGCCAGGTCATCGGCCCGGACCGGGCGGGGTCCGCTGCGCCGGCGCATGTGCGGCCGGGCACCCCGTTGGCCGCACAGGGGCGGGACCGACTAGCCTTGCCGAACTGTGTCTAAGCGAACCAACAAGCGCAAGCTCCGGGCCAAGAAGAAGGCCAACCACGGCAAGAAGCCGAACTGCGGGCGCGGCTGACCGTCGCCCCCCGGGACCGGGCGACCACGCCCCGTCCCCTGTCCCGCACCGGGTGACCGGTCGGGGCCGTTCACGTCCGTGCTGCAGGGTGTCCCCTAGCCGCTGACGGGTCGCGCCCAAGCACAGCGACCGGGCCCCGGTGGTCACCTCGGGACCCAGGTGCAGCCGAGGCGGTCGAGGACCCCGACCAGGGCCGACGGCCGGTCGGTGATGATCCCGTCGACCCCGACGCCGCACAGGTCCTCCATCTCGGCCTCCTCCTCGATGGTCCACACGTGGACGGCCAGGCCCTCCTCGTGCGCCACCTCGACGAATCGGGCGTCCACCAGTGTGACGTCCCCGGACGTCGCCGGCACCTGCAGCGCGACGTGGCGGGTGGGTACGGGGTGCCCACCGGCCTGCACCGCCCGATAGAACTCTGCCATGGCCAGGGTGCCCATCGACGTGGCGAACTCGGGCGCGTACGCCGAGAAGTCGTCGGTGGCGGTGTCGAGGAACGAGGCGACGATCACGCGGTCGGCGCAGTCGAACCGTCGGAGCAGGTCGGCCAGTACCTCCTCGTAGGGCGGGACCACCGGGCCGGTCTGCTTGATGTCGAGGTTGAGCACCGTGTCCGGAAACTCCTCGAGCACCTCTTCCAGGAGGGCGAACCCGAACCGGTGGTCGGCGGGCGCCAGGCCCCGGTAGGGGTAGGCACCGTCGTCGAGTCCGGGGGTGACGTCCGCACCGGGCGCCCACCAGTGGGCGTTGTCCAGACGGGACAGCTCGTCGTACGTGAACGAGACGATGGTGCCCGTCGTCGAGGACGTCCGGTCGACCGTGGCGTCGTGACAGACGACCAGCCGGTGGTCGGCGGTGGCATGGACGTCGAGCTCGATGCCCGTCGCTCCGGCCTCGAGGGCGGTGGCAATGGTGTGCAGCGTCGACGACGGCCCCTCCCACGCCCCTCCCTGATGGGCGTAGGCGATGACCCGCCGGTCTGGCCACACCTGTGTCGGGCGGGACGGCAGGGCTCCGGACGAGGTGGTCACGGAAGAACGGTAGCCTCTGCCCCGCCATGCTGGACCACGTCTTCACCCACCTCGTCTCCGCCCACCGGAACTCCTTCGAGGCCGCGCTCCTGCAGCGCCAGGCCGTCGAGGAGCGGTTCCAGGTGGACGTCTTCCTGGGTGACATCAGCTTCGAGACGTCCTACAGCCTGCCGGGCGAGGAGCGCCCGGCCCGGATCCGGGTGGACACCAGCCTCGACTGGCCGACCTGGAGCCAGACCTCCTACCGGAGTTGGGCCATCGGCGACGACCCCGACGAGCCGCCCGAGGTGCTGGTCGAGATCGCCTTCCGGGTCCAGGGCCTCGACGGGGTGCCCGACGCCGACCCCCTGCTGGACGCGCTGCCCGAGACGCTGGAGGTGCTGGGTGAGCCGCTCGTCCGGGGCCCCGCCACCATCGAGCAGATGCTCATCGGCGACGGCGGCCCGGAGTGCGCCATCGAAGTGACCTACGAGGGCTCGTGTGCCATCGACGAGGCGACGCTGGAGGACCTCTCGACCCTGGAGCCCGGGCTGGCACCGCTCGGGCGCGAGGTCGCCTCGCTGCTCGTCCGCATCGCGGACCTCCCGTTCAGCTTCCGGCCGGTCGACCCGATCGACGACTGACCGGCCTCCGGTCGGTCACGGGGCCAGCGCTGCGCAGACGGCCGACCGCACGTGGTGCCGGAGCATGCGCAGACCCCAGGCAACCGCGCCCGGCAGCCGCTGGCTCAGCCGAAGAGGCCGGCCTCGACGGCGAGCGCCCGCAGGTCGCCCCTGGGCCGGGCGCCTACGTGGCTGATCACCTCGGCCGCACACACCCCGCCGAGGCGGGCGGCATCCTCGGGACGCAGCCCGTTGGTGATGCCGTAGAGGAAGCCCGCGGCGAAGAGGTCGCCCGCCCCGGTGGTGTCGACCACCTGGCCGACCGGGGCCGCCGGTACCTCGACGGGGCCCGACGCGGTCACGACCACCGAGCCGTGGGCGCCGCGGGTCAGGACGGCCAGCACGCCGGTCTCGGCGACGGCGTCGACGGCGGCATCGAAGGACGACGTCCCGAACAGCATCATCGCCTCCTCCTCGTTGGCGAACAGGAGCTCGAGGTCACTGTCGAGGAGTTCGAGGAATTCGGCCCGGTGATGCTGCACGCAGAACGGGTCGGACACCGTCAACGCCACCGAGGCGTCGTTGCGGTGGGCCACCTCGATGGCGTCGCGCATGGC
This sequence comes from Acidimicrobiaceae bacterium, assembly GCA_003164095.1. Lineage (GTDB taxonomy): Bacteria > Actinomycetota > Acidimicrobiia > Acidimicrobiales > RAAP-2 > Bog-756. Next base: position 24,856 of record PLRX01000090.1, on the reverse strand, counting down.
CACCTTGGCCGTCGGCTGCTCCCACAGATAGCCCTCGAGGTAGATGACCTGCGTCGAGGCCAGGTGCCCGTCGTGGAGGTCGACGGCGCCGAATTCCGACGCCACGCCGAGGTGGGTGGCCATCGTCCGCTCGGCGTCCTCGGTGACGAGCACGAGGCAGTGGCCGCTCACGACCTCGCCGGGCACCGCAGGGGTGGGCGTCGGGTCGAAGGCGACGCCGATGGATCGGATGTCATGGGTGAAGGCCCGACCCAGCCCGTCGTCGGCCACACGACCGAGGAAGGCGGCCCTGCCGCCGAGCGCGGCCACGCCGGCCGCCGTGTTGGCCGCCGAACCGCCCGAGGCCTCGGTGGTGGCTCCCATCCGGTCGTAGATGGCGGCTGCCCGCACGTGGTCGACCAGAGCCATCGTGCCCTTGACCAGATCGAGCTCGGTCAGGAGCTCATCGGTCGCCGACGCCAGGACGTCGACCAGCGCGTTTCCCACGCAGACCACGTCCAGACGGGTGGTCCGGGACGCGGCGGCGTCCGCCGGGACGTCGTCTGCGGTCGATGGCGAATTCAACTCGGAACCGGGGTCGGAGGGCACGGTGCGACGGTAGCCTGCCCAGCATGCGCACTTCGACTCCAGGGACCACCGACGCATCCGCCTACCGCCTGCCGACCACGGTCCTCCCGCACGCCTACCGGCTGACCCTGACGCCGGACCTCGGTGCCGCCACCTTCACCGGTGAGGTGGAGATCGACGTGACCGTCGACACTGCCACCGACGAGGTGGTGCTCAACGCCGCCGAGCTCGAGATCACCTCGGCCGAGGTCGTGCCGGCCGGTGCCGGCGCACTGCCCGCCGCCTCGGTCTCCCTCGACACCGCCGAGGAGCGGGCGCTGCTCACCTTCGCCCCGGGCCTCGCACCCGGCGCCGCCACGCTGCGGCTGGCCTTCACCGGGATCCTCAACGACAAGCTGCGCGGCTTCTACCGCTCCACGTTCACCGACGAGGCCGGCGTCGAGCGCGTGATCGCGACCACCCAGATGGAGTCGACCGACGCGCGCCGGGCCTTCCCGTGCTTCGACGAGCCCGAGTTCAAGGCCACCTTCGATATCACCCTGGTGGTGGACGACCACCTCGCCGCCTACTCGAACAGCCCCATCATCGAGGAGACACCCGAGCCGGGTGGCCGCAAGCGGGTCCACTTCGGCCCCACGATGGTCATGTCCACCTACCTCGTCGCCTTCGTGGTCGGGCCCCTCGGGCACACCGAGGCGGTGGACGTCGACGGCGTGCCCCTGCGGGTGGTGCATCCGCTGGGCAAGGGGCACCTCACCGAGTTCGCCCTCGAGGTCGGGGCCCACGCACTGCGGTTCTTCAGCGAGTACTTCGGCATCCCGTACCCTGGCGACAAGGTCGACATGGTGGCCATCCCCGACTTCGCAGCCGGGGCCATGGAGAACCTCGGCTGCATCACCTACCGCGAGTCCGCACTGCTGGTCGACCCGGCCACCGCCGCCCGCGTCGAGCTCGAGCGGATTGCCGACGTGGTGTGCCACGAGATGGCCCACATGTGGTTCGGCGACCTCGTCACCATGAAGTGGTGGAACGGCATCTGGCTGAACGAGGCCTTCGCCACGTTCATGGAGGTCCTGGCGGTGGACGCCTTCCGCCCCGAGTGGCAGCGCTGGGTGAGCTTCGGCGTCGAGCGCGAGGCGGCCATGGCCGTCGACGGGCTGCACGCCACCCGCCCGGTCGAGTTCCCGGTGGGACGGCCCGAGGAGGCCGAGGGCATGTTCGACGTCCTGACCTACCAGAAGGGCGGCAGCGTCCTGCGCATGCTCGAGCAGTTCATCGGTCCGGACGTCTTCCGCGAGGGCATCCACGACTACCTGGTCGCCCACTCGTACGGCAACACCGAGACACGGGACCTGTGGGACGCTCTCGAGCGCTCGAGCGGACGGCCCGTCGCCCGGATCATGGACACGTGGATCAACCAGGGCGGCTACCCGCTCGTCACGGTCGAGCAGGACGGGTCGTTGGCCCAGCAGCCCTTCTGCTACTCCGGCGCCCCGGGCGGGGCCATCGGCTCCCGCTGGCAGGTTCCCGTGCTCCACCGGGCGCTCGATTCGGGTACCGAATGGAACGACGCGGTCCTGATGACGGCGGCCACCCAGGAGATGGGCGGCTCCGGCGACCTGGTGGCCAACGCCGGCGGCTCCGGCTACTACCGGGTCGCCTACTCGCCCGAGCGGGTGGCCCATCTCGCTGGGCGCCTCGGCGACCTCGCGCCCCTCGAGCGCTACAACCTGGTGTCGGACACCTGGGCGGCCACCCTGGCCGGGCACGCCCGGGTCGCCGATCTGCTGCGCCTGGCCAAGGCACTGGCCGACGCCGATGAGGGCGACCCCAGCGTGTGGTCGGTCGTGGTCGGCGCCATCGGGCTGTTCGACAGGATCGTGCCCGACGAGGGTCGGCCGGTCCTGGCGGAGGGCGTGCGGACGCTGCTCGGCCCCTTGGCGGAGCGCCTCGGCTGGGACCCGTCGCCGTCCGACGACGAGCGCACCCCGTCGCTGCGGTCGGCCGTGCTGCGCACCCTCGGCACCATCGGCGCCGACCCCGCGGTGCGGGCCGAGGCTGCAGCCCGGTTCGCCGCCCGGGCGACCACGCGCCTCCACGGCGACACGGCCTCGGCGGTGCTCGACATCGTGGCGGCCGATGGCGCCGTCGACGAGTACGAGGCGTGCCTCGCCACCTACCGCGCGGCGGCCACGCCCCAGGAGGAGAACCGGTACCTCGATGCGCTCGCCAGTTTCGGTGCCGCCGACCTGGCAGCCCGCACGTTCGACTTGGCCATGACCGAGGTCCGCAGCCAGGACGCCCCGTTCCTCATCCGCCTCCTCCTGGCCAACCGGGAGACCGGACCGGCCACGTGGGAGCGGATCGTGGCGGCGTGGGACGAGTTCCCGAAGAAGTTCCCCTCGAACACACTGCCCCGCATGCTCGACGGCATCCGCGCCCTGTGCTCGCCACCCGAGTTGGCAGCCAACATCACCGCCTTCGTGAGGGCCCACCCGCTGGCGGCGGGCGGGCGCACGGTGGACCAGATCCTCGAACGCCTGGCCATGAGCGTGGCATTCGGACAGCGCGAGGGCGTCGGCCTCGCCGCCACCCTCACCGAGGTGCTCGGTCTCGACGCCTGACCGTCCCTGGGGACCCGTCGACCGGGTTCCCGGCGAGTCTCTAACCTGAGCCGGTGCAGATCGGCCTGATCCTCGGCGTCTTCGCCCTCATCTTCGTGGCGGAGCTGCCGGACAAGACCATGATCGCGACATTGATCATGGGCAGCCGCTACCGGCCGGTCCTGGTCTGGATCGGGGCGACGACCGCGTTCGCCATCCACGCCGGCATCGCCGTGCTGGCCGGCCGACTCCTGGCCCTGCTCCCCCACCGCTGGGTCGAGGCCGTCACCGCACTGCTCTTCGCCGGGGGGGCCGCCTACCTGCTCTTCGTCTCCGAGGAGGAGGAGGAGGAGGAGGGTGAGGAGGAGGCAGAGGAGGCGCCGGCCGGCCTCAAGCCCATCGCCACCGCGTTCGTGGTGATCTTCGTCGGCGAGTTCGGCGACCTTACCCAGATCCTCACGGCCAACCTCGCCGCCAAATACCACCAGCCGCTGTCCGTCTTCATCGGGGCGTTCGCCGCACTCGCCACGGTCGCCGCACTCGGCGCCTTCGGCGGCCGCGCACTCCTGCGGATCCTGCCTCTGAAGGTCATCCGCAAGGCCGGCGGCGTCCTCCTGGCCGGGTTCGCCGTCTACACCCTGGTCACCCTCGTCCGGGGCTGACCATGATAATGCTGCCGCTCACGGACGCCGTCGTCGCCGACGGGCCGAGCGGGATGTCGCAGCCGCTCCGGCGTCTCGGTCACTCACAGCCACCAGTCGGAGGAGACCCACGGAAGCGCCCTGGCGGAGCAGTTCACGTAGCTTCCGTCAAGACTTCCGACCGGAGCCGGAGAACGCAAGAACGGGACCTCAGGGGCGACGGGTGACCACGGAGAGGCACTCTCGGATCGCCTCGGCCTCGGTGGTGGGGCGGAACGCCGCCGGGACACCAGCACCCATGACTTCCGTGTACCCAAGCGAGGCGACGGATGCGAGCTCCTGAGGCGTCACTGTCGAGACCGGTGTACCAGGCTGCCGCCGCCACACAAGTGTCTGTTCGTTGCCACTTCCGATGATGGTGCGGAACTCGAGCTCTGGCACGTAGCGCTCGAGGCACACGACGACCTTCCACACGTCGCCCATCCATCGTCGGTCAGTCGACCCGACCGCCCGACGGCGGTCCAGGCACTCATCCTGGTCGCGAAGAGCAGCGACCTCATCGGTGGGGACGGTGTCGTCGATCAATACGGCTCCGACCGGCATGTGGGCGAACACATTGACCAGGTCGGTCCAGGTCTGCTCGAAGGTATGTAGGCCGTCCACGAAGGCGAGATCGAAGGTGACACTCGGTGCGAGCGACGCGAAGTAGGCGTCGGAGGTGACGGCGTGGAAGGTGACGGCGTGGGGCAGCCTCGCGACGTTGAATCGCGGGGACGGGTCCACACCAACGCGAGCGTTCACGCGGACGTTCTGCAGGGTGAACCCCCGGGCAACTCCGATCTCAAGGTAGTCACGAGCACTGGCCCCGACCGCCAACGTATTGATCCTCCGAGGCGAGTGCTTCCATTGAGAGCTGGGCAACGGACGGCGGGCCAGAATCCTAGGTTCGCCCGCAAGCGCACGCCGATGGTTGTCGCGCTCGAATGTCGGACTGTTCCCGGTGAACAGGAGTTGGAGGCTGCGCGCTCCGTGATCGATCACTTGCTGAAGCATCGGGCGCACGCTAGCAGCCATCCGGGAATCGTCCCGGACCAACGAGGCGGTCGCCCTCCGCGGTCACCAGACGCCTAGATCACCGGGCTCCGCAGCTGACCGTTTCCGAGGCTGATCCGCTCGGCGAGCGGTCGAAGGCCGGGCTTGCGTGGGCACGATGCGATGCTGGGACGCCGCCGGGCCTCGACGTCTACGCGCGTGCGTCGCCCAGAATCTCGCACCAGAATCTGAAGCGGGCCCACCTCCTCCAGCAGGGTCGTTCCAGTTATCATCGAAGTGCGATGGCGCCGTGGTACGCAGTGCCGGTCTCAGTGATCAGTGGGATAGCGGCGCTCGGTTGCGGCGCTGACGGGGCAGGTGACTTCCGTCACGGCGACACTTGAGCCGTACATCCCGCAGATCTCCGACCAGGGCATCCCTGCCGAGCAGGTCAACTTCACCGTGCGTGGTCTACCGACACCGTCAAAGGACCTGTACCTTCATTGCGACATCGCCGTGCGCCACTCGGGCACCATGCAGTCGGACCCCCACAGGGCATCCTCTCGGTCCGTGGTGGCGGGTTCAGCTGCGGTCACTTGAGGATGTTGACCGCCCGGGCCACCACCAAGCGAGCGACGACAAGTGAGATCGCCTCCTCGGACATCATCATCAGCTTCGTCCAGGGTCTGGTGGCTGACACGTCGGTCGGACCGAACGCAGTGGCGGTGGCAAAGGCGAAGTGGAAGTAGTCCACGAACTGAGGACTCCAGTCGGGTGCCACGTGCCCCCCGCTCTTCATCTCCGGGAAGACGAATGCAGGGGGTCTGGCGGCGCATGTAGCCCGCGCTGCTGGCCCACCCCGGTCAAGTGCCCAGAACCAGAGTCCGAAGGCGATGACGTCGGCCGGCCGGATCGCGCCTCCGCTGGCGAGGAGCACCTTGGCGTCATTGGTGAACGGGGAGACATCGATGATCGCGATGACAAGTCGGATGGCATCGTGACGATCGCCCACCGGTGACGAGGACGACAGGGCGGTAGCGTCGTGGGCGTGACCACCGGTGCCGCGACCCTGCGCCACGTGGCGCCCGACAGTGCCGACGCCCTCGCTAGCGTCATCGGCGCCCTCTGGGCCGAGGCGTCCGCCAGCGGCACCACGGCGGTCGTGGCCACCGCGGCCGCTAGGACGGCCGATCTGCTCGGCCTCGAACCCCTCACGCCGCCCCATGGTGCCGCCGGGGCCGGGTGGAAAGGTGACTCGTCGGCCGTCCTTGCCTTCGCCGAGCAGTGCTGTCTCGACGTCGCCTCGATCAGTCCGACGCTGCGGGACGACTTCCTGGCCGCCACCGGGCCGCTCGCCGGCGGGCTGGTCGCGTCCCTGTGGGTGGTCGACATGGTGCCCCGCACCCGGGCCGCGCTCGTCGCCCTGTTCGGTCCGGGAGGCTGGCCGCCACCACAGGTCGAGCCGGCTCCCGCCGGGATCTGGGGCGCCCTCGACCGCCTGATGCGGGTGGTGCCGGCGCTCGACGCCCTCGACCCGGTCACGTCCGAGCTCGTGCGCCTGCGCGGTGCCCGACAGCACGACTGCCGCCTCTGCAGGTCCCTGCGGAGCCGCAGCGCGCTGCGCGCCGGTGCGACCGAGGCGGAGTTCGACGCCGTCGACCACTACGCCGACAGCTCCCTGTCGGCGCTCGCTCGCGCATCCCTGGCCTTCTGTGACGCCATGCTGTGGACGCCCGGCCGGATCGGGGCCGACGTCGTGGCCGCCCTGCAGGCCGAGGCCCGACCCGACCAACAGGTCGAGCTGGTCCTCGACGTGACCCGTAACGCCCTCAACAAGGTCGCCGTTGCGCTAGGTGCGGATGCCGCCCACGTCGAGGACGGCATCGAGGTCTACGACGTGGAGCCGGATGGCTCCCTGGTCTACGGCCTCGCCCCCGACTGACCGCAGCGGCCGGTGGACGGGCACGTCGACGCGTCGGCTCCAGCAACTACAGGCTTCCCCCCCAACCACCTGGTCAGAGACGCACAGCAGGGCGTGTCGGCTGCCGAGGGGCCGCCTCCGGTGTGGGAAGGTTGACGGATGGAATCGACCCGCACGGCACACGCAGCTGCCGACCAGCAGACGGTCGAGGAGCGTCGGGAGCACCTCTTCGCTCTCGCCCGGACGACCACCGGCTTCATGCCCGACGACGAGGGCGAGGCGCTGTTCCAGGCCGCCGTGCGCGCAGGTTCCTCGGCGCCCCAGGCCACCTTCGTCGAGATCGGCGCCTGGTGCGGCAAGTCCACCACCTACGTGGGTGCGGCGGCCGAGGAGACGGGCGCGGTCCTGTTCAGCCTCGACCACCACCACGGTTCCGAGGAGAACCAGGCCGGCTGGGAGCACCACGACAGCTCGCTCGTCGACCCGGACACGGGTCGGATCGACACCCTCCCCCACTGGCGGAGGGCGATGATCACCGCCGACCTCGAGTCATCGGTGGTCGGGTTGGTCGGCGACTCGCCGACGGTGAGCTCGCGATGGACCACACCACTGACGTTCTGCTTCATCGACGGTGGCCACGGTGACGAACCCGCCTGGGCGGACTACCGCGGATGGGCACCCCACGTCGTCCGCGGCGGATGGCTGGCCATCCACGACGTGTTCCCCGATCCGGCAGACGGCGGTCGACCGCCGTACGAGATCTGGCGAGCCGCTCTCGACTCGGGCGAGTTCGCCGAGGACGGCGCCTGCGGTTCGTTGCGCATCCTGCGTCGCATCTGAGCCGGGGACCCGGTCGAACGCAACGACCACATCGGTCGGCAGCGGGCACGCACGTCGCAGACGACCGCGCCTCCATCCGGGTAGCGCTGGCCCTCGGTATTCGTTGTTCGTCATGTGTGAGTCCGACGGGATCCCCAGTCCATGACGGTGCCCGGCCGGCCCCTGGTCGTAGGCCGACTGGACCCCGCGAGCTCGCAGACCCGCCGCCGGACCCCACTGCCGGCCGCGGCCCCGACCCCAGGGGGACGTCCGCCGGTTCCCTGACCGGCTCCGACTGCTCTTGGTCGCGGACGTCTCCCCGGTCGGGGGTACGGGGGCCCAGGCGTCGAGATCGTCCGGAACGGTCCGCCCCCGGCCGACGGCGCCACTGGCTGCGGACGGCTTCAGCCGACCGCAGTCAGCAGTCGGCTAGGAGGCGCCGACCACGTGTCGATCGTCGTTGACCTTGGCTTCAGCGTCGATTCGGACGACGTGGTCGGTCGGCGTCGTCCACCTCCCTCGACAACGACGGTACGAAGGCCACCAGTGACGTCCATGCTCCCCTGCTGGGGGTCTCCTGAGAGTTCCCGGGGTTCCGCTGCCTCCCCGGCCCGGAGGCAGGACTCAGGCGACGCCGGGGGCGCCCGGGGACCGCAGGGCCGGCTCGACCGGTGCCGCGGGAGCGGGCTCGGTCAGGTCGAGGTGGCTGGGCAGTCCCTCACCCCGGAAGAGGCCGGAGGCCGGTGTGCTGTGGCCCAGCGCGTCGGCGGCCAGCACCATGGCGCCGGCGGTGTACGTCGAGCGCTCGAGCGGCGGGTAGGTCGCCTCCTCGGGGTAGACCATGCCGGTCCAGTAGGAGCCGTCGTCGTTGCGCAGCGCCTGGACCCAGCGGAACAGCTCGCGGGCCTCGTCGTCGCGGCCGAGGGCGTCCAGTGCCAGCACGCACTCGGCCGTCTCGGCGGCCGTCACCCACTCGCCGGTCGACACGCAGCGGACGCCGCGGCCCTCCATCACGAAGGTGGACCAGGAGCCGTCGATCCGCCGATGGGCGGCGTCGCCGGACAGTGCGCCGGACAGGATCGGGTAGTACCAGTCCATGGCGAACTCGACCTTGGGGGCGAAGGCATCGGGGTCGTGGGCCACGGCGTGGGCCAGTCCACCGGCGGCCAGCTCCCAGTCCGGCCGCTCCTGGCCGAGGCGCTCGGCGATGGCGATGGCACAGCGGAGGCTGTGGTAGATCGACGACGAACCCGTCAGCAGGGCGTACTCCTCGAGGATGCCGGCCGAGTCGAGCGACCACCGGATGGAGCCGTCGAGGCGCTGCCAGCGCAGGACGAAGTCGACGCCGGCCGCAACCGTCGGCCAGAGCTGCTCGAGGCCGTCGAGGTCGCCGGTCGAGATGTAGCGGTGCCACGCCCCCGTGGCCAGGTAGGCGCAGACGTTGGTGTCGAGGCGGGCGTCCTTGACCCCGGTGTGGAGGTAGTAGTTGAACCAGCTGCCGTCGGGTAGCTGGGTGTCGACGAGCCACTGGTAGGCGGCGTCGGCCTCGGCGTCGAGGCCGACGGCCGTGAGGGCCATGGCCGCCTCGACGTGGTTCCACGGGTCGCAGTGGCCACCCGGGAACCACGGGATCATCCCGTCGGGTCGCTGCACGGCCACGATGGACCGTGCCGTCTCCAGTACGTCGGCGGCGCTGATGATGCCCGGGACCTCGGGGACCACCCTCATGCGCTGGCCCCCACCGGGCTCGGCGCCCCGTACCGGGTGGCCGGCAGCGGCTTGACCAGGTAGACCACCAGGCTCTTGCCGACGAGCGGGTTCAGGATGCGCTCGGCCGTGCGGGTGAAGGTGGGTGCCTTCTCGATGTCCCACACCAGCAGCCGGTGGTAGGCGGCGACGGCCGGGTTCTTGTCGTTCTTGGTGCCGACCAGGCACTTGAGCCACCAGTAGGGCGCGTGCAGCCCGTGGGCGTGGTGGTGGCCGGTGGCCTGCATGCCGGTGCCCTCGAGGCGCTCCACGAGCTGGCTCTGGCGGTAGATCCGGACGTGGCCGCCGGGCACGTTGTGGTACTCCTCGGACAGCGCCCAGTTGATGAACTCCGGTCCGGTGCGGGGCACGGTGATGGCCATGGTGCCGCCGGGACGGAGGACCCGGGCCAGCTCGGCCATGGCCTGCTCGTCGTCGGGGATGTGCTCCAGGATCTCCGAGGCGATCACCCGGTCGAAGGAGTCGTCGGCGAACGGCAGCGCCAGCGCGTCGCCCTGGACGGCGCCCACCCGCGACTCGACGAGGTCGAGCTCACCGGCCACCATCATGGCGCCGAAGGTGTCCTGCACGTTGCGGACCTCGTCGGCGCCGAAGTCGAAGGCCACCACCTCGGCCCCCAGCCGGGCGGCCTGATAGGCGTGGCGGCCGAAGCCGCAGCCCAGATCGAGCACCTTGTCGCCGGAGCGGACGCCGAGGCGTTCGTAGTCGACGGTCAGCATCGGCCGGCCTCCTTGTCCTCGAGCAGCTTGCGGTACTGGTCGGCCGTGCCGGCCGCCGTGACCTGCCAGGTGAACCGGCCGAGCACCCGCTCGCGGCCGGCGGCCCCGAGGGTCGCCCGCAGGACGTCGTCGTCGAGCAGTCGGCCGATGGCCTGGGCCAGGGCGCCCGGATCGTCCGGCGGGACCAGCAGGCCCGTCTCGCCGTCGGTGCCGACCACTTCGGGCAGTGCGCCGCCGGTGGTGGCCACGAGGGCCACACCGCAGGCCATGGCCTCGATGGCCGGCAGCGAGAAGCCCTCGTAGAGCGACGGGACCACGGCCACCTGGGCCTGTCCGTAGTTGCGGGCCAGTTCGTCGTCGCTGATGCCGGTGACACAGCGCACGATCGGGCCCAGGTCGAGCCGCTCGATCGCCTTGGCCACCCGCCCCTCGGGCCGGGGGTTGCCGATCACGACCAGTTCGATCTCCCGCTCGGTGCGGAGCTTGGCGACCGCCTCGAGCAGGGGCACCAGGCCCTTCATCGGGACGTCGGAGGACGAGGTGACCATGATGCGGCCCGGGACCGGTTCCACGTCCTCGCGGGGACGGAAGACCGTGTGGTCCACGCCCACCGGGACGATGGTCATCCGGTCGGACTCGACCCCCATCTGGGCGGTGATGTCGGTCTTGGACGACTGCGACACGGTGATGATCCGGGGCAGCGAGCGGGCGACCTTGACCTGCATCCGCAGGAAGCCGAACCAACGGCGCTGGCTGAACTGCTGCCAGGGGTTGGTCGTGTGGCTCAGTGCCAGCTGGCGGTCGACGGTGATGGGGTGGTGCAGGGTCTCGAGGACCGGCCAGCCGTCGTCCATCATCCCCTGGATGCCGTAGCCGAGGCACTGGTTGTCGTGGACCAGGTCGAACTCGTCGCGGCGGGCGGCCAGCATCCGGCGGGCCCGGATCGAGAAGGTCCACGGCTCGGGAAACCCGGCCGTGCACATCACCCCGAACTCGAGGGCGGCGACCGACGTCGGGTACGAGTTCACGAACTCGGCCAGGTGGGGCACCCGGAACGGGTCGGGGTCGCGGTACAGGTCGAGGCTCGGCACCGGGGTGAACCCGACGCCCTCGTCGACCTCGGGCCACGGCTGGCCGGCGAAGACCTCCACCGAGTGGCCGAGGGCCACCAGCTCGCGGGTCAGATGGCGCGTGTAGACGCCCTGGCCGCCGCAGCGCGGGTTCCCCCGGTAGACCAGGAAGGCGATCCGCAGGCCGCCGGGTGCCGGCGGGCGGGGCGGGATGCGCTCGGGGACGGGAGGTGGCTTCTTCGGACCCTTGACCTTGTTGCGACCGAACCGGAGGCTAGGCATGACGGTCCGGCGCAGGGGTGCACATAAGAGACAGATACTCTCGCGAGCAGGGCCGATGCGCAAACCCCGCCCACCCGGACCGGCCCAGGTCGCCCGTCACCCTCCGTGGTGGAGGCCCAGTTGCACGGCCTTGACCAAGAGCAACAGGACCGCCACCACCAGGTACACGCGCAGGCCCCACATGCCGATCAGGCGCGTCTTCGACCAGGTCGGACGCTCGAGCAGGCTGAGCTGGGGCATCCGCCAGGTGGCCTTGCGCTCCATCGGCACCACCGGCACCGGCTCCCGACGGGACCGGTTGCGGACCAGGATGACGGCGGCGACCAGGTAGCACGCCAGGAGGACGCCCCCCAGGACCTCGGCCAGGAGCGTGACGTTCACCGAGGTGAACAGCGTCGTCAGCATGAGCACCAGTGACATCGCCAGCAGGATCGACACGATGACGCTCGCCAGGATGTTGAGCCACAGGCGGTTCACCCAGGGTCCGAGGACCTGCTTGTCGTTGCACAGCAGTAGGAGGAACACCGTCGCGCTCGGCAGGAGCACGCCGGCCAGGGCCTGGACACCGGTGGTGATCAGTCCGAGCGGTGCCCCGGGGATCAGCACGATGCCGGCGGCCAGGACCACCATGGCGGTGAACGCGCCGTAGAAGAATTTGGCGTCGCGCCAGCCGCGGTGGAGCGAGTGGTGGGCGCCGAACACGTCGCCGAAGGCGTAGCTGGTGGACAGGGTCACACTGGCGGCGCCGATGATCGAGGCGTTCAGCAGGATGATGGCGAACACTGCGCCGGCAAATCGGCCCACCTCGTGCTGGAGTCCCCGCGCCACACCACCGGCGTTGGTGAAGTTGCCGAAGTAGTGGGTCCCGGCGAAAGCACTGGCCACCACCGCCATCAGGATGGCAGCGGCGAACACCGTGATCAGCGAGCCGACCACCGTGTCGGCCCGCTCGTAGTTGATCCACCGGGGGGTGATCCGCTTGTCCACGATGTTCGACTGCTGGAAGAACAGCTGCCACGGGGCGACCGTCGTCCCCACGATGGCGATGATCAGGAGTACCGACGTCGAGTTGAAGCCACCCTGCACGCCGGGTGTCACCAGGCCGTGCAGGAAGGAACCCGGGCTCGGGTGGGAGGTGAAGGCCAGGGGGATGACCAGGAAGTTCACCGCGATGAAGACGAACATGAAGCGCTCCCACCGGCGGAAGCTGCCCGAGGCCGTCATCACCACGAGGCCGACGGCCGCCAGCGGGACCGACCAGTACTTGTTCACGCCGAAGTAGTCCAGCGCCAGGCTGACGCCGATGAACTCGGTGGCGATGGTGAGGAAGTTGAGGATGAACAGGTCGCCGACCGAGAAGGCACCCCAGAACTTGCCGAACCGCTCGTTGATCAGCCGGGCGTGCCCGACGCCGGTGACCGCTCCGAGGCGCACCACCATCTCCTGGTTGACCACCAGCACCGGGATCAGCAGCGGCAGTACCCACAGCAGCGAGAGCCCGAAGTTCTGGCCGGCCTGGCTGTAGGTGGCCACCCCGCCGGCATCGTTGTCGCCCACCATCACGATGAGGCCCGGTCCCATGATGGCGAGCAGGGTGAGCAGACGCGCCGTCCACGAGCGGCGCGAGTCGAGGTCGTGCTCGCGGATGGTCCCGAAGGCGCCGTGGATGTCTCCCACGTGCGCGCTGTCGAGGACGGCCGACGCGTCGTGCTCCTCGGGTTGTTCCTGCTGTGATGGCGTTCGAGCCATGAGGTACCTCTGGGCGCCGTGGCGCCCCGCTGATGGTTCGGTGGTCGGCCGCGTTCGTGCCGCTCCGTCGTGCTGGTCGATCCGGGCCCACGGCCCGGCGCTCGTGCAGTGGGGCCGACGCGTCGGCCCGGTCGGTCGGTTGGAGGCCCTCGGGGCGGGGACCTCCGGGTACGCGGCGCAGCCACGCACCCGGTTACCGAACGGGACTGGGGGGGTACCCGACGATGATCGGAGGACCGGACTGCTTCAGGTAACGGACCATGTCAGTCCTCCACCGCCGTGCGACCGAAGTCACGTCGGAACCCCGTGGGGAGCAGGAGCTCCAGCACGTCGTCGACCGTCACCACGCCGAGGACCGTGTGGTGCTCGGGGTCGAGCACGGGGGCCACGATGAGGTTGAAGTCGGACATCTTGCGCACGATCTCGCCGAGGTCCCAGTCCGGGTGCAGGTGGAGCGGGTTCTCCTCGCACACCGTGCCGAACGGTGCAGCGGGGGCGGACTGCACGAGGCGGACCACCGAGGCCGAGCCGACGACTTCGCCCTCCACGCCGTCGGCGAAGACCACGTTGAGCGCCTCGGGGGCGAAGCTGCTGGTGCGGACCGCATCGAGCACCTCTGCCACGGTCAGGCTTGCCGGCAGGCAGAGGAAGTCGGGACTCATCAGGCCGCCGGCCGTCTCGGGGTGGTAGCTGAGGAGTGACCGGACCTTGCGTTGCTGGGGCTCGGGCATCAGGTTCAGGATCGGGAGCCGCCGCTCCTGGTCGATGTCGCCGATCAGGTCGGCCGCGTCGTCCGGGGCCATCGATCCGAGCAGCCGCGCCGCCTCGGTGTCGGAACGGCTGCGGACGAACTCCGCCTGGTGCTCGGCGTCGAGTTCCTCGAACACGTCGGCCTCGAGCTCGTGGTCCTCGCCGACCGCCTCGATGATCTCCTCGCCCTCCTCGTGGGACGCGGCCTCGACGAGGTCGGCGATCTGGGCCGGGTGCAGTTTCTTGAGCTTGCGGTAGGGGATGCGGAGCTTCGACGTGGGGACGTGGGCCACGAACGGCTCGATGCTGGCCCAGTCGACCATCGGCCCCGGCTTGGTACCCGTTCCGAGCGGCCCGGGCAGCAGGCGACGCAGCAGCGGGCGGCTCGAGGGATCGACGGCCACGACCTCCCAGGTGTCGGCGACCTTGGCCAACTCGATCTCGTTGGCCTTGATGATGCGACCGCCGACGAAATTGATGGCGTGGCGGGCCAGCAGGTCCCGGGCCAGCAGCAGCTCGCCCTCGCGGCGCTCGAAGTGGCGCAGGTCCACCCGGCGCCCGTCGAAGAGGACCCGCCCCGGCTCGAAGGCCGCGACCTTGCGGATGGGGACGAACAGGTCCCGCTCGCCGATGGTCACGACCAGGCCCACCACCGGTGGGTGCGGTGAGTCGCCGAGGCGTACGACCAGGTCCTTCACCCGACCGATGCGGTCGCCGCCCAAGTCGGCCAGGGGACGCCGGACGATGTTGGAGAGATGCAGGATCTCCATGTCGGCGTGCGTCGCCACGTCACTCGTGCTCATGCGCCACCAAGCGTAGACGCACCCCACCGCCGCGGGGGTGGCCACCGGGGCCCGTCCCGGTGCCACCCGCCACCTGTCCGCATCCGCGGCCGACGGGTATTCTCGCCCGCATGGACCTGAACTACCCCGTTGAGACCGAGCCGTTCCGCACTGAGATCCGCCAGTGGCTGGCCGACAACCTGCCGGAGGGCTGGGGCACGCCCGGGTTCTCGATGACCAAGGAGGAGCGCAAGGCGTTCCTGGCCGACTGGACGGCCAAGCTCTTCGAGGGGGGCTGGATCTGCGCCTCGTGGCCCGAGGAATACGGCGGCAAAGGGCTCGGCCTCATGGAGTCGGTGGTCCTCAACGAGGAGTTCGCCCGGGCCGAGGCACCGCTGCGGGCCGACTTCTTCGGCGACACGCTGGTCGGACCGACCATCCTCCAGTGGGCCTCCGAGGAGCAGAAGCAGCAGTTCATACCCGGCATCCTGAAGGGCACCATCGCCTGGTGCCAGGGCTTCAGCGAGCCCGACGCCGGCTCCGACCTGGCCGGCCTCACGACCCGTGCCGAGCTCGACGGCGACGAGTGGGTCATCAACGGCCAGAAGGTGTGGACCACCCAGGCCCAGTTCGCCGACTACATCTTCCTGCTGGCCCGGACCGACCCCGACGCCCCGAAGCACGCCGGCATCTCCTACCTCCTGGTCCCCATGGACCAGGAGGGCATCGAGGTCCGACCGATCGCCCAGGTGGACGGCAGTGCGGACTTCAACGAGATCTTCATCACCGATGCGCGCTGCCCCAAGGAGAACGTCGTGGGCGGCGTCAACAACGGCTGGAAGGTGGCCATGACCACCCTGGGCTTCGAGCGCGGTTCGTCGGCCACGACCGGCCACCGCCGCTTCCTGCGGGAGCTCGACACGATCATCGCCACGGCTAGGGCGAACGGCAGGATCCACGACCCGCTGATCCGCCAACGGCTGGCCACAGCGTGGTCCAAGGTCAAGATCATGGAGATCAACGGCTACCGGTCGCTGACCGACGCGCTGAACGGCACCCACCACATGGCCGCACTGGGCGCCGCCAACAAGATGAACTGGTCGGAGTTCCACCAGGAGACGATGGAACTGGCCATGGACATCCTCGGTATGGCCGGCCAGATCCTGACCGGCGACCCGAACGAGGTGTCCGACGAGGGGCTGCACCGGGGCCGCGAGGACTACCCGGTCAGCGCCCTGCAGGCGTCATTCTTCTTCTCCCGCTCCGAGACCATCTGGGGTGGCACCGCCGAGATCCAGCGCAACATCGTGGGCGAGCGGGTGCTCGGCCTGCCGAAGGAGCCCAAGCCGGTCGCCGCCGGCTGACCCGGCAACCGGTCGGCCTCCGAGCTGGTTGCGGCCGCCCCGTTCAGCCGTGCGGTGAGGCGTATGCCGCTGCCAGCTGCGTCCGGCTGCGCACGCCGAGCTTCCGGTAGACGCGCGTGAGGTGCGACTCGACCGTCCGCTGCCCCATGAACAACTGCTCCGCCACCTGGCGGTTCGACAGACCCGAGATCACGAGTTCCACGACCTCGCGTTCGGCCGGGGTCAACACGGAGCCACCGTCGGAACTGCGTCCGACCCGCAGTCCGACTCTGTCGAGTTCGTCCCGGGCGCGCTGGGCCCACGGTGGAGACCCGAGCCCATCGAAGAGTTCGATGGCGTGGACAAGCGACTGCACGGCCTTCCGCTTCGCGCGACCCCGACGGTGGATCTCTCCGGCGACCAGCCAGGTGCGCGCCTCCTCGAACGGCTGGTCGACCCGGCGATGGAACTGGATCGCTCGCTCGATGGCAGCCGCCGCCTCTGCCACGTCACCCCGGGCGATCGCGAGCAGCGCCTGGCATCGGGCAGCGGCGATCATGGCCCAACATCCGGTGGACCGTGCGGCGCAGTGCTCAAAGTACGCCAGCAGTTCTGACGCGGCGTCGAGTTGGCCGAGGCGAACGAGCGCGCTGATCTCGTCGGGAACGAATCGCAGTAGTGACGGTTCGACGACACCGGCGGCCCCGGCCAGTGCGACGAGTGGAGCGAGCTGCTCATGCGTGCTGGCGGCATCCCCCAGCGCGCAGGCCACTCCGAGGGCATACGCGTGGTCCAGCACCAAGACCGGCATGTTCGCCCCGGACGCCGTCAGGATCGCGGTGTCGATCGCGCTTCTGCCCTCCGCCGCCTGTCCCCGACAGACCTGGAGGAGTCCGAGCACGCCGCCGACGATCGTCGTGACGGGAGACTCGTCGCCTGTCTCGATGAGCTCATCGAACAATTGACCCGCCCGGTCCCAGTTGCCGGACCAGATCTCCAGATCGGCCAGATTGCCGAGCAGGAGTGCCAGTCCCGACGTGATCCCCTCCTCACGAGCGCTGGTCAGCTCGGCTTCGTAGAGCTCCCGGGCCCGGTCGTACTCCTCGACATAGAACAGGAGGCGTGCCACCACGTACCGGGGTCGCAGTTCCATGCTGAGGCCCGACGGCTGATCCGGTCCGTCGAGGGCCCGGTCGATCAGTTCCCGCACGAGCCCTCCACCGGCCAGGAACGTGCTGTACGCCATGCCCGCATAGATCTGGCACTCGCGTGCGCCGTCCCCGGACACGATCGCCATCGTCAGCGCGATCTCGCCGTACTCGGCGGCCCTGCCCTGTTCGCCCGCGTTGCTGAGCGCGACCGCGAGGTCGAGTGCGATGGCGCCCTGGAGCCCGGGGTCGTCTCCCGCCTCTTCGAAGGCGCTGGCGAGCCGACCCACCCACTCGGTGGCGGGGTCCCCCCGATGCGTGGCATAGCGGGCCAGGCGACGGAGGTACTCAGCGCGTTCGGGCCCCGGGGGCGATTCCGCGACGACCGCTTCCAACAGTGCACAGGCACGGGGTGGGTCCGCCGTCAGGAAGCGCCAGTCGGCCTCCCGGCCGGACCGGCGTCGGCGCGACGGACCTTCGTCGGCCGGGGTCAGCTCGACGGACAGCGCCGCGAGGTCTGCTGCCACGTCGGGAGCCCCCCGGCCGGCGGCCAGGACAGCCGCGTGCTCGATCTCCGAGGCCACCGCTTCGTCCGCCCCTTCCGACCCGAGCGCCAGGTGACGCGCCCGCTCCTCGGGACTGTTGCTCACCTCCGCCGACCGGAGATGGGCCTGGCGCCGTTCTGCCGCTGTCGCCTCGTCGATCACCACGGCACGGATCATCGGGTGGGCGAAGCTGAGTACATCGCCCCGCAGCGAAACGATTCCGCCATCCACGGCGTCGTGCACCGCACCGCGGGCGGTCGCGCGGTCACGTGCCGCCAAGGTCGTCCGCGCCATCGATGGCGCGTTCGACAGCGCGGCCACGAGGAGCACGTCGCGCGTTCCCGGATTCAATGTCCGGAGACGCTCGCTGATCAGGTGCCGGAGCGCGTCCGGGACGCCGAGTGACGGCACCGAATCCGGGCCGAACTCCTCGGGGGCGATCTGGAGGAGTTGGAGGGCGACCAGGGGGTTCCCGTCGGACCAGCGACGGATCTCGCGCAGCCTCGTCGACGTCGGCACGATCGTGGGATCGTGATCGGCGAGGAGCTGGGTGATCGCCTCGGCGCCCAGCCGTCCCACGGTCAGGCGATCGACTGGGACCGGCGTCACGTCGTCCGTGAACAGGGGTGCCGGGTGCGGCCCCCATGTCGTGCGGACAGTTCCGACCAGTCCGATGGGAGCAGCACCGGCCCGGCGGATCACGAACTCCAGGATGCGCGACGACGGTGCGTCGAGCCACGGCAGATCGTCGATGGCCACCACCACGGGCGACTCCTCGGCCAGCGCCTCCAGGGCCGCGCGGACCGCGGTGGCCAGCGTCAGTGGGTCGACCGACTCCGCCGGTGCCGCATCGCGGAAGACGACGACTCCCAGGGCCCGCTGCTGCGCCGGGGGGAGACGTTCGACGAGATCGGGGGGTAGTCGCCCGAACAGGTCCGCCAGTGCCGCGAACTCCCACGGCAGTTCTGACGCAACCGGACTGGCTGCGAGCACGTGCCAGCTTCGCTCGCGCGCCGTCGCCGCCAACTGGTCGAGCAGGGACGTCTTGCCGATCCCGACCTCACCCTCGAGGATCAGGGCCCGCGGGCCGAGGGGAAGGTCGTCGAGGAAGCGATGGAGCAGCCCGACTTCGTGCGTGCGGCCCGCGAGGCGCCCCGCTGTCACCATCATCGGACTCTACACACGGTCGACTTGTCCCACCTGGACGATCGGGATGACGCATCCCCCTGTCGGAGGGAACCGGCGTGCCCGGAGTGGCGTGGCACCTCCACGTGGAACGGACCGCAACCTGAATGGACGACCTCGGGGAACGGCGTTCGTGCGTAGATGAACGCTCCTACGAATGCGTAGATCCCGCATATTTTCGTGCGGGATGCCGTCCGATCAGCAGTCGCAGGGTCAGGCACGAGTTTCGTCCGTCGCGAGTGTCCCGACCACGGGACTAGGCCGGCACGCTGCTGTTCTCCCCATCGCCGGCCGGACGTGATCGCCCTCCGGGCTCCCCTCGACGGTCATCGTGCCACCTACCGCATCGGCATGTCGCCACTGCCATCGGCCGATGACTGATTGACCCTCTGGAACCTCCGTGTCACCATCGAAATGCATCGGTGCGGATGGAGGTGTCGAACATGGGCCGACCATGGCACGGACGTGACGGACTGCGGTGGCGGTCCTCCCCCACCGGACGACGGGACCGGATCGGACGGCGGTGGCGGGTGCCGGTCGGAGCCTCGCTCGTCGGCCTGCTGCTCCTCCCGTTGCTCGTCGTTGCCACCCCGGTCACGGCCGGTGCCGCCGGAGGCGGGGTCACCAACTTCACCGGTACCGGGATCAGCGGCCCCGACGGCATCGCCTGGGGCCCGGACGGCAACCTGTGGTTCACCAACGAGACCAACAACTCGATCGGGAGCATCACCACGGCCGGAACCGTCTCGCAGTACCCGAGCACCGCGATCGACCAGCCGACCGGGATGGTGGCCGGCCCCGACGGCGCCCTGTGGTTCACCGATGACGCCGGCGACACCATCGGACGGATCACCACCTCGGGGTCGGTGACGACCTACCCGTTGCCCACGGGCGAGGGACCGAGCGCCATCACCACCGGGCCCGACGGCAATCTGTGGTTCACGGACTCGAGCGGAAACACCATCGGGCGGATCACCCCGGCCGGTGTCGTGACCGTGTTCAAGACCGGCGGGGTGGACGACCCGAACGGAATCACCGCCGGTCCCGACGGCAACCTGTGGTTCACCAATACCGGGAACAGTTCGATCGGTCGCATCACCCCGACCGGCGTGGTCACCGACTACACGGGTACGGGCATCGACCGCCCCCTCGGGATCACGGCCGGACCGGACGGCAACCTGTGGTTCACCAATGCCGGCACGGTCCGCACGTGGGCCGGCAGCGCCATCGGCATGATCACGACGGCCGGACTGGTCAGCACCTACACGGCGACCTCCGTCGAGGACCCGATCGGCATCGCCGCTGGCCCCGATGGCGCGCTGTGGTTCACCAACGGGGCGAACAACTCGATCGGACGGATCACCACGACCGGATCGATCACCGATATCACCGACCCCACGATCAACGTACCCGCCGGCATCACGGCAGGCCCTGACGGTGCGCTGTGGTTCACCAATGCGGCGGGAAGCTCCATCGGCCGGGTGGCCACCCAGGGCGCGGTCACGGCCGACGGGAGCGCCGCCTGCACCGGCGTCGACGGCCAGACCACGTTCGCACCGGCCCTCACGTCGTCGCCCACCCCGGTGACCGAGACGGCGACCACCACGCTCTCGTTGAGCGGCTGCGCCCAGCAGGACAACGACAACGTCCCGGGGACCGGAGGTTCGGAACCGACACTGACCGGCACGCTCACCGCCACCTCGACGTTCACCGGCAGTGCCTGCTCCGCCTACCTGGCCGGGACACCGGCCAGCTATTCATTGACATGGACGGCGTCCCCGGCACCGATCGACGGGATCGCGCCGACCACGGTCACCTCGACGGGGACCGAGGACGCCGACGGTCAGAACCTGGACGGAGACCTGGGCATCGGCCTCACCGGCGCCACCTCGCAGGGCTCCTACCCGGGACCGGCCTCGATGACCCTCTTCGCCGGGATCACGAGGTCCCAATTCCTCACCGACTGTGCCTCCGGGTCAGGAGTATCCTCCCTCACCTTCGCCGACGGCGAGGTCAGCGCCGGACTGGCGACCACCGGGCCGACCATCACCACGGCCGACGCGGCCACCTTCACGGCCGGGACACCCAACACCTTCGTCGTGTCCCTCGACGACGCCCTCAACGACACCGTCCAGTGCATCGGCAACCTGCCGCCGGGTGTCTCCTTCGTGCCCGACCCCGACGCCGGGGGCGGGCAGTTGACCGGCACCCCGCTGCCCGGCTCGGGTGGCACCTACCCGCTGACCCTGGTCGCCGTCGACGCGTCATCGCTCGCCACCAGCCAGCCGTTCACCCTGACCGTCGACAACTCCGCTCTCCCGTACGTCAGCGCGGTCAGCCCGTCCAGCGGCACGAACAGTCCCGAACCGGTGACGATCACCGGCCAGAACCTCGGCGGACCGGTGACCGTCGATTTCGGCGGCGTGGCGGCCACGGACATCATCTCCGACGCGGCCACGTCGATCACCGTCGACCAGCCCCCGGCGACGGCCGCCGGTCCGGTCGATGTCACCGTGACCGCCGCGGTCGGCGCGTCGACCGTCAACCCGGGCGACCGCTTCACCTACGACCTGCCTCCCCAGCCGCCGGCCACGGCGACATCCCAGCCGGGAGGCCTGAGCGCCTGGGTCTCCTGGGCTCCGAACTCCTCGGCCGACGCAGTGACCGGCTACACGGCCACCGCGGTCGTGGCCGCCGGGTACACCGGCACCGTCCCGACGGGGTGCAGTGACCCCGCCCCCGTACCGGTGACCGGCGGCGACACCGGGGCTACGATCACCGGCCTGTGTTCGGGTGTTCCGTACACGACGACGGTGACGGCGACCAACGCCTACGGCACGAGCACGCCCAGTACGGCCGGGGCACCGGTCGCCCCGTTCGCCGCGCTCCCACCGTCGGAGCCGCTGATCACGTCGGTCGTGCCCGGAAAGAAGACGCTCCTGGTCAACTGGAACCCGCCGGCCGACGACGGCGGGGAGCCGCTCACGACCTATCTGCTCACCGCCACCGCACCGGGGCAGAAGGCGGTGTCGCTCGAGCCGGCGGCACCGGCCTCAGAGGACACCCTGACCGGCCTCGTCGACGGAGCCACGTACACGGTCAGCCTGTCGGTCACGTCCCAGGCCGACCTCTCGTCGCCGGTGGACACGGCGACGGGGACGCCGGAGGCCAAGATCGCCCCGGCGGAACCCACTGGACTCGAGGTCCAACCCGACACGACGGGCGATCTGGTGGCCAGCTGGGTCCCTCCGGCCACCACGGGCACCAAGCCGTTGAAGGGCTACATCCTCTCCTACGACGTGACCTCGGCGGCCGCCCCAATGGCGGCCCAACGCTCCGGGCAGGTCAAGAAGAAGGGCGTGTCGGGCAAGGTGAAGCTGGGTCCGACGGTGACGTCCGACACGTTGAAGGGCCTCAGTCCCACCTCGTACTACGACGTGTCGATCGTCGCCGTGGCGTCCGGTGACAGTCCCGCCCGCACCACGAACCAGCCGGTCACACCGGGCGTAACCCTCAATCCGGGAACCATCGAACTGACGAGCGCCACCATGGGCGCCCTGTCCTCCGACGTCGGTGGCGTGCTGACCTGGGCCTCGCCGGTGCCGGCCCAGCTGTCCGGCGTGAAGGCCGGTGACGTCCTGGCGTCGAGTCCTACGGGGGCCGAGCCCGACGGACTCTCCGACCTGGTGCAGAGCGTGTACCCGACCCCCACGGGCGGGATCACCGTCTACACCACCACCGCCTCGTTGAGCCAGGCCTTCCTCACCTACACGTTCAGCATCTCCGGTGCGGCCCCGGGCGACAGGACCGGCGACGTGCGGGCGCTGTCTCCCGGGGTGCGGGCGGCACCGGAGGACATCGGGGAGTCGTTCGGTACGTCCGGGACCCTGGGACTCTACGTCGATCACGGCGATTGCGGCAACCCCGATCCCAATGACGTGACCGCCTGCCTGGACGCCTCGGTGACCTACGCGCTCGACGCCGGAGGGGGCATCGACATCGCCTGCCTCGGCGCGAGTGCCTGGGGATTCTGCATCGGCATTCCCGCCCCGTACGGGGTGGACTTCTACGCCGACGCCATCTTGTCCTTCACCTCCAGTGTGGAGTTCGACATCAACCAGACCGAGCAGGACCCCCTGATCGACGACGTGCTGGACGCCTGGCCGATCTTCCCCGGGATCGTCCTCAGTCCCGAGGTGATCGCCAACCTCACCCTGTCGGGCGATCTGCACGTCCAGGGGAATGCGGACTTCGGCCTCGGGGGCGGTGTGCAGTGCGAGGCCAAACTCTTCCAGCACGCAGGGTGCTCGTCATCGAACACCGGACTCATCAACCTCCCGCCCAGGGCCAACGCCACATTGTCGGTCAACGGGACCGGATCCGCCGTGCTCCAAGGCGAGGGGGCCCTGTGCATCGACATCGCCGCCTGCCTCAACTTCCAGGTCCAGGGCTCACTGACCGCGACCATCAACACGTCGGCGCGTCCATACTTCACGCTCTGCAACCAGCTCTCGCTCTCGGTCGGGATGAACCTCAACCTCGTCATCCACAATTTCGTCTACGACACCCAGATCTTCTCCGAGAACCTGGGATGCGCGTCGACTGAGTCCCCACCACCGACCTTGAACGTCACGGCCAACAACCAGCCTCCCGGCGCGTGCGTCGTACCCGTCGGCAAGAGTGTGCAGGGATTCACCGCCGCCCGCAGCGACGGCGCCTCAGATCCACCCATCACCTGGACGCTCGAGAACGGCACGTCGGGCGACTCGATCACCTCGGCCGGTGAACTGACCACCGCGGCACCAGGGGGGTGGATCGTCATCGTGAAGGCCACCGACAGCACCGGACTCAGTGGCTCCATCCCGTGCGTCATAGGAACCCGCGTGGATTTCTCTCCACCGACCGGCCTGACCTTCTCGCTCGCCACCCAGCGGGTGGGATTGCAGCTGGTGCCCTTGCTGGGTGAGGAGGAGATCACCTGGCAACCGCCGGTCAACGACGGTGGATCTGCCATCACCAACTACCAGATCTGCTTCGTGGGCGTCTCGAAGACGGTCTGTTCGGGAACGGGCGGGGCCACGAGCTACCAGGTCTCCGACGACATCGACCCGGGAACGGCGCTCTATACCGTCCAGGTGTGGGCCATCAACGCCGCCGGCGCCTCGTCGCCGGTGGCGTCGGGGACGTTCAACACCCAGGGCGGGGACATCTCGGGCATCACCTACACCCCGTCGGGATCCACCGTCACCGTCCAGGCCCACGGAGCCGGATTCGGCCCGGGCCCCGCCCCGAGCGGCACCGCCACGAACGCCGGCTGCGGAGGTTCCGGCCAGGACTTCTCCAACAGCTCTCTGAGCTTCAGCGTCATCACACCGTTGGGTCAGCAGTGGACGGCCGGCAGCACCGGCAACTGCATCGGACTGGTGGTGTCCAGCTACTCCGACAATTCGGTGACGTTCGGATTCGGCAGCGAGTACGGCGCCAAGCCGTACTGGACCCTCCAGGCCGGGGACACCGTCACCTTGACCGTCAACGGGATCCAGCGCACCCAGACCTACGAGGGATGACGCGACGACGGTCCGGGGTGGTCGGCTTCCTCGACGCCCGAGGGGGCCGGAAGACACGACGCTCGTCGTCGACGTCGAGGAGCGGGGGTCCGGAGACCGGTCCGGCGGGCCGAACCGCGACCCGCCGGGACACCGCGCCCACCGGGTCCGGCCGGTGTCGAGGGCGCACGTTCCCGGTGCCGGCGCGGTGGTCCGGGAACGACCGCCGGGCCGCCAGGACCGCGCGGTGACCGGGATCCATCCCCCGTTGGTGTTCGGAAGGCTCCTGCGGCGCCCAGGAGGCCGGTGACGACGCCTCGTCCGGACCCACCGCGGCCCGGGCACCGGCGTGTCCGCCACCTTCTGGAGCCTGGGAGGAGAATCGAA
>PLRX01000028.1 GCA_003164095.1 Acidimicrobiaceae bacterium | reverse complement strand
TGGGGCAAATGTCTTGAGTTCTCATGCAAGGTCTTCCTCCAGTTGAGACGTTGTTCCTGGCCGAGGCGGCGCGATCAGAGATTCGGGACATCCGACAGTTTCTCGGCTTTGCCCGCTAGTCTTCGAGAATCGTGATGATCCGTCGACCATGGTGAACTGAACCAGCCATGGGTCTGGCGGTCGTGCGGTCGATGGGAACGGCGCGGAGCATGCGCACGGTCACCGATCTCGAGGATCTCGAGCAGGAGCTCGTCGACCAGTACTGCCTGGCCATGGCAGGTGCGGGCACCACGGACCGCCACATCGCAGGTGAGCGAGGCATGTTGTTCGAGTTCGTGAGATTCCTGGGGCGGCCGTTGTGGACCGCGACGCCCGAAGACGCGGACGCCTTCATGGTGTCGCTGCGGCAGAACAAGCAGGCCAAGGCCACCGTGCAGTCGAAGGCCGGTGCGCTGACCCGGTTCTTCGAGTTCGTCATCGCTCGCTATCAAGGAGATGTCCAGGCGATCGCCGGTGTGGTCGTCGTCCAACCGATCGACGAGTTCAACCGGCCAGCCAAGGCATCCGGCTTCGGAGCACCACGAGTGCCTCCATCCAATGACGAGATCGACGTGCTGTTCAACGCGTGGCGAGCTGCGCTCCCCGGGATGCGCAAGTACCTGCCCGCAGCCCGTGACTACATGGCGGCGTCGCTGTGGCGTCGCATCGGGCTTCGCATCAACGAGACGGCGATGTTGGATCTGCGCGACTGGCGTCCCGACCTCGGCGAACACGGCAAGCTGCACATCCGTTATGGAAAGGGCAGCCGGGGCCGCGGTCCCAAGACCAGGTTGGTGCCCGGCATCAACTCGGTCGACACCCTGATGGACTGGTGGCTGGGCGATGTCCGCCACCAGTTCGGCGATGACTGGGAGGACCTCGACGCACCACTGCTGCCGTCCGAGCGTCGGGACCCCGACACGGGGCGGTGCGGCCGGGTCGGCACCAACGCGCTGCGTGTGGGCATGGCCGACTCCGTGAACCGCTGGCTTCCCACCTGGTCGGGACGATTGACCCCGCACGGCATGCGCCACTTCTGTGCGTCGTCGATGTACGCGCACGGGGTTGGCCTCAAGGCCATCCAAGAGCTGCTCGGTCACGAGTGGCTGTCGACCACGACCGGCTACATCCACGTGCACGCTGACCACATCGAACACGCCTGGGAACAGGCGAGCGACCGGATCGCCACCCGGCTCGACAGCAAAGGAGACTGAACCGATGCAATGGAACTTGCGCATGAAGGCCGCCGAGGCCGGTATCTGGAAGTCAACGGAACTGCGTCGCCAGCTGGCCGATGCGGGCCTGGTGATCTCCGCGGGGAAGATGTCAGCACTGTGGACCGGCACGCCCACCAGCATCCGCCTGGACGACCTCGACGTGATCTGCGCGGTGTTGGAGTGCGCGCCGTCAGACCTGCTGTTATCCGAGCCCGACAAGGTCACTGCCGCCGCTAAACCAGCCAAGGAGGCAACGAGCGGCACGGTCGGGCCAAGTCGGGCGGCACCCCGGCTGGGTCGCCAACGTTCGACCCCGCCGATGTGACCACTCCCCGTCAGTGTGAGGGTTGTGGCACCAAGCCTGTCGCCACCAAGAAGCACCGGTTCTGCTTCAGCTGCGAGCCTGGCGGACCGTTCGAACCGTCGCCGTGCCAGCGTTGCGGTGCCACCGACGACTACTACTCCGCCGGGCTGTGCGTCCGTTGCCATCAATGGGCCCCACAGCCCATCACCTCGTGTCGAGACTGCCTTGCCTGGGGTGTTCGCCGCATCCACGGCGGTCTCTGCTGGGCCTGTCTTGCGTGGCGGAAGAACAACCCGAGGATCGGCTGCTGTCGGGTCTGCGAACGGAGACGCCACGTCAACGCCGATCAAGCCTGTCGACTCTGCTGGCGCCAGGCCATGGCGTCGAAGAGGCCACGAGATTCGCTCGAACTCCTCCGTCGGAACCGGCACGGGCAACAGCTGTTCTTTGCCGACGTCGGTCGCATCTCGATGGTGTCGCCTCGGCGTCCCGAACCTCGTCCACCACGACGACCCAGGCGGCGGGTTCACCAGCTGTGCTTGTTCGACCCGCCCAAGCGGACGTGGCTGTCCCTTCACGGGTTCGATGAACCACCGAACCCAGCGCTCGCCAAGATCCTCGACACCGTCTGTGTCGACCACGCCGTCCAACACGGATGGAGCAAGACCACCACCCAACGAACCCGCTGGTCGCTGCGCGCACTGCTCGGCATGCTCCAGCACCGTGACGGTCCGTTGTCGACGAGCACGGTGATCGCTCGGATGGAGGGAACGGGCTGGCCGATCCGGCCGGTGCTCGCCATCCTTGACGAGGTCGGCATGCTCAATGAGGATCGCACTCCCGCCATGAACCTCTGGTTCCAGCGACAAGTTGCCGGTCTGCCTCTCCAGATCACCGAGGAGTTGTGCGTCTGGTTCGACGTGGTGTGCCACGGCAGCACCACCACACCACGAAGCAGGCCGCGCCACCCCATCTTGATCCGAACCCGCTGTTATTGGGCCCTCCCCACCATCCGATCCTGGGCCGAGAGTGGCCGGCGATCGCTGCGCGAGATCTCTCGGGAGGACGTGCTCGCAGCGCTGCCGCCCAGTGCCAACGATCGAGCCACGACCGCCATTGGCCTGCGCTCCATCTTCAGGGTTCTGAAGGCTCGCAAGATCATCTTCGTCAACCCCACCACCCGACTCAACGCCGGCACCATAACCAGCCGTGAACCTCTTCCCGTCGACGTTGATCGGCTCCGTGAGATCCTCCAGAGCGACGATCCCGCCCGGGCAGCGCTCGGAGCGCTCATCATCTTCCACGGGTTGAGCAAACCCGATCTCTGCGCTCTGATGCTCACCGACATAGACAGCTCCCGGCTCACCATCGGTGATCGGACGATCCCACTCGCGCCTGTCGTCTGCGAACGCATCGCTGCCTGGCTCGACCATCGCAACGCCCGCTGGCCCAACACGGCCAACCCCCACTTGTTCGTCCACTTCCGGAGCGCGATCACCCTCGGCCCCGTCGGGAAACAGTGGCTTCAACTCACGCTCGGCGTACCCGTTCGGGCCCTTCGCGAGGACCGCATCCTCAACGAAGCCCACGCCACTCAAGGAGATGTCCGCAGACTGGTCGACCTGTTCGGCCTGAGCGCCAATGCCGCCGGTCGCTATACGAGGACCGTCGATCATCCCGACCTCATCGATTTCAACGAAACTCGGTAGCGCCATCACCGCGTAGTCACCCGATAGCCCTCGGGTCGCGGAACCCGAGGGTCCCAGTGCGCTTCAAGTCGGGCGCTCACGCTCAGGTTCGAGCCTCGATGGGCTTCGGAATTACCGAACTCGAGCGCTTCG
>PLRX01000036.1 GCA_003164095.1 Acidimicrobiaceae bacterium | reverse complement strand
TTGCAGCGACCGTTGGGATTCGCCAGGTGATAGGGCGGCGCAAAACGTCCGCCTACCTCTTTGCGGATGCGGGGCTGCAGTTCGCGATCACCACCACGTCGCTCCCCAATGGTTCCGTCTCGAGCTAGGCCGACAGCGTCTCGTACTCGGCCAAACCTGGCCGCCAGTGGTGGCATCGCTCCCTACAAGTGGTCCCTGCTGTCGGGATCACACCTCGCGCCAGGCTTGAAGCTGAGTTCCACGGGCGTGATCTCCGGCAAGGCCAAGACGGCCGGGACCTTCTCCTTCGTCATCAAAGCCGTCGACGCCAAGAGCAGGACCAAGCCGCCGTCGCGGAGCACGGCGACGGCGAGCCTCTCGATCACCATCGGATAACAGCGGAGGTCGCACCTTATGGATCCACACTTCGGCCACGTGCCCGAGCTGTTGCGGGACGTAGTTGCGATGAGAGGCGTTCTGCTACCATCGCGCTTGCTGTGGATAGTTTCCGGCCATTTTGCAATCCGCTATGGCGAGCCTTTCTGCTGTCGGAACGTCAAAACGACAGTATTCAGAGAAGGCTCCAATCCTATGTCGATACGGGGCAGATGACATGATTTACGTAGCCACGGTGCACTACAAATCGGACAAGTGGATCGATGTCCAACTGGCCTACTTGCGGCGCAATCTGAGGGAACCTTTTCGGGTGGTCAGCTGTCTGGAGGATATTCCAGAAGAGCATGAACAGAAGTTCTACAAAGTGGTACCTGCCGTGGGCGCTCACGCAGGCAAGCTGAATCTGTTGGCCGCGGAGATTCTCGCAGAAGCCGAACCGGACGATCTCATCATGTTTCTGGACGGTGATGCATTTCCCATTGCCGATCCCATGCCCTTCGTGCATCGCTCCCTCGAAACGTCAGTCCTCGTTGCGGTGAGGCGCGACGAAAATGGCGGCGACCCTCAACCGCACCCTTGCTTCTGCGTCATCCGTGTCGGTGATTGGCGCCGACTGTGCGGAGATTGGTCACCGGGGCACTACTGGTTCAACAGCAAGAACTGGCGCATCAGTGACCCCGGGGGCAATCTCCTCGCCACGTTACAGCGGGAATCCGAACCGTGGACGCCGCTGCTTCGTTCGAACACAACCAACCTGAATCCGGTCTCTTTCGGTGTGTACGGCAGCATCGTTTACCACCACGGGGCAGGATTCAGGATGGCGGAAATACGGGGCGTGATTATGAACCAACCCGAGCGACTCAAGGCCATAGAGCAAATTCCTATCCTGAGATATCCCGTAAGGAAAATTACCAATTTGCGCATCAAGTCTTGGAAGAAGATGCAGATCGAAATGAACCATCGCATCGGCGACGATATCTTTACCCAGATCAAGGAAGATCCCAACTTCTCCCGAACGTTGGACGACAAAGTGGCTGAGGTTTCTTGAATGGTCTGCCAGGAGCAGAGGGAACCACACGGAACGTGGGATGGGTCTGCTGCATGATCCGGTGACAGGTTTGGTTAGGCCGCCTGGACTGACGGCGGGGTCATGATTGCTTCGAACTCGACGGGGGTCAATCGGCCAAGAGCGGCCCGACGTCGTCCCCGGTGGTAGATCCGCTCGATCCAGGTGACGATGGCGATCCGCAGCTCCTCACGCGTGGCCTATCGGCGGCGGCCGAGGACGTTCTTCTGGAGCAGTGAGAAGAAGGACTCCATGGCGGCGTTGTCGCCGGCTGAGCCGACCTGGCCCATGGAACCGACCATGCGGTGGCGGGCAAGGGTCCGGTGGACCTTCCGGGACCGAAATTGCGACCCACGGTCCGAGTGGGAAGTGCACCCGGCCACGTCATCGCTTCGGACCACAGCATTCTCGATGGCCTTGACGGCCAAGCGTGCCTTCATCCGGCTGTCGATGGAGTAGCCCACGATCCGGTTGGAGCAGGCATCTTTGATGGCGCAGAGGTAGAGCTTCCCTTCTGCGGTGGCATGTTCCGTGATGTCGGCCAACCACAGCTGGTCCGGGACCTCGGCGTGGGACTGTCTGCGCACGAGGTCGTCGTGGGCAGGGGTTGTCACCTTGGCCGTCTTGCGGGCCTTCTTCTTGCCGAACACCGACCACCAGCCGTTGGCCGCGCAGATCTTCCACACCGTGCCTCGCGCACTGCGAAGCCGGCGTCCCGCACCTCGTCGGCCAGAAGCCGGTAGCCGAATTCGGGATCGTCCCGGTGGGCCTCGAAGACGGCGTTCATGAGGTGTGCGTCGTCCCACTCGGCGTCGGTGACCGGGTTGCACAGCCAGCGGTAGTAGGGCTGACGGGCGATCTTGAGTACCCGGTACGTCACCGTGACGGGGATCCCGTCAGCGGCAAGTTCAGAGACGAGCGGGTAGATCATTTTCCCGGCAGGTTCGCCTGGGACAGATAGGCGGCGGCTCGGCGGAGGACCTCGTTCTCCTGCTCGAGCAGGCGCAGTCGCTTCCGCAGGGCCCGATTCTCCTCGAGCTCGGCACTGGTCGGTCCGAACCGGACGCCGTCCTCTCGATCGGATCTGGCGAGCCAGTTGGTCAGACAGGACTCGCTGATCCCGAAATCGGTGGCGATCTGCTTCAGGGTCGTCTTGGGATCACGGCGCCGGGCAACTGCCACGACGTCATCCCGGATCTCCTTCGGATAGGGCTTCGGCATGCAGACATCCTTCCAGCAGCGCCTCTAGGCGCCACAGATCAGATGTCACCGGATCGTGCAGCAGACCCCTCCGTTCGGGAACCAAGGATGACGCTGTCGCCAAATTGGAGTGTCAGGAGTCGCCCAACCGGGCTAGGGGCGTTTGCCCGGTCTCTGTCTCTATTCCCACCAAATGCGAAAAATGTGCCCACGGCAGGATTCGAACCTGCGACGCACGGTTTAGGAAACCGACGCTCTATCCCCTGAGCTACGTGGGCGGAAGGGGGCTGAACAGTGGGCCAACACCCATCAGAATCAGTTCCGTCCTGCGGTTCAGGCTAGTGCGGGCATTCAGGCGCCAGGTGAACGGGTCGGGTCGCCTCGCCTCGGCGAAGCGGGCGCGCCGGTACGCGTGACCGAGTGGATCAGCAAGACGGCAGATGCCTGGGCCGGAGTCTTGATCTGGCTCGGGATCAGTCCCCGTTGCGCCCTGATGTTTGCAGTGATGCTGTTGCCGAACCACTCGGCGAACAACTGCAGGGGGTCTGCTGTCGGTTTGGTTGACATCGTGACCTGGCCCAGGATTCCTGGGGCGGTTCAACTAGTCGAGGTCTTCGAGCTTCGAGATGTTCTCGATCCAGATCATCCCCTGGACCAGATCTTCCAACTCATCCATTTTCAGTGGACTCTCGCCGGCCTCCACCTGCTCGACTGCATCGGCCTTGGCCTCGGACATCAGGGCGTCAATCTCTTGGCGCTTGGCCGCGGCATTTGCCTGCAGTTGGTCGGCCTGAGCCACGAGCGCCGGAGGGATCACCTCTGGGACTCGCTCTTCCGGCATAACCACACCGTAGGCCGTAGGGAGCTTGGCCTGCGATCGGCTGGCCCCTTGATCACGGGGCTGAGTATGGCCCCCTAGTCCGAGGACAGGCGCCATGTCGCACCACCATCCTCAACCGACCGGATGGTATGCCCGAGCGAACCGAGTTCGAGGCAGGCGGACACGAGTGTTCCCTTCGCCACGTCTGCCTCCTTCACGACAGTCTCAGACCTCATGCCGAGGTAGCGCGTTCGCTTTGCTCGAGCCGCTTCGAACAGTTCTTCAAGCTGGGCGACGGCGACGACCCCCCCTGCATCCATTGCGCTCCGGAACTGGTCGATGGCCTCCTGCGCTCGGTCCAGAGCTTGCCGAAGTGCCTGATGGTTCCAACCCGTCATGGCTGCCGACAGCGATGGAGGTGAGCTCGCCACCCTTGTGACATCACGAAAACTCGATGCGGCCAGCCGCAGGGATTGCTCACCTTCACGGCCATCACTTACTGCAAGCACTTCGGTCGCCGCGAGAACGTACGGAAGGTGGCTGATCTCGGCCACGATCCTGTTGTGGTCGGATACCGTCAAACAGATAGCTCGAGCATTCAGGGCCGAGATGATCCCCATCAAGGCCACGACATACTCTTCAGTCTCACCCTGGTCTGGGCACAGTACCCACACGGCGCCCCCGAAAAGACCATCCAGCGACGCCTGGAAGCCCGCCTTTTCGGTTCCCGCCATCGGATGACCCGGAACGAAGACGAGTGAGCCTTCTTGCTTGGCCTGCTGGAGGATCGCAGAGTCAAGGTCCAACTTGACGGAGGAAGCGTCAGTCACGACCAGCGGCTTATCCACCTGGCCCCGTGAGACCGCGTGAGCGGCAACTTCGTCCAGCACAGCAGCTTCTGCACCTATAGGAACGCACAGGACGAGGACATCCGACCACCGGACGAGCGCAGCCAAACTCTCAGAGACACCGAACCCTGCATCACGAACCTGGGCATGCACACCCTGAGCGGAATCGAATCCCATGACATCGAATCCCTCGAGATTCCCGAGTGAACGAAGTATGGAGCCTCCGATGAGCCCGAGGCCAACGACGCCAACGCGAGCAGGAGGGTCGCCGGTCAAGACTGGATCACCTTCATCGCCTCAGCAAACTCTGTAGGAATGCTCCTCTCGAGTTGCCTGAGGAACATCTCCTTGCGAAACCACCGGTGGGTCCCAGAACCAGGTATTCCGCTGCGTCTGGCAGTCACCCACGTCCCAGTCATTGCGTCTCCCTGAAGTGCCGTGAGGTCCAAGACTCCAAGGCCACCTTCGCTGTCGTTGAACGGCGTGTAGTCATAGAGAGCTCGGATCGATCCACTTCCATCAAAGATCACTACATCCGATGAAGCTCGACCGGCCGCGTCAGCGCCCCCGCTCTTATCTCCAGAGGCAAGACGGATTATGGATTCAAGGGAATACAGCTCCACTACGTACTGGATCTGCCCACCGCGAATGTTGAAGGTCGCGTATCCGTAATGACCTCCGGGCTTCAGTGACGTGGCATCAGAGATGTAGAACCAGGTCCCGAGGAAACTTCGAGCCCAGTAGGACAAGAGAAGATATTGAACCCATACGACGAACAGTGAAATGCCCGCGGTGGCGAGAATGACCGCAACAAGCCCGCCCACAATCCCATACTTGTGAGCCCATGGAATAATGAGAATCGACAGGACAGCGAAGAAGAGTGCGCCGGCAGATACCGACATCTGTCGAATCGATGTAGCCGTCATTAGCTGATCGTGAGGGTTGATGCCAGAGAATGCACGTCGCGTTTGAATGCTGGGTTGCGAGACGGGGCGAGGCCGCCCAGACCCAGGACGCTCGACACGACCCCCGGCCCGTTCCAGCTGGGGAACGACCCAAGCACCCTCACCAACGATCCCATTTCGAACACGTCCGCCAGCGCCCCTTTGAATTCATCGGAATCCACCCAGCCCTCCACCGTGGCAATGAAGCAGTACGCGCCGATATCGGCCCGCAGTGGCCTAGTACTCAAGGAAAAGATCGAGAGCATTCTGTCGGCGAAGCACTCCAGGATTTGCGCGAGGATGCCCGTCCGATTGCTCTGAGGAATGACAGCAATCCACGTTCTGTACCTCACCCCCTCCTGGAACGGAGCAAGTGCCTTCGAGAGTAGGAAGAACTTGGTATGAGCGGCATCATTGTCCTGTGCACCACTTGCGAACCGAGCCAGCCCATACAGGTCGCCTGCCATCGGTGACGCCAGCGCGACGGCATCGCTTCTCGCTTCATCAGCGATCAACCGACAGGCTTCGCTGGTTGATGACGTCTTCTCCTCGCGAAGACCATGCTTGTCTATGAACCTGCGACACTGGGCCAAGGCAACTGGATGACTGATGACGCTAGTGAATTGCCGCGAACCAGGGAGGACGAAGGCATCGAAAGCAACTGGAAGGACTACCTCTTCCCTGACAAGGATGCTCTCGGTGTCAAATACGATGTTATCCACTGTCGATGTCACTTCTCCATCGACGCTGTTCTCCACCGGGACGAGTCCAAATGCAACGTCGTTCGATTCCACCGCGCGCACAATCGACTGAACATCAGCGGCCGGCTTCGGCTCCAGTGATGATGTCTGAAGCCTCGACATGGCTTGATGACAGAAGCTGCCTTCGGGTCCCAGGAAGAGGCATTCGCGGTCTCCCGTCATGACTGGTCTTCACCGCGAAGTCGGAAACTGTCGAGCAGACTTCCCAGCTCGACGCCATCCCTGATCAATCCTCGCGGTTCGATTTCCGAGAGTTCTGTCACAGCTTCCCGGCTTGGGTATGACCCAAGGAGCTTGATGGCTGCACCTGCTTTAACGAGGGACCGGATGGCTATTTGCAATCCGGCGTCAATCAGGGGAGCTCGGATCTCAATCAGAAATGCTGTCGGGCGAACTTCCGAGAACTTCATACTCTTCAGCGATGTCATGTCAAGGTCGTTATCCGAGAATGCCCTAATGACCGCAGCCAGAGTGCCGACAGTCTCTTCGCTCGGCCAGACGAGGATCAATGAGTGGGTTGCTTCGACATTGGTCACGGCCGACATCGAAAGGAGGCCGTATCGAGTTCGAAACTCGGACTCGATACTCCCAAACACCCGATGCCGCTGCAGGCCCCGGCCGACAGCTACTACCTCTGGTGCCAGGGCTATCCATTCCGGATTGCCCTGGAGCTTCACGATTCGACATGCCTCTTCGGTGGTCGGCGTACTACGCGGCTCGATCTCGAGTTCTTTCAGTGTCCGCGCGTTACGTTCCAGTACATCCGGATGAGACAGTGCCACCCTCGGAGCGATTTCTGATGGGAATCCGTAGCCACTGATCATCTCCGAGAGCACAAACGTGTCCATGATGATCGCCAGTTCTACTTCGAGGATTACCCTTCGCAGAACATCGGTAAATTCACCCCTGACGTTGTCCTCCATCGGGATGACGCAGAACGTCCCTTCGGCCGGGACCGTGGTCAACATCTCATCCAGGGAACTCACAGCCAGAGCAAGATCACCGAGACCTCGGACAAAGAACTCAGCGGCTCGTTGATCAGAATTGCCAATCGGACCGAGAAAGAGAATCGTCCTTGAAGTGGCCACTGTTCGAAATTCCTTCCGCTCTTGCTTTTCGAGCCCGGCCCACGGGCAGGCTGCCCAGTCGGAGCCTAGTGTGCGGCGTGCTGAGTCCGGTGGTGGGATAGGAGTCCGCGGTTGGGCCTGTTCCCGTTGGTTCGCAGCACCCCCAGGAGTGGCTGAGCACGTCATCCGCCTCGGGCGGCTGGTGGATGTCGATGGCGAAGGAAGGCCTCTCCGCTCCTGTGGTGGTTGCTTGCATTCAGTCACGTTGTGGTGCCCAAAGATTCGCGCTGCCGGATGAGTCAAGTTCGGTCTTCCCGCCCCCAAGAACGGTGCATCGAAGGCGAAGATGCCGCCATCGGAAGCAGCCAGCCACCATCGGCTTGACTCCGATGTTCGCGCGACCGACGTCGATGTAGGTGAGAACGACGCTGGTGCACTTTGGGGAGTTGTCCATGTCGGCGCCGCGGGCACACGATGACCACGCAGGTCGGTCGCTTGGGTTGGCTGCCGGATTCGGGATGTCAGAGAGAACACTGACGTCCATCGGACGGAGCACGTGCGCAACAGCTCCGCGTTGGTGGTCTCCTGCCAGGGGATTCGCCGACACGGCGGCGAATGCGGAATCTTGGCCTGACGCCAGGCCAAGCGCTCCCACAGCAGGCATGGCAATCAGGCCGACGAATGTGAGCATGGCAATCCGCCGGATCGAGCTCCGACAGCGCCCACGCGACCGCCCACGGTTGAATCGCTTCTGAAGTCCCACACCGACCTTCGCTCATCGCCTTGCGCCGAATGCGCGGCTGATCATCGGCGCGAGCGCCCAGGGACTGAAGGGAAAGGGCAAAGGTCCCTGGGGAGAGTCATGTCTCGCAGAACGGGAGATTGGGTACGGGCAGCACAATCAGAGCTACGCGAACCTTACGCGTTCTGAAAACGGCCCTTACGCGTTCCGAGAGATCCGCTGCGCCCAGTCACCAGACGTGTTGGCCCCCTCCCACGTGGGCGGGACTTCCGCGTGAACCTCCGTGTCGGGTTCCGCGTATAGATCGTGCATCAGCCCACGCCGAGTGCACTCGAACGAGACCCCCTCGGGCGATGCTCCACTGTGCCGACTCGGAAGCTCCCGACACTCGCCTGCCTCATAGCCCCGACGGTCGAGGGCTTCTGACCGGTTCGAGTCATGGCATTCTGGCGGGATGCAGACGAGCCCGTCGTGACGTCTCCAAAACTTCGCTGCCGTGAGCTCACCGGAGCAGATTGTGATCGCCCGGTGGCCATCGACGCCCAGAACTGTGGCATCCCGGAACACGTCGTTCCACCCCAACCCGAGAGGATGGCCCCCGGCCGCACCTCCCTCCCGATGGGGATCGCCAGGCCGCGACTGACTGTCGACGAAGACTTCGATCTGATCGATGACGACGATGACGACGATGACGACGAGTATGTCGACGACGTCATTCCCCCGATCCACAGTGGGTCGCTTCTGGTGTCGGCGACAGCTCAGCGCGCATTCACCACCCGCCACCAGGTCCTGCCCGAGGTCGCGATTCGAGAGATCCGCTTCCTGGCGGCAAAGGCGGTGGAGAAGGGTGGTGTCGTGCGGCAGGATTCCGGCCGACTGACGCTGACCGCTGAGAAGTTCACGATCTATCTGAGTCCGAACGGCCGGACCGTCGTCGGCTACCGGACTCGGCACTACGAGCGGACGCCCACGCAGGTGTTCGCCCGCCAGCCGTCGAGGTTCGGCGCCGGGCGCGCCGTTCGTCCACCCGATCGGGGGGAACCGCTTCCGATCGACCTCCTGCGCTCGACTGTCGATCCGTCTCGCGTACGGATGAGCTCGATGGCGACGAGTCAATTCGCGAAATGCCTTGGCAGTGGGACCAAGGACCCCCAGGTCGCCCCCACGATGCGTCGGTTCTACATCCAAGCGTTCGAGCACGGGGTCTGGTCCACTGGTCGCGACAGGAGCAGCTACGAGGTCGTCCATCTCGGAACGAGGTGGGTGGTGGCTTCGGACTCGGGAGCCGTCATCCTCTGCGTCCCGAGTGAGTCCGGACCAGGAGCGGACTGACCGGCTCGCCAGCGGCTCGGACCGCTCCGAACGGACTCCGAGTGCTCCGTAGGTTCCAGGCCCGTCGGCCGACGTCGCAGCGACGCCAACCTCCAGCTCGCCTTGCGCCATGACAGATGCGCGACTGCCACCGGTTGCAGACGACCCGAGATCCTGCCCGTGGGTGTCCGTTGTCGAGCCGAGCACGTCGAGTGTCCCATCGCTACCATCCGGGAGGTGTCGACTGACGTCGATTCGCCAACTGGGCCGGTAGCTGAGGTGGCGGGGCGAGGCTCGCAGACGGATCGCCAGATGGACCGCGCTCTCTACACCGGTGTCTGGTGGGTTGCTGGTGCCCTGGTCGCGCTGGAACTGGGCGTGAGCGCCCGCTACGGCTTCCATCGTGACGAGCTCTACTTCATCGCCAGCGGTCGACACCCGGCATTCGGCTACGTCGACCAACCGCCGTTGGCCCCGCTCCTGACGCGGCTCGGCACGACCCTGCTCGGCACCACTCCCACTGCCGTCCGCGTCGTTCCGGCCCTGGCGGGCGGTGTCGTCGTGGTCGGCACGGGCCTCACCGCCGGGGAGCTCGGCGGAAAGAGGTTTGCCCAACTCCTCTCCGCAGTCGCCATGGCGTGTACCCCGATCCTGCTCGGATCAGCCCATCTTGCCGGCACGACGGTCTACGACCTGGCTGCCTGGACGTTCGCGATCCTGTTCGTCCTGCGGTCCGTCGTGCACGGACGGCCGCGCTACTGGCTGGCCGTGGGCTTCGTCGCCGGAATCGGTCTGGAGAACAAGGACCTGATCCTCCTCTTCGGCATCGCCCTCGGTATCGGGCTCCTCGCCACGTCTGCCCGATCGGCGCTGGCGACGCGGTGGCCATGGATCGGGGGTGGCGTCGCCCTCGTGTTGTGGTCGCCGAACCTGGTGTGGCAGCTCACGAACAACCTGCCGGGTCTGGCGATGGCGCGTTCGCTGCGCATCGAGCACTCCGGATCGGGCGACTACGCGAGCTTCGTGCCCGCCCAGGTGATCCTCGTCGGACTCCTGGCGTTCCCGATCGTGGTCGTCGGCATTCGCCACCTGATGCAGCGTCGGGAGCTCCACTTCGCACTGGTCACCATCGGGCTCGTCGTGGCGTACGTGTTCGTGGTGATTCCCGGTCGTCCGTACTACACAGCCGGGACACTTCCCCTCCTGTTCGCGGCCGGAGGATGCTGGGTCGAGCACCACCGATCGGCGCGGACCCGCCGGAGGCTCTGGCTCGCCGCGCCGATCGTCGGGGCGGTGCTCACGGTGGCGTTCGTCCTGCCGGTGTTGCCGATGTCATCCTTCGCCCGGATGACGTTCTTGCACAAGACCAGCTACGACCTCGGAGAGACGGTCGGATGGCCTCGACTCACTGCGCAGGTGGCTACCGTGTACGACGGGCTACCCGTGCGGGAGCGCGAGGAGACCTCGATCTTCACGGCCAACTATGGAGAGGCGGGTGCGCTCGATGTCTACGGGCGGAGCTACGGCCTCCCGGAACCGCTCTCTGGTCACAACACCTACTGGCTCTGGGGCCCCGGCGATGCGCTCGACCAGGTTGTCATCGCCGTCGGCAGTGTGGATCAGCTCCGCCCCCACTTCGCCGACTGTCGGTACAGCGGAACGATCCGCGGCCCGGACAACGTGGACAACGACGAGAACGGAACTGGTATCTGGACATGCACAGGACCCCGTGGGTCGTGGTCGTCATTCTGGAGTGACCTGCGCCACTACGGCTGAACACGACGTGGCCCGACCCGGTCGGACCTCGGGTGCATCACAGGTGCCGGGTGCCACCCCGACCCGGCACCCAGGGTCACGCCGAGTCCGTCGCGCCGTTCAAGGCCGGAGGATGATGCAGGTGGTCGTGGCGTGCGCGACCAACCATCCGTCCTCGTAGTCGACCCGGCCCTCCGCGGTGGCCGTGCTGCGTCCGACATGGATGGTCCGTCCGGTCACGGTCAGCCGTCTCGTCCTGGTGTGCGACTCCTGCGGCGACCAGGTCGGGCCCCGTGACGTGCATGTCATGCCAGGATCCGGATGACACGGCATCCCTGGCAGCACCGCGTCCTGACCGGTGGGGAGTGGAGAGGGCCGGGCGGGGGCCGCCGGTCCGCCGACCGTCAGCCATCCCGCCGAGGTTCCCGCCCGGCCCCCTCGAACTCCCACTCCGCCGCAAGTGCAGGCGCGTCCGCCGCCCACCGCCAGTGTCACCCCGGTCCCATGCTCACCAGTGAGCATTTTGTGGTGACCACCCGGTGGCTCGCGGGTCCGACCCGTTCCGGTCAGTCAGCGCGCCGGAGTGGATCGCCTGCCCGGGAGGCGGGCCAGCACCCGCCAGTCACCTCCACGGGCCGCCTCCCCCACGCAGGCACGGGCCCGCTTCACATCAGCCGGGCTGGGCACGGCACTCCTCCCCGCGGTCGTCTGCCCGAGGACGACGGATACGAACGCGACGACCTCGTCGAACGCCGGGTCTCCCGCGGCGAAGCCCGCCGCGTCGAGGAGGGCCGGGTACTCGCGCCTCACGCCGCTCACCCAGTCGAGGAGTATCACGACGCCCCCCGACGCAGCGTTCCGGAATTGGCGTGCGAACACGTCGAACCCCGTCCACTCCCCCGCCAGCCAGCGCAGGCATGCCGATGCAAGGTCCTCGTCGGTCGGGAACCGCTCCCTGACCACTGCCATGTCCGCGCCCGTGGCCTCCGTGACCGCGTCCAATCGGACGGCGCTTCCCGCCGTCCGGTAGTTGTCGAGGGCATCGACGATCACCCTGCTCTCGAGGTCGCTCCGATTGACGGCGAAGAGGCTCTCCTCGGTCATCCCGATGATCAGGTCGATCATGGCGCGCTCGATCTGCCCGTCCCCCGGAGGCAGCCCGGTCGCCGCGGACACCTCGGCGGGCGGGCGCTTCCGGTGGTACTCCGGGTACAGCTCCGGTTCCAGGAAGGCCCGGTGCATCCCGCCGACCCACAGCGACTGGGCCGAGCGGACGATCCCGGTGATCGAGTACCCCGGCTTG
Source organism: Acidimicrobiaceae bacterium (assembly GCA_003164095.1). Lineage (GTDB taxonomy): Bacteria > Actinomycetota > Acidimicrobiia > Acidimicrobiales > RAAP-2 > Bog-756. The sequence continues at coordinate 54,378 of PLRX01000036.1, read as the reverse complement.
GGCCGGCGTCGGAGCAGGAGCAGACCGAAGGTCAGCACCGCCTCGTAGCCCCCCGATGTCTGACGCGACTCCTGGCGCCGCTGTTCGACGAGCCATGTAGCCCACGCGAGCGACTCCTCGGAGGCGGCTCGACCGGATGTCGGTCCGGCGGCCTGCCGGATGCCCTGGCTCCGGATGTAGTCGAGCGCCACGGCCTGGACGCCGGACGCCGTCAGGAACCGAGCGTCTGGATCGTCGAGCTCGACCTGGACCGTCAGGCGGAGCAGCGACGCGATGGCGGCGAGCAGGTCCTCGGGCCCGAGCGGGGGGAACACCTCGCCGATGATCTCCAGTGCCGCCTGGAAGCTGGCTTGCCCGCCGTTCCTCGACCAGTCGAACTGGGCGGCCATGGCGAAGTCGAACGGCGTGGCCGTCGACGCCGGAGGAGCGCCGGGCGGCATGCCCCGGGCGGCCTTCCTGGCCACGGTCCGCTTGTCGGAGTCGAACCCGTCGAGATGGAGCTCGGCGAGTCGGTGGGCGGGGGCGGCACCCGATCCGGTTCCCTTGCGGCCTCGGAGCGCCTCGAACCCGTACGCGGCGATCACCCGCGACACCGCACGGGGATCGAGTTCGGTCCTGCCCATGGTGACTCCGTTCCCGGAACGCCCTGTGGGGTGCGTCCCGTCCGCCGATCGGGTGATGTCGGTCCAGCAGCGTTGTGGCACCCGGTGGCCACCGCCGGGCGTTCCGGGCTACGCGAGTCCCGGGTCGCCGGCCAGTCCGCTGTCGGGGGCCTGCAGCAGCGCGTGCTCCAACTCCCACTCGACGTTGATCTCGAAGAACTGCTCGGCCAACCCGTGGAGGGCGAGCCCGAACAGCGTCCACTCCTGATCTTCGCCGATTCGACCCGTTGGTCTGACGATCCCGTTCATCTCCACCGAGTCGACGCGGTCACGCAGCACGCAGCCCTCGGTCAGCGCCGCCGCAGCGATGGCGAACTGGCGGACCGTGAGCCCGTGCCGGACGCGGTAGCGGATGAATTCGAGGAGTGACGAGTAGATCGCCTCCATCTGGGTGGTGACGTCCTCGTAGGACTTCCGCAGGGAGGCATCGATCCGCTCCTGGCGCGAGGAGTCGGAGCCCACTGCGGTCGTGGCCAGGATGCCGATCCACAGGGCCCAGTCCGTCGACCCCCGGAGCGTGTCGAGGTGAACCGCACTGACGACCCGGCACATCTCCTGGAGCGACCATCGGCGCGAGGACGCCGACCGCACGTCCAGGTTCGCCAGCATCGACGTCACCTGGTCGAGCGATGCTTCGACCTCGGCGATGCTGTCGTCGGCGGCGATCGTCTCGAGGACCTCGGTCTGGTAGTCGAACTGGTCCCTCCAGATCCGGCCGATGAGGGACGCGTTGACGAATCGGACACCGAAGTCCGACTCCACCCGGTCACGTGCCCGCTTCAGCGTGAGTACGTCCCCACCGGCACCCAGACCGTTCTCCTTGAGGATGGCACGGCCGGCCTCGACGAACAGGGCCCGGGTCTCCTCGCGGCGCAATTGCGGACGGCGGTTGGTCATGTCCCCCACTCCTCGATCATCGGGCGATCCACCGTCGGGCCACCGCCGACCCGACGACTGTCATCCGTTCTAGCAGGTGGGGACCGGCATGGTGCAGGTCGGTTCCCCGGCCGGCCGTCCAGATGGCGTCATGCGGCCTCGGCTGCAGCCCGGACGACCTCGTGGACACGGTCGCGGAGGGCGTGGCGGTCCCACCTTCCGCGAAGACCGCGAGGTCGCCATGACCGCCGGCATCGCCCCGCGCCACCATGCCGTCGAGCTGGTCGGTCGCCCGGTCGTGGTCGCGTCGGTCGATGGGTAGCGTCCCGATCGCACCATCGCCGAGGCCGGCAACGGGATGCGGAACAGGTCCGCCGCCGCCACGAACCGCACGTCAGGATCCGCCCGGAGGAGCGCCGGGATGTCCATCGGGCTCGAATGGTTCGCCACGACCACCGACCCACCCGGTCCCGGACGGCCGCGGGCCTCGAACCTGACCCCGCACAGTGCGGCCAGCACGCACGCACCCCGCCGCACCCGCCCGGCGTCCAAACCGCCGCACCCGCCCGGCGACGATGACCACCGGGAGCACGATCAGGAGGGTGCCGACGACGGCGACGCGGTTGACCTGCGCCCGCACCGCACCACGAAGGCGCGTCGGGCCGGCCGTTCGATGCGCCCCGATGCACATCGGCCGGTCCTCAGGCTGCCGCGATGCCGGAACCGACCGGCGCCCAGAAGCGGCGGAGCAGGACCGACAACGTCGGGTGGTCGGCCACCTTGGCCAGCCGGGCATAGGCGGCTTGCGTGGTCCACTCGTTGACCGCGCCCCACGTCATGTGCACGGGGGCCACGTCATGTGCACGGGGGCCAGGTGGGGCGTGAGCGCCGAGGGCGAGCTGGAAGCCCAGCGGCCGCCACCGGTCGCCCTTCGGGAGATGCTGACGGAGGGCGGCGATCCGGGCGGTCGCGGCGTCGTCGTGCGGGGCGAGCACCCGGCCGATGGCGTCGCCGTGCCAGAACTCCTCGTAATTCCACAACGTGAGGAACGAGGTGATGTCGGGGTCGCGGTGGGCCCGCGTCACGAGGATGTCACGGAGCTAGCACACGGTGTGGCTCTCCACGTCGTGCATGTACCGGAGGCAGCGCAGTGCATCGGGGGGCAACGGACGCTCCCGGAAGGAGGCGAAGTCGATGTCCTCGATCTCCAGCCGGGACGACAGCTGCTGGTAGGTGACGGCGTCGACGCTCATGTGAAGTAGTCGCAGCCGGGCGTCCGATGGATGACACGGGTGCGACCGGTCTCGCGTCGGCCCGCTCCCGGCCGTACGATGCGCAACGACCGAATCACCTGACGTCGGAAAGGCCGCACATGAGCTATCGGGTCGTCCAATGGGCCACCGGCAACCAGGGGGTCGAGGCCATACGCGCCGTGCTCGACCGTCCCGACATGGAGCTGGTGGGCGCCAAGGTCTACGCCGCCGACAAGGACGGTGTCGACGCGGCGGTCCTGGCCGGGCGCCGGCCGTGCGGTGTGCTCGCCACACGCGACATCGACGAGCTCCTCGCCCTCGGCGCCGACTGCGTGGCCTACTTCCCCCGGCACGCGTCCCTCGACGAGGTCTGCCGGATCCTGACCAGCGGCGCCAACGTAGCGACCACCGCCTTCCTCTTCCACCCGCGTTCGCTCCCGGCCCCGGACCTGGAGCGTCTCGAGGCCGCCTGCGCGGTGGGCGACTCGTCGGTCCACGGCACCGGGCTCAATCCGGGGAACCTGAGCGGGGTGCTGCCACTCGCCCTATCCGGCATGTCCCGGTCGATCGACAAGGTCACCCTCCAGGAGCGGGCCGACTGGTCCTTCTACGAGTCGACGCACATCACCTTCGACAACATGCGCTTCGGCCGACCCCCCGGGGAGGTCACCGAGGAGGCCAGTGACTTCCTCCGATTCAACAGCGGCATCTTCATGGAGGAGGTCGCCCTCATCGGCGAGTCGCTCGGCGCCGGGCTCGACGACATCACCTCCGAGGTGGAGCTGACGCTGGCCACCGAGGACCATGAGATCTTCGGGATCACGTTGCCGTCCGGCACCGTGGCCGGTCAGCGCTGGCACTGGCGCGGCCTGCGCGCCGGCCGGTGCCTCGTCGAGATCGAGACGCTGTGGACCGTAGGGGGTGAGTACCCGATCCACTGGCCGACCCCGCTCGACGGCTGGACGCTCACCTTGGAGGGCGAGCCCTCCATCCGGGCCCACCTCCTCACCCTCATGTCCTACGAGCGGCCCCTCCCGCTGGCCGAGCACGTGCGGGCGGCCAGCGTGGCGACGGCCATGCAGGCGGTCAACGCCATACCGGCGCTCTGCGCGGCTCCTGCAGGGGTGCGCACCATGGCCGACCTCCCCCTCATCCGGGCCGGCTTCGGCTTCGGCAATGAGGCGCCGGTGCCCCCCTACTGAGGCCGACGGACCGAACGGGCCCGCTTAGGAGCCGGGCGGTACGTAGTCGGGGTCGACCTCGAAGAACTGCTGGGCCACGGCGTCGACGGCCAGCGAGTAGAGCGTCCACTCCTGGATCTGGCCGTCCCGTCCGGTGGGCAGGTCCACGGTCACCTGCGTCCGGTCGACATGGTGGCGCAACGAGTCCCCCTCGGACAGAGCGGAGACGGCGATGGCGAACTGTCGGACCGTCCGCGGTGCGCGGGGACGGAGCCCGAGGAGGGCGATCAGCCCCCCGTAGGCCCCCTCCCAGAACTCGGTCACCAGCTCGTATCCCTCGGCGAGCGCCGCGCGCATGCGCTCCCGTTGGTCGTCGTTGGTGGACGTCGAGGCGATGGCCACGACGCTGACCCACAGCGGCCAGTTGGTCGACGCGGCAATGGCCTCGCGGCTGGCCGCACCGGCCACCCGGCAGAGCTGGGACATCCCCCGTAACCGACCCTCGACGCTCGACAGGTCGGTGGAGGCCAGCACGTCCTCGACAGCGGCCATCGTTGCGCCGACCTCGGGCCGGTTCTCGTCCTGGGCGATGGACACCAGCACGTCGGCCTGGTAGTCGGACTGATCCTCCCAGATGCGCTTGATGACCGAGGCGTTGGTCAGGTGGCGGCCCGTGTCGCGCTCCACCCGATCGAACACCCGCTTGAAGGTGAGATTGCTCGACCTGGTTTCGATGCCCTCCTCCTGGAGGATCTCGCGGCCGGTGTCCAGCATCAGTTGGCGCAGCTCGCTCTTCGGCTGGCGCTTCCTCGTCCAGACCTCGGACGCCGCCTGGCCACCAGCCGCTCCCGCCGTCTCGTCTGGTTCCACAATCCCATCATGCACCTCGGAGTTGCGGATGTCTACAGGTGTTTACGGTCCGTGCCGCACCACTGGTTGCCGCTCCTCGCCGCGTGACCAGGAATCGGTCGGGAACTCCCTGGTCAGGCTGGCAGCCACGGCTCCGAAGCGGTATCGCCACGGACATAGAGCGGGTGCCGAGGGTGGCCGTCCCTCGTGGTCCCGAGGGCCACCGGACGCACCCGGCAGCTCCCGAGGAGGGCGGACACCGCAACGCCACGGCCCAAGTGGGTCCCCCGGGTGCCCCAGGCCACCACCACCCGGTCGGCCCGGCGGACGGCGTCGACGATGGCCCGGTCGTTGCCCACGCCCACCGGCTCCGGGGCCCGGACCAGGTCCGCCGGGGCCGTGGCACGGAAGGCGAAGAGGTTGACGACCTCGAGGGTACCGAACCCCCATGCCCGGGCGAACCCGATGCATCGGCGTACCGTCGGGTCCAGTGACGCGGCATCAGCGGTCGACGGATTGAGCATGACGAACGCCACCACCGGACCGGCCGGGTCCCAGGCACGCGACAGGCGGTAGCGGTAGGTGCGGGAGGGGTCGAAGGTGGCCGTCGCGGCACCTTCGGGTCCCGTCGACCGGTCGACGACACAGCCCGGTGCGGCGCCCGATCCGACCCCCGGCGCCACGACCGGACCCTGTGGTGCTGGCTCGGGCATACGGTGCTCCCTCGTCGATCCGGTCCCCCGTCGGTGGTCCGTCGGCCCCGCACGCTACCCCCGAGGTCGGGCGGTGCGTCCTACCGCACGGGCGCATCCGGCCGGGGTACTGCGCGCCCGCCCGGCCGATCCAGGCGCCCGGACAGCACATATGTGCGATCGGGGCCTGCACCCCGGGTGGCACAATGGGACCCGTCCGGCACCCGCCGGCGCCGTCCCCGATCGGAGCACGCATGGCCGTCACCTCGACGCGGTCCAGCTACCAGGTCACCTTCACCGTCCTGCTGCTCGGGACGATCGCGTACTCACTCCTCCAGTCGCTGGTGTCGCCGGTCCTGCCGACCATCCAGCACGATCTCCACACCACCCAGAACACGGTCACGTGGGTGCTGACCGCGTTCCTGCTGTCGGCGTCGATCTTCACCCCCATCCTCGGACGGGTGGGCGACATGGTCGGCAAGGAGCGCATGCTGGTCGTCACGCTCGCCGCGCTGGCCGCCGGCTCCGTCGTCGCCGGCCTCGCCCACAGCATCACGGTGCTCATCATCGCCCGGGCGATCCAGGGCATCGGCGGTGCCGTCCTGCCTCTGTCGTTCGGCATCGTGCGCGACGAGTTCCCCGGCGTGAAGGTGGCCGGCGCCGTCGGCATCATCGCCGCCATGGCCGCCGTCGGCGGTGGGGCAGGCATCGTGCTGGCCGGACCCATCGTGAGTCACCTGAACTATCACTGGCTGTTCTGGATCCCGTTGATGATCGCCGTCATCGCCACCCTGTGCGCGTGGCTGTTCGTGCCGGAGTCCCCCTTGCGCACCCCGGGTCGGGTCAGCTGGCTGGCGGCCGTCCTGCTGTCGGGCTGGCTGGTCGCCCTCCTGCTCGGGGTGAGCGAGGCGCCGTCGTGGGGCTGGGGCTCGCCCAAGGTCCTCGGACTGGTCGCACTGGCCGCCGTCCTGGCCGTCGCCTGGGTGTGGGTCGAACTCCGGGCCGTCGAGCCGCTGGTCGACATGCACATGATGCGGCGCCGGGCCGTATGGACGAACAACCTGGTGGCATTCATGTTCGGCATCGGCATGTACTCGGTGATCGGCTTCCTGCCCGAGTTCGTCCAGACCCCCACGTCCACCGGCTACGGCTTCGGTGCCAGCATCATCCAGTCGGGACTGTTCCTGCTGCCCCTCACCGTGACCATGTTCATCGGGGGGCTGCTGTCCGGGCGCCTCGCTGCGACGATCGGATCGAAGTCGGCGGTCATCATCGGTTCGACCGCCTCCACCGGTGCGTATCTGCTGCTCGCCTTCGCCCACAGCGAGAAGTGGGAGATCTACCTCGCCAGCACGTTGCTGGGCGTCGGACTCGGTCTCGCCTTCTCGGCCATGTCCAACCTCATCGTCCAGGCCGTCCCCCCGGCCCAGACCGGCGTGGCCAGCGGCATGAACGCCAACATCCGGACCATCGGCGGGGCCATCGGTGCCGCCGTCATGTCGAGCATCGTGGCCTCCGAGATCCTGAGGGACGGGTACCCGGCCGAGTCGGACTACACCAGGGGCTTCTTCTTTCTGGCCGTCATGACCGTCGTGGCCGTCGTGGCCGCGCTGCTCATCCCGAGGGGCCCCGGCGCCGGTGCCGATCCCGACCTCGCCCACCACCTCGAGCACGCAGAGCTGGCCGTCGTGCCGGGCGGGTCGATCGCAGAGTATTGAGTGGGGCGGATCGACTCGGGACGAATGGCCCTGGGTCACCTTCGCCCGGAACCCCTACGATCGTGACGTGGCCGGCAGCTGCCGGATGGCCCGGAAGCGTTCCGGGCACGAGACACCGGAGTGACAATGAGCGGAACTGAAACCTTCGATCAGGGCGACGATGCCGCCGACGAGGCGTCGCGGCTCGATCCCGAGTTCCAGGAAGAGATGGAACTCGACCCTTCGCTCGACCCGCACTTCCAGGTCGACGAGAAGGAGCTCGAGGAGGCAGGCGCCGAGCTCGATGACCCCGAGCAGATCGCCACGCTCGACGGGGTCATCGACGACCCCGACGGCCTGGGTGAGCCATCCAGGCTGACTCGTGCACGCGAGGATGACCCCGAGGGGTGGGACCTCGACGCACCGATCGTGCCGGGCGACGCCGAGGGCTTCGTCGAGGACACCGACGGCCAGCCGACGCTGGACTGAGGCTCAGGCGGACCCGGTCCGCAGCTCCGTGCAGCGGGCGCCGCTGTAGATGGAGGGCATGCAGCGGTTGCAATGGATGCAGAGCCCATCGTCACGCTGCCCCTGCGCCCACCGGCCGACGAGGTCGGGCTCGCGCAGCAGGGCCCGGGCCATGGCCACGAAGGAGAACCCTTCGGTCAGGGCTTCCTCCACCGTGTCCAGACGGTTCACCCCGCCGAGCAGGATCAGCGGGAGGTCGAGCGCGGCCAGGAACTTACGCGCCTGGTCCGAGAAGTACGCCTCCTCGAACGGGTACTCCTTGAGGAACCGCCTCCCCACCACGTTGAAGCCGAGCCGCAGGGGCTGGGCCAGTGTCGCGGCGAATTCCGCCCGCGGGGCGTCCCCCCGGAACAGGTACATCGGGTTCGACAGCGAGCTGCCCCCGGTCAGCTCCAGGGCGTCGAGGTGCCCGTCGGCCTCGAGCATGGCGGCCACGTCGATGCTCTCGGGCAGGTCGAAGCCACCCGGCACACCATCGGCCATGTTGAGCTTTGCGGTGACCGCCACAGTGTCGGGGGCACCCTCGCGCACAGCGGCCACCACCTCGCGGGGGAAGCGCGCCCGGTGCTCGAGCGATCCACCCCATCCATCGGTCCGCTTGTTGAGCCGGGGGCTCAGGAACGAGCTCAGGAGATAGTTGTGCCCGAGGTGGATCTCGATGCAGTCGAACCCGGCCTCGGCGGCGACCGCCGCTCCCCGCCGGTAGTCGTCGATGATCCTCGCGATGTCCGCCGGCGTGGCGGCCCGGGTCAGCGCCCCGGACGCGCCGAAGCGGCGGCTGGGGGAGAGCGAAGGCGCACGGTTGGACTTCGAGTTCGCCACCGGCCCGGCGTGACCGATCTGTGCGGAGGCGAGAGCGCCGGCATCATGGACGGCTGCGGTCAGCCGGGACAGCCCGTCGAGGGCATCCGGGCCGAGTTGGATGCAGTGCCGGTCGGTGCGCCCCTCCGGCGACACGGCCAGGTAGGCGACCGTCGTCATGGCCACCCCGCCGCGGGCCACCCGCTCGTGGAAGGCGACGAGGTCGTCGGTCGCCACGCCTCGGGGCGAGGCCCCCTCGAAGGTGGCCGACTTGATGATGCGGTTCTTGAGCGTCAGCGGCCCGAGCGGGGCCGGGTCGAAGACGGCCGGCGGCGTGGATGGTGCCTCTGTCATCGGGTCACCCGCCCCCCGCCAGCCCCGAGTCGGCAACCGCGGCGAGCACCGCGTCGGCCAGGGCCGGGTGGCACACCACGAGGTCGGGCAGCCACGGGTCGGCCCGGGCGTAGCGCAGAGGCGTGCCGTCGATGCGGCTCGCGTGCAGCCCCGTGGCCAGGGCCACGGCCACGGGTGCACACGAGTCCCACTCGTACTGCCCCCCGGCGTGGACGTAGACCTCGGCCTCGCCCCGGATGACCGCCGAGATCTTGGCGCCGGCGGACCCCATGGGGACCGTGTCGGCACCGAGCCGCTCGGCCACGAAGGGCACGAAGTCGGGGGGCCGGGTCCGGCTCACCACCAGCCGGGGGACCGGCGGCAGCGGTGCCAGGGCGGGCGGGCTCCCGGTGTCGAGCACGAGGTCGAGCCCCGGCAGAGCCACCGCTCCGACCACGGGGAGGCCGTCGACGGCCAGGGCGACGTGCACGGCCCAGTCGGTGCGGCGCTCGGAGTACTCGCGGGTCCCGTCCAGCGGATCGATGATCCACACCCGCCCGTCCGGCTCGGCCAACTCCGTGGCCTGATCGTCCTCCTCGGACCGCACCCGGTCCCCCGGAAACCGCTCGGCCAGCAGTCGGAGCAGCAGTTCGTGTGAGCGCCGGTCGCCCGCCGTCCCGAGCTCTTTGCCCTCGAGTGGGCCGTCCTGGAGCTCACGCAGTACCTGGCCCGCCCGGTGGGCCAGCTCGGCCGCTGCCTCGTCGTCGCTCACTGGCCATCCCCCGCATCGTTCCCGTCCGGAACCTCGTGGCCCGGTCCGCCGGACAGTCTGCCCGACGGAGGCGCACCGCGGGACGGCCTCGGGCGGTACCCCGACCGGGCACGGTCCCCGACTGGGTACGATCCCTCCGCATGCCGCCCCCGCCCGCCATGGACGTCGCCGAGCTCCAGGTGTTCCTGGACGCCGCGTTCCCCGGCGACCTGCCGTACACGGTCGAAGAGGTCAGCGACAGCGGGGTGCGGCTGCGGCTGTCGGTCGACGAGTCGAACGTCCGGCCCGGCGGCACCGTGTCGGGCCCGTCGCTGATGGCACTGGCCGACTGTGCCGCGTGGCTCGCCGTGGTGGGCCAGATCGGGCCCGTGGCTCTGTCGGTGACCACCAGCCTCCACATCGACTTCCTCCGCAAGCCGGCCCTGGTCGACGTCGTGGCCGCGGGCACCGTGCTCAAGCTCGGATCGAGGCTCGGCGTCGTCGACGTGGCCCTCCACTCGACGGCCGACGACGCGCTGGTGGCCAAGGCCCAGGTCACCTACTCCATCCCACCCCGCTGACCCGGGTCCCTCCCCCGCCATTGCGCCCCACCCGGGGCCGTGCCAGCATCATCGGAGGCACTACAGGGGGAGATTCCATGCACGACCTCGTCATCCAGGGGGGCACCGTCGTCGACGGGACCGGAGCACCGGCCCGCATAGCGGACATCACCGTGAGCGACGGCCGCATCACCGGGGTGGGCGACCACCGTGGCGAGGAGGCGGTCCGCACCGTCGACGCCGACGGCCTGCTCGTGACACCGGGCTGGGTCGACATCCACACCCACTACGACGGCCAGGCAACCTGGGACGAGGTCCTCGCCCCCAGCAGCTGGCACGGGGTAACCACCCTCGTCACCGGCAACTGCGGGGTCGGCTTCGCACCCGCCCGTCCCGACCGCCACGAGTGGCTGATCGGGCTCATGGAGGGCGTGGAGGACATCCCCGGCACCGCACTGTCCGAGGGCATGACCTGGGGCTGGGAGACGTTTCCCGAGTACCTCGACGCCCTCGACGAGCGGCGCTGGACCGTCGACGTCGGCACCCAGATCGCCCACGGGGCCGTGCGCTCCTACGTGATGGGCGAGCGGGGCGCGCTCAACGAGCCGGCCACACCCGAGGACATCGCCGCCATGAAGCGGCTCGTGAAGGAGGCGGTCGCCGCCGGCGCCCTCGGCTTCTCGACGTCGCGGACCCTGGCCCACCGGGCCATCGACGGCGAGCCGGTCCCGGGCACCTTTGCTGCCGAGGACGAGCTCTTCGGCATCGGTGCCGCCCTGGGCGAGCTCGGCACGGGCATCTTCGAGCTGGCACCGGCCGGCACGGCGGGCGAGGACATCCTGGCCCCGAAGGAGGAGGTCGACTGGATGCGACGGCTGTCGGCCGCCATCCAGCGGCCCGTCACGTTCGCCATGGTCCAGGTGAATGCCGCACCCGACCTGTGGCGCGAGCTCATGGACGAGTCGCTCCGTGCGGTGGCCGACGGCGCCGACCTCTGGCCCCAGGTGGCGGGGCGCGGCTTCGGCCTCCTGTCCGGCCACTTCACCACCTACAGCCTGTTGGACCAGATCCCGGCCTACCAGGAGCTGAAGGCCCGGGGCCTGTCGGCCGACGACCTGGTCACCGCGCTCCGCACCGCAGAGGTGCGCGAGGCCATCGAGTCCTGGCGGCCCGACCCCGAGACGGCCGAGCGCATGGACCAGGCCTTCGAGACGACCTACATCCTGGGCGACCCGCCCGAGTACGAGCCGGGGCCCGAGCGGTCCCTGGCCGGCATCGCCGCGGCCACGGGCCGGCCCCCGCTGTCCGTCGCCTACGACGCCATGCTCGCGGACGACGGCCGGGGCCTCCTGTACGTGCCGATCCTCAACTACTCCGACGGCGACCTCCACGCGGCACGCGAGATGCTGCTCCACCCGCGGTCCGCAGCCGGCCTCGGCGACGGTGGTGCGCACTGCGGCGTGATCTGTGACGCGTCGCAGCCGACCTTCATGCTCACCCACTGGACACGCGACCGGGTCCGGGGCGAGCGCCTGCCCCTCGAGTGGATGGTGAAGAAGCAGACCTTCGACACCGCCCGGCTCTACGGACTCACCGACCGGGGGACGATCGAGCCCGGCATGCTCGCAGACCTCAACCTCATCGACTACGACCACCTGCAGCTCACCAACCCGCGTGTGGTGGACGACCTGCCCGCCGGCGGCAAGCGCCTGCTGCAGGGGGCGGTCGGCTACGTCGAGACGATCAAGTCCGGGGTGACGACCTTCCGCGACGGCGTCGACACGGGTGCCCGCCCGGGCGCGCTGGTGCGCGGCGCCCGGTAGGGATCTCGGGCGCCGGCCGTTCCGACGCGCTCAGCCGACGGGATCGGGGGCCACAGCCGCAGAACCCGGTCCCACGCCGCCCGTGCCTCCGGTGATGTCGGTGCCTTCGGCCGCCCACTCGGCCAGCATCTGCTGGTACACGCGGTGCTCGACGATGAAGGCCAGGAAGGGGACGAAACCAGAGCACACGACGAGCAGGATGCGTCCGAGGCCCCAGCGGGCCCTGCGGGCGAGGTCGGCCGCCACCACCAGGTAGAGCAGGTAGAGGTAGCCATGGATCGGGGCCACGATCTTCTCCGGGGTCTTCATCTGCGATCTCAGGCCGAACCCGTACTGGCAGATCACGATGGCGGTCAGCACGAGCAGTGCGGTCCCGACGATGAACGCCATGACGCGGTAGCGAACGACTGCGCCGTGCATCGCCCGGTCGCCCCTGAAGACCAGGAGGTCGCTCATCTCCCGCCGCCCGTCGCACGTCCGGCCCGCTCGTCCTCGGCGCTGAGCGACTCGAGGTAGCGGTTGTAGGCGGCGAGCCTTGCTGCCTCCTCGTGCGTCTGGGCGGTGTACCGCTCCCCCTTGCCGCCCGTCTCGGCGTCGATCGGTGCGGAGGCGGCGATGGCGATGTTCTTCTTCCGTCCGCCGGTCAGCGCCCAGCCGGGCGCCCGTCCGGTGTGCGGGGTGACGGTGGCCCCGTCAGCGTCCACCGCACCCGCCGTGGTCGCCCGGGCCCCGCTGCGCGAACGCCCCTCCTGGCGTGCCACTTGATCCTCGACCAGGTTCCACCACGTGTAGACCGCATAGACGCCGAAGGCCGGCCACAGGAAGACGTAGGCCCAGCTCAGCGTGTTGCCTCCGGTGGCGCGACGGTACTGCCAGTCGGTCAGCCACACGAAGGCGGGCAGGAGGATCAGTAACGTCGCGTGCAGGGCGAGGCACCGGGGGGTGAGGTAGCGGCGCACCCCACCATCGTACCGGGCGAGGCACCGGGGTCCCATTCGGCTCCGTCCATCCACCGCTGCGCCGGACCGGCTGTTTAGCCTGCGGAGCACTGGTCCGGCCTGCTCCGGACGGAGCACTGAGGCGCGGACCGCCAGAGGAAAAGGAGACCCCCCCCCATGAACGAGCGCGTGCGCATCGGAATCGCCGAGGCGGTCGGCACCATGATCCTGGTCGTCGGAGGCGCCGGGACTGCGATTCTCGCCACCGGGCACTTCTCGGGGCCCCTGAGCTCGGTCGGCATCCTGGGCGTCGCCCTGGCCTTCGGCCTCAGCCTCCTCGTGGCCGCGTACGCCATCGGCTCCATCTCGGGCTGCCACGTCAACCCGGCCGTGACCGTCGGCCTGTGGGTGATCGGCAAGACCAAGACGAAGGAGCTGCCGTTCTACATCGTCGGCCAGGTGATCGGCGGCATCGTGGGCGCCCTGATCATCTACATCATCGCCAGCGCCACCCGCGTGCAGTCGGCCACCGCCTCCCACGTCGGCACCTTCAGCGCCAAGGCGTCCGGCTTCGCCTCCAACGGCTACGGCATCCACTCGCCGGGTGGGTTCCCCCTCGGGGCGGTCATGCTCGCCGAGGTGTTCTTCACCGCCGTGTTCGTGTTCATCATCGCCTCCACCAGCCGCAAGTCCATGCCGGTCGGCATGACCGGGCTGACCGTGGGCCTGACGCTGACGGTGATCCACCTGATCTCGATCCCGATCGACAACACCTCGGTCAACCCGGCCCGCTCGCTGGCCACGGCCATCTTCCAGGGCAGCTGGGCGCTCGACCAGCTGTGGGTCTTCATCATCTTCCCGCTCGTAGGCGGCGTCCTGGGGGCAGCCATCTGGAAGGTCCTGCGGCCCGAGTCGGACGAGGACACCCTGGAGGAGTCGGAGGAGGTCGCACCGGCGCCCTACGGCAAGCGGGAGATGCCGGGCCAGTAGCGCCGGCCGCCCGCTTCCGGCACCCGCACCGACACACCCGTCACAGCCCGGCCGTAGCGTGGCGCCATGACCTCGATCCCCCAGCCAAGCACCCTGTTCGCCCCGGACGTCGAGGTCCGGGTGTCGACGAGGCGGAAGAAGACGGCCGGGGCGCATTGGGAGGGTGACCGGATCGTCGTCGTCGTGCCCTCGCACCTGCGTGGGTCGGCCCGGGACGACATGGTCGAGCACCTCACCCGCCGACTCACCCGCCACCGGCCCCACCTGCACGCCTCGGATGCGGAGCTGGAGCAGCGGGCACTGCAGCTCGGGCGCACCTATCTCGACGGGGTGGCGCCGTCCTCCATCCGGTGGGCCACGAACCAGACCAAGCGCTGGGGCTCCTGCACCATGGCCACACGCGAGATCCGCATCTCCTCGCGGCTGAAGGTCGCGCCCCCCTGGGTGCTCGACGCCGTCGTCGTGCACGAGCTCGCCCACCTCCTCGAGCCCAACCACTCGCCCCGCTTCCGCGAACTCGAGGCCCGCTACCCGCGCCGACACGATGCCGACCTGTTCCTCGAGGGCTACCACCTCGGCCTCCACATGGACGGTTCCACCGGCACCACCGACGACGCGTAGCGGGTGGACCCGGGCCCAGCCAGGTCCACTCCACCCCGACAACCGATTCCGACTACAACGGGGGCCGTGGCATTCTTCCTGGCGGCTCTCGCAGCCCTCACCAGTGCCGTCACCTCCGTGCTCCAACGCATCGGCGTGGAGTCTGCCCCGGAGTCGTCGGCCCTCCGCCTCAGCCTCATGTCCCACGCCATCAAGCGGGGCATCTGGCTCGTCGGCTTCGCCCTCATGCTCGTGCAGTTCGGCCTGCAGGCCACCGCCCTGCGCTTCGGCGAGCTCAGCGTGGTCCAACCGGTCCTCACCACCGAGCTGCTCTTCCTGCTGCTGATCCTGGCTGTCTGGTTCCGCTACCGGCTCGGGGCGCGCGAGTGGCTCGGTGCGCTCCTGGTGGTCGGGGGCCTCGGGGGGTTCTTCCTGGCCGCCCGGCCCCACGGCGGGCAATTGCTGCCCTCGACCTCGCAGTGGGTGGTGGCCTCGGCGATCCTGATCAGCGCCATCGCCGCGTGCATCGCCGCCGGCATGCGGGGCCCGCGCTGGTGGCGTGCCGCCGCCTTCGGCGCGGCGACGGCCGTGACTGCGGCGTTCGGCGCGTCGCTGACCAAGGCCATCACGGGTTACGTGTCGCAGGGGTGGGGGCACGTCTTCACCCACTTCCAGCCCTACATGCTGGCGGTCACCGGCCTCGGGACGGTGTTCCTCCTCCAGAACGCGCTGCACGCCGGGCCGATCACCGCGTCACGGACGACCCTCGTCACCCTCAACCCGCTGATCAGCATCGTCATCGGTGTCACCCTCTTCGGCGACGTCCTGCGGGGCGGCGCCCTGTGGGTCGCCCTCGAGCTCGCCGCCCTGGCCGTACTGGTGGCCGGCGTCGTGGTGCTCACCCGCTCACCCCTCGTGGCCGGCTCGGGCGACGGGGACGGGTCCGACGAGATGCTCGCCGGTGCCCGCGAACGGGCCATGGTCGTGCCACCGATCGAGGCGCTGCCCTGAGTCGTAGGGCGTGGCCCTGAGGCCCGGCCGGACCTCAGGCGGATTGGCTGTACGAGCGTCCCCAGGCGGCGGGCCGGGCGTCCGTCGCTCCCGGCCATGCCCTGGACCTGCTGTCGTCGAGGAGGCGGTCCAGACCGAGCAGGTCGTCGCCCAGCTCCGACCGCATGGCGCCGAGCAGCTCAGCCGTGACCCGGGCGTCCCCCAGGGCACTGTGGTGGTCCGCCCACGTCAGCGAGTAGCGGTCGCAGCAGTCGATGAGGCGGGCCTTGCCCGGCAGGTCGAGGTAGGTCTGGGCCACGAGCAGCGTGTCGAGTGTGACGACACCGTCGGGCACGCGTTCGTCACCGAGGCGCCGGCACTCGGCCAACAGGAAGGCGAGGTCGAACCTGTCGACGTTGTGCCCGACGACCACTCGACCCGAGAGGAGGCCGGCCACGTAGGGATGCACGGCGGCGAAGGTCGGGGCACCGGCGAGCATCTCGGTGGTGATGCCGTGGACGTGCGTCGGGCCCGGGTCCCGCTCGGGGTCGACGAGGGTGCAGAACGCGTCGACCTCGTGGCCGGAGGCGTCGAGCACGACCACGGCCACCTCGACGATCCGCTCCTGGAACGGGCTGAATCCGGTCGTCTCGAGGTCGACGACGGCGAAGCCCGGGCCGGGGACTGCGGAGGACTCCATGGGGAACACCGTAGAGGGTGGGTGTCCCGCCGTGCCCGACGGAGGCGCGACGGGACCCACCCGACGGTCAGGCGTTGGCCCCGACCAGCTGCTTGAGCTCGGCCTGGACGTCCGCCTCGTGCTTGAGCTCGTCCTGACGGGCCTTGGACGGGTTCCACCGGCCACGGTTGAGCCAGATGGTCGGGACGAATAGCACCATGCCGACCATGCAGACCCAGAACCAGTTCTGCCACTGCTTGGGGGACTTCGCCACGCCCTTGAGCAGGTTGTCCAATTGGTTCTGATGGGCGGCCAGGTAGCCGAGCTGGGCTTCGTAGGGAACGACCAGCGTCTTCAACTTGGTCAGATTGGCGACGACCTTGGCGAACACCACCGGGCCGACTGCCTTGGTGAGTGCGGCGAGGTTGGCCGCCGTCGGACTCGAGTTGGCGGCAGCCACGATCGGCGCGTTGGCCGGCTTCTGGAGGACCTTCAGCCAGCTGGCATTGGCTTCGGCGAAGGCGACCGACTGCGGGTGCTCGATCTGGAACTCCTGGGCGTTGAACGGCTGGCCGTTGATCGTGGCCTGCGAGTACTGGAGGTTGTCGACCACAGGGTTGACCGAGTTGACGACCACGGGCAGGAAGATGAACGACAGGGCCACGGTCAACCGCAGCACCCACCCCCACAGGGCGAGGCCGGTGCCCACGAGCGCCGGGTTCTTCGCCTCCACCATCTCGGTGTAACCGGCCATCCACGGCGCGAACGTCAGGGAGATGAACGAGGCCAGGAGCACCTCGATGAAGATGATCTGGTGGAAGCTCGAGTAGGGGTGGTTGGCGCGCTGGATGAAGAAGAACAGCATCACGATGGAGCCGATGGCCCCGACGAGCATCAGCGGTTTGCGGACCTTGAGGAGGTCGGAGAGCAGGCCGAAGACGATGAGCGCCACGATGTCGGCAGCCCAGAACCAGGTGTTCAGGTCGTTGGCCTGTGACGTGGTGAGGTTCAGTCCGCTCGGATTCTTGAAGACGGTGGCCCAGTAGATGGTGAAGAAGGCCGATGCCGCGTAGTAGAGCAGGAGGAACACCGAGATGCCGAGCGCAGAGCCGACCAGGTCCCACTTGAGGATCTGACGCCACGGGTGGGCGGTGGCGGCGATGACCTCCTCTGTCGACAGGCCACGTGCCTTGGCCTCCACGAGCGCACGGTCATGCTCGCTCACCATGAGCTCGCCGCGCAGGCGAGTCGACAGGTCCTTCAGGAAGACCAGCGAGAGCAGGAACACGATGAGGGAGGTGACGCCGGAGATGATGAACTGGCTCTTCCAGGCGTCCGGCCCGTGATGGCTGATGAACGAGTCGAGCGTGTGGGCGGCCACGATGGAGGTGATCAGGCTGCCGGCCACCGGCCCCACGGTCCAGAAGCCCATGGCCGACGCACGGCCGAGCTGCGGGCTGAAGTCACGCACCAGCGCCGGGGTGGCCACCAGGATGGCGCCCTCGACCAGCCCGAGGACGCAGATGACGGTGGCGAACTGCCACTCCGTCTGGCACAGCGGGACGCCGACGGCGACGAGCAGGCCGATGATCAGCAGCCCGTAGATGACGACGTTGGACCGCCCGAGTTTGTCGGTCTTGGATGCAGGCAGCGACGCGAAGGCGCCGATGGCGTTCGAGATGACCACGATCCACACGTAGAACGAGAAGGACATGTGGTACGAGACCAGGATGTTTGGGGTGACCCCGGTCTGCGTGTAGTACGTGTAGTACAGGACGATCGTGGCGAGCACGGCCAGGGCCAGGTAGCCCGTCCGCCTGCCCGTGGTCGGGTACTCGTCGATCTCGTGGACGAACAGGAACTTCGCCAGTCCGCTGCGCTCCTTGCCGCCGTTCGCCGCCGGTGCCGCCGTTGCAGTGTCTGCAGCCATCTGACTCCCCCAAACTGTCCGTTACCGCCCTCCCCGGGGCGCAGCCATGACCGTAGCGCAGGCACAGGGCCGGATACCGAATCGACGACTGACGGGTTGACGCCGGCGACGAGCTCGCCGGCCTCCAGCCGTCAGCCCGTCAACCCGTCAACCCGTCAGCCGTCCAGCACCTGCGCGGCGATGAGCTCCTCGAGCGTCCGCGGGTCCCACCACGACAGCTGCAGCTCCTTGGCCCGACGGAAGTAGAGCTGGATGTCGAACTCGACGGTGAAGCCGATGCCGCCGAAGATCTGCTGGGCCATCGCCGTCACGTCGCGGAAGGTGTTGCAGGCATACAGCTTGGCCATGGGGGCGAGCTTGGCCACCGGGCGGCCCTCGGCCCGTGCCCACGCTGCCTCGTGGACCAGGACCTCGGCGCCGTCGACCGCAGTGGTGGCGTCGGCGAGGTAGTGGGCCAGCGCCTGGAAGGCGCCCAGCGGCTTGTCGAACTGGTGGCGGTCCTTGGCGTACTGGGTGGTGATCTCCATGGCGTACTGGGCGCCGCCGACGGCCTGGGCGGCAGTCAGGATGATCCCCTCGTGCATCACGGCACTCCAGGTCGTCCACCCTGCGCCAGCGGCGCCGATCCGGTCGGCCTCGGTGACGCGCACCCCGGCCAGCTCCACCTTGTACTGCGCATCGGACGCGATGGTCATCTGCTGGGTGAGGGTGACACCCGGGTCGGCCGGGTCCACCAGGAACAGGTCGACGGCGTCGGGCGCGTCGCCCGTCCGGGCGAGCACCACCAGGCGAGTGGCCGAGGAGGCGAAGGCCACGTGCCGCTTGACGCCGGTGAGGGTCCACCCGTCCCCGTCGGGCACGGCCCGCAGCTGCACGCCGGTCGGGCCCGAGGTGTTCTCCGGCTCGAGCCACGCCGGGGTGAGGATGGCCTCGCCCGAGACGATGCCGGGAAGCCAGGACTGCTTCTGGTCCGCGCTGCCCGAGCGGGCGAGCGAGCCGCCGCACAGGATCGAGCTGACGAAGTGCGGCGACGGCGCGATGGCGCGACCGAACTCCTCGTAGACGACAACGGTCTCGAGGGTGGTCATGCCCGAGCCGCCGAACTCCTCGGGCAGCTGGAGCCCGATGAGGTCGAGGTGGGCCAGTTGCTTCCACAGCTCGGGCGAGTAGCCCGTCGGGTCGTCCTCGAGCTCGCGCACCACACTGAGCGGGCTGGTGGTGGCGACGACGCCGCGCACCGTCTCGCGGAGCATCTCCTGCTCGGGGCTGAAGGTCAGGTCCAACATGTCGTGTTCTCCTCTGGTGGTGCGTGCATATGTGTCGTGGATGTCTGGTCGTGCGTGCGGAACGTCGGGGTCAGGGGACCCAGCGGTCGCCCGCGCGGGACCACGGGTTGTCGCCGTCCGAGACCGGCAGGGCCACCCGGGCGGTACAGGACGTCTTGGTGTCGCCGTCCACCGACACCGTGATCTCGAGCGCGGCCCAGCCGCAGCCGGTGTCGTCGACGCCGGTGTCGGCCACGACGCCTCGGAAGACCATGGTGTCCCCCGGGAAGATCGAGCCCTTCATCCGGAAGGTGACCCGCTGCAGGCGGCCGAAGGGGCCGGTCCAGTCGGTGATGTAGCGCTCGAACCACGAGGCCAGGTTCGGCGTGTTCAGGAAGATGTCCCGTGTCCCGTTGCGGGTGACGGCGAACTCCTTGTCGTGGTGCATCGGCCGCCAGTCGCGGGCGGCCAGCGCGCCGAGGACGACGGTGGTGGCGGTCACCGGGTAGGCCAGCTCCGGCAGTGCCTCGCCCGCGGTCACCTGGCCCTGGAGCAGCGTCGGCGTGGTCACGATGCCTCCTCCGTCCCGGCTCGGCGGTAGCCGAAGCCGGTATAGCTCTCCACGGCGACGAGGTCGCCCCGTTGGTTGTGATACTCGACGTCGATCACCCAGAACCGGCCGGTGCCGAGCTTCGTCGTCTTCTCGTCGCTCACAGACTTCAGGATCTGGCTGGTCCGCAGGAGGTCGCCCGGACGTACCGGCTCGTAGAAGACGATCGTGTTGTCGCTCATCACGGCCTCGGGCAGGCCGAGTCCCTCCTTCAGGTCGAAGTGGATCTGCAGCGGCAGGCCGGGCGTCGAACGGTTCGGCGCCCAGTGGTGCGGGCGGAACCACACCGACACCATGGTCGGCGGAGCAATTGGGCCCCCGGTCACCTCCTCGGCCACCTCCGGGTCCCAGAAGAGCGGGTTGCCGTTCTCGACCGACGAGCAGGTCGTCCAGACATACCCCTGCTCGACGGGAAACTCCCCCACCTCTTCGTACTGTGCGACGCCGAGGAGTCCCTCGATGTCGTCGATCCCGATGGCGCTCATGCCACCACTCCTTCCGACCGCAGCTCGGCGATCTCTCCGGCCGCGATGCCGGCGGCCCCCAACAGCTCCTCGACGTCCGACCGGGACGGGTCCCCGGCCTCGACCGGCTCGCCCACGCCGGCCATCCCGGCGAGCACCGGGCCGACCTGCCGGAACGTGGCCGGCACACCGTCGCCACGCGCCCTCACGGGAACGGTGGCCTCGACGAAGGCCCGCCGTGAGGCGAACTGGACGTCCCCGGCCAATGCGGCGGCGTCCAGCACCGGGCTCACGCAGGTGTCGGCCGGGGCGAGCACGTCGACCCAGGCGTCGCGGTCACGGGTGGCGAACGCGGCGGCAAAGTCGGCCCGGACCGCGTCCTGCACGGCGTCGTCGCGCTGGACGCCGAGCCACTGCTCGCACCCGAGCAAGCGGCACAGGTTGGCGTAGAACTTGGGCTCGATGGCGCCCACCGCCAGCCACCGGCCGTCGGCGCACCGGTAGGTGTCGTAGCAGGCGTACCTGCCGCTGATCACGTCGTGGCCGAATCCGACCGGCGCACCCGTCGCCAGGTATTCGTCCACCGGCAGCGAGGTGAGCCACAGGACACCGTCGGCGATGGAGACGTCGAGGTGCACCCCGGGCCCGTCCGCCCTGCGCCCGATCAGTGCGGCCATCACGGCAAGTGCCGCGTGCATCCCACCGCCCGCGGCGTCGGCCACCGTCGCGCCGGACACCGGAGGCCCACCGTCGGCCGCAGGCTCGGTGGCACCGAGGTAGCCACCCACCGCGAGGTAGTTGATGTCGTGGCCGGCCCACGCCGCCCGCGGGCCGTCCTGGCCGTAACCGGTGGTCGAGCACAGGATCACCCGCGGGTTCACGGCGCGCAGCGCCTCGAACCCGATGCCGAGCCGGTCGACCACGCCCGGTCGGAAGCTCTCGACCACGACGTCGGCCCCGCGCACCAGTGCGAGGAAGGCGTCGCGGCCGGCGGGTGCCTTGAGGTCGAACGAGACGTGTCGGAGGTGCCGTGCACCGCTGTAGAGGTAGTAGGGCGTGCGGTGGGTCTCCACCCCGCTGCCGGCCACGGCCCCGACCTTCACGACCGTCGCCCCGTAGTCGGACAGGATCCGGGTGCACCGCGCCGCCGGGCCGAACGTGGCCAGGTCGAGCACCACGACCCCGTCGAGCGGCCCCGTCGGCCCGCGCCGCTCGAGCGGCAGGGTGGGCGCGGCGGTAGAGGAGGTGGGCATCGGGGTCACGTTCGGCAGGCCTCAGAAGTTCTTGGGCAGTCCGAGCTTGCGGCGGGCCAGGATGTTCTTCTGGACCTCGGACGAGCCGCCACCGATGGTGTCGATCACCGTGTAGCGGTAGGTCGACTCGGAGCGACCGGCCATCGGCGCCTCCTCGGTGTGCACACGCAGCTGACCGCCGGGGCCGGCGAGGTCCATTGAGGCGTTGGCCAGGCGACGCGAGAACTCGGTGGTGAACAGCTTGTACTCCGAGGCCTGCGTGGTGGGCGGGGCGCCGCCGGCGGTCGAGGCCGCCACGAACTTCAGCCCGAGCACGCGGGCCACCTCGGCCTCCGTGTGGAGGTTGGCGACCTTGGAGCGCACCACCGGGTCGTCCTTCATGGGCTGGCCGTCCCGGGTGGCCCCCTTGACGTACTCGGTCAGCAGGTCGAGACGCTGAGCTGTGGGCGAGTACGTGAACAGGGTGAACCGCTCCAGGTCGAGAGCCTCGGAGATGTACTGGAAGCCCCGGTTGAGCTCGCCGACCACGTAGTCGTCGGGCACGAAGACGTCGTCGAGGTAGACCTCGTTGGTCCGCTCGTCGCCCATCGTCCAGATGGCCTTGATGGTGATGTTCGGGTGGTTCATCGGCACCAGGAACAGCGTGATCCCGTTGTGCTTCGGCGCGTCCGTGTCGGTGCGGGCGCCCACCCAGTACCAGTCGGCGAAGTGCGCCGACGTCGTCCAGGTCTTCTGACCGTTGAGCATCCACCCGCCGTCGACCTTGGTGGCCTTGAGTTGCATCGAGGCGGCGTCCGATCCGGCGTTGGGCTCGGAGTAGCCGACCGCGAACTCGACCTCGTTCTTGAGGATCTTGGGCAGGAACTCGGCCTTCAGCGTCTCGCTGCCGTGGCTGATGATGGTCTTGCCGATGATGCCGACGCCCTTGCCGATCTGCGGCCCGCCACGGGCGGCCAGCGCCTCGTTGAGCAGGTACTCGTAGACCCCGTCGCCGTCCTTACCGCCGTACTCCTCGGGCCAGGTGATGCCGAGCCAGCCCTGCTCGCCCAGCTTGGCCATGAAGGCACGACGCTTCGGCGTGTCGACGATCTGGGCCATGTTCTCCCGGGTGACGTCGAAGACCTCGGGGTCGTAGTTGTCGTCCAGGAACTGCTCCACGTCCTTGACGAACTCGAGCTGCTCGGGGGTGAACTCGAAGTCCATGGCCTGGCCTCCATCCTCTGCGGTACGGCGGGTGCCGTCGGTGTGATCTGATTGTCCGTCAGATGTTACCTGACTGACCGTCAGATACTGTTGCCATCATAGAATGGGCGGACAGACGGGGCCAGCGGTCCGCAGCCAGCGGTCCGTGCCGCTCGTCTGCCGGGGCCTCGCCCCGGCACCGGCCCGCCCCGACATCACGACGAAGGGACCACCACCCCATGGAGCAGCAGCAGCCCACCGGATCCCGGGCATGACCCGCGGCATCGTCGGCATCGCCGGCTACGTCCCCTACCGCCGCCTGCAGCGGGCCGAGGTCGCCAAGGTGTTCGGCAGCGGCGGGGGCAAGGGCGCCCGCTCGGTCGCCTCCCACGACGAGGACACCACGACCATGGGTGTCGAGGCCGCCCGCCGGGCGCTGCGCTCGGCCCCCGGAGCGGCCCCCGGCGCGCTGTGGTTCGCCACGGCCACCCCGGCCTACCTCGACAAGACCAACGCCGCCACCCTCCACGCGGCACTGCGCCAGCCTGCCGAGGTGGCCGCCTTCGACTTCGGCGGTGCCCTGCGCTCGGGTCCCGGTGCCCTGCGCTCGGCCCTCGACGCCACCGGGTCCGGCACCACCCTGGTGGTGGTGGCCGACCTGCGCGACGGCCTGCCGACCTCGGGCGACGAGGCGGCCGGTGGCGACGGCGCCGCCGCCGTCCTGGTCGGCGACGACGCACCTGGTACCCCCGTCATCGCCGAGTTCCTGGGCGGGGCCTCGGTCACCGACGAGTTCCTCGACCGCTGGCGCACGCCCGGCGACCGGCGCTCGCGCACATGGGAGGAGCGCTTCGGCGAGACGCGGTACGTGCCGCTCGGCGCCGACGCCTGGCAGTCGGGACTGAAGGCGGCAGGTGTGACTGCCGAGGAGGTCGACCGCGTCGTCGTGACCGGAATGCACGGACGGGCCGCCAAGGCCCTCGGTCGAAAGCTCGGCGTACGCGACGGCGCGCTCGCCGACGACCTGTCGACCACCGTCGGACAGACCGGTGCCGCCCACGCCGGCCTGGTGCTCGCCTCGCTCCTCGAGCAGTCCGCACCGGGCGAGGTCGTGGCCGTGGTGTCGTTGGCCGACGGGGCCGACGTCCTCGTGTTCCGCACGACCGGGGCCCTCGCCGACTGGTCCCCCACCGACCCGGTGGCCGACCAGGTCGCCGCCGGCGCCGACCTCCCGTACGGCAAGTTCCTCACCTGGCGGGGCATGGTCACACCCGAGCCGCCCCGCCGCCCCGAGCCCCAGCGGGTGTCGTCCTCGGCCGCCTGGCGCAACGAGGACTGGAAGTTCGGCTTCGTCGGGTCCCAGGACCGCACGTCGGGTGCGGTCCACCTGCCGCCGTCTCGGGTGTCGATGCAGGGCGGCGCAGTCGACGACATGGTGCCGGTCGACCGGGCGGACGCCGAGGCGACCATCGCCACCTACACGATCGACCGGCTGGCGTATTCGCCCAGCCCGCCCATCGTCTTCGCCGTGCTCGACTTCGACGGAGGCGGCCGGTTCCCGGTGGAGCTCACCGACGTCGACCCCGACACCGTCGACATCGGCGACCGGGTGCGGATGACGTTCCGCAAGCTTTACACCTCCGACGGCATCCACGACTACTTCTGGAAGGCCACGCCCGTGCGCACTGCCACGGCCGGCTGACCACCGCACCGTCCCGGGCACCCCGCCCGGGACACCACAGCTGCACACACCTCCAAGGAGAGCAATGGCTTCGCATGGGATCAAGGACCGGGTGGCGATCATCGGCATGGGGTGCACCCGCTTTGCCGAGCACTGGGACAAGAGCCTCGACGACCTCATCGTCGACGCCGCCGAGGAGACGTTCGCCTCGGCCGGGCTGACCAAGGACGAGATCGATGCCTACTGGTTCGGCACCGCCCAGTCCGGCATGAGCGGCATCACCCTGGCCCGGCCGCTGCAGCTCCAGGGCAAGCCGGTCACCAGGGTCGAGAACTACTGCACCACCGGGTCCGAGGCGCTGCGGGCCGCGGCCTACGCCGTGGCCTCCGGTGCCTACGACATCGCCATGGCCGTGGGCGCGGAAAAGGTGAAGGACTCCGGGTACCAGGGGCTCAACGCCTTCCCCATCCCGAACGACGGCACGGCCCGCACGCTCACGGCGGCGGCCATGTTCTCGATGGTGGCCCCGGCCTACGGCAAGAAGTACGGCGTCGGCGAGGACGAGCTCACCGAGGTGCTCGCCCGCATCTCGTGGAAGAACCACCAGAACGGTGCCCGCAACCCCCGGGCCCAGTTCCGCAAGGAGGTCTCCACCGAGACCATCTGCGCCTCACCCCGGGTGGCCGGCCGGCTCGGCGTGTTCGACTGTGCAGGCGTGGCCGACGGCGCCGCCGCAGCCATCGTGGTGCGGGCGGAGGACGCCCTCAAGTACACGGACAAGCCGATCTACATCAAGGCGCTGTCGTTCGCCGCGGGCAGCGGTGCGGGACTCATCGACCCCGAGTACGACTACACGTGGTTCCCCGAGTGCGCGACGGCGGCCCAGGATGCCTACGCCCAGGCCGGCATCACCGACCCGCGCAACGAGTTCGCCATGGCCGAGGTCCACGACTGCTTCACCCCGACCGAGCTGGTCCTGATGGAGGACCTCGGATTCGCCGCACGCGGAACTGCGTGGAAGGAGGTGCTGGCTGGCACGTTCGACCGTGACGGCGCGCTGCCCGTCAACCCGGACGGTGGCCTCAAGAGCTTCGGGCACCCGGTGGGCGCCTCGGGCCTGCGGATGTTCTTCGAGGCGTGGCTGCAGCTCCGTGGTGAGGCCACGCCCGAGCGCCAGATCCAGACGGACAAGAAGTTGGCGCTCACCCACAACCTCGGCGGTTACCCGGGCGAGATGGTCTCGTTCGTCTCGGTGGTCGGCACCGAGCTGGGCTGAGCCGGACCGGGGCCCTCCCGCGTCCGTTCGGAGGCGTGACGGAGGTAGTTGCCGAGGAGCAGGACCATCAGGCCGGTCATGATGACGGCGAGACCGATCCCGGCGACCTCCTGCCTCCCGGTCGCGTGCACGGTGAGCGAACCGGCGAGCGTGAGCACTCCTCCCGCGACCATCAGCAGGCCGATCGACCGCACCACACGCCCCCCGACGGATGGCCGCAGCAGCCGGTTGGTCACCGCAGGAAGACCGTCCGCGACTCAGGCGACGCCTACCGGCGCCTCCGCCTCGCGCTCGTCGAGCAACGCCCACCAGGCGTCAGCGGCCCGCCGTGCGGCGTCGGCCACCACGTCCGGGTCGGCATCCATCAGCGCCAGGGCCTCGACCGCCCAGTCGCCGTGGTCGGCGTCCATGGTGGCGTGCACGTCCCAGAACGCGGTGCCTGCTGCATCCATGCCGTACCAGCGGCGCAGCCCGTCGCCCTTGGTGGCGGCGATGGCCGCGGCCTGGGTCTCGTAGGCGGCGAGTCCGGCGACGGCAGCGGCCGGCGACTCCTCGGCCAGCGTCCGGTACGTCTCGGCCAACGCCGTGGCGGCCGGGCCGGGGGAGGTGGCCACCGCCCGGTCGGGCAGGGCGCCGGCGAACTCGTCGAAGAGCTCGAGGTGCGGGCGCGGGCTGCCCAGCTCGTCGGCCAGGTTGCGGCCGACCAGGTCGGTGGCGGCCGTCCGGCCGTCGGTGGCCAGACGGTCGGCCACGTCGGACAGCACCGTGGGCAGCACGGCCTCGAAGGCCCGGTAGTGGACCGCGTACTCGGCCAGCTCCTGGGACTCGAGCTCGCCCGCTTCCCACCGTCGGTAGAAGGGGTGGGTCAGCAGCAGGCGCCCATCGAGGCTGGAGGCGACCGCGTCGGCCAGTCGGGCCTGCGGGTCGGTGGCATCGGCACGGGTGTCGTGGGTCATGCGAAACCCTACCCCTGCGTGCAGTCCGATGCCCGGGTGCGGACGGCCGCGCTGCCCCGCCTCAGTGGGCGACGGCGTGCTGGCTCGACGGGTGGGCGTAGCGACCACTGCTGTAGGTCGGTGGCCCGTCGGCCCGGGCCGGGCGACCGGCAGAGGGGTCGAGGTAGCGGAGCTTCAGCTCGCGCTCGAGTGCCATGCGGCGCAGGTGCACGAGGAGTGCGACATACGCGGCCAGTGCGACGCCGTCGAGGCCGGCCATGGCCCACGCCACCGTCGAGCCGGTGACCAGGCCGGCCAGCGCGGTCACACAGAAGACGGCGGCGAGCACGGCCAGCGTGTCGCGACGGCGGCGCCGAGCCTGGGCGCGGGTGAACGACTCGGTGGTGCGGTGTCCGTGGTCGAGCTCCACCGGCGGGTCGTAGGAGCGGTGCTCACGCCCGTAGGCATCTGTGCGGGACTCGGCGTACCCGTGGACGCCGCTGTCCTGCCGGACCGGGCGCGGGTGTTCGACGGGCGGTTCGGCCAGCGGCGCGGTGACCTCGGGCTCGGGATCACCCAGGAAGGCCAGTGCCGGCCGGGGGAGCTCCTTCGCCCCCACCACCGTGAGCACCGGGGGACGCCCGTCGTTCGGATAGTGGATGGAGGTCGGGGTACCGCTCCCGTCGACCGCCCGCAGCCGGTAGGCGGGGGCGACGATCGGCTCGGGGGCGCGCTGCTCGAGGACGCGCAGCTGGTAGTGGAAGTGCGTGATCGACTGGTTGCCACCGCTGCGGGCGCGGCGCTTGAGAAGGTTCGGGCCCAGGATGACGACCCAGGCCGCCACGATGATGATCACGAGCACCACAGGCATCAGCTCCTCGACCGACCTGTTACCAGCAGAAAAACTACAGACGACGAATTCCGCAGTGGTGGATGCTCAGCGTGGTGGCTCCACCACGGAACTAGCGTCGTCCGGGTGATCGCCTTCTGGACGCTCATGGCAATGGCGGCGGGGGTGGCATTCGTCGACTGGGTGGCCGTCGCCCGGGACGACGCTCGCCTCGAGTACCTGGCCAAGCCGGGCGTGCTCGTCGCACTCACCGCAGCCTGTGCGGTGCTGCCGGACCACCACACCGACCTGGTCGACCGGAAGTGGTGGTTCGTGGCCGCCCTGGTGCTCTGCCTGGCGGGCGACGTCCTGTTGATGCTGCCCCGCGACCTGTTCGTGGCAGGCCTGGGAGCGTTCCTGGTCGGTCACCTGCTCTACATCGGCGGCCTGCTCCAGCCGCCGTCGCCCCCGGGGGCGCCACCCTTCGCATTCTCGACGACCGGTCTGGTGGTGGCGGCCGTCGTCGCCGTCGCCTACGGGGTGGCACCCGCCACGCTCATCTTCCGCGCCCTCGTGCGGGACGGGCAACGCGCGCTCGTGCCCCCCGTCGCCGTCTACCTGGTCGTGATCCTCACCATGGCCGTGCTGGCGGCCAACGTGGGTGTGCCGATGGCGCTGGCCGGCGCCGCGCTCTTCGTGGGGTCCGACACGATCCTGGCCGTCAACCGCTTCGTGCGACCGCTGCCCCACGGCAACGTGGCCGTGCACGTGACCTACCACCTCGCCCAGGGACTACTGGTGCTGTCACTGCTCCACTGAGCCGGCGGCCGGATCCACGGTGGACCGGACGGGCTGCGCCGGTCGTCGGGGGCGGGCGGGCGGGTCAGTCGAAGCTGGGTGAGGCGGTCCGGGTGCGCTTCAGTTCGTAGAAGCCGGGGGTCCCGGCCACGAGCAGTACGCCGTCCCACAGCTTCCCGGCATCTTCGCCCTTCGGGGCGGGGGTCACCACGGGGCCGAAGAAGGCCACCCCTTCGACCGCGATGACGGGCGTGCCGACGTCCATCCCGACCTGGTCCATACCGCTGTGGTGGGAGGCCTTGACCGCCTCGTCGTACGCGTCGGTGTCCATGGCGTCGGCCAGCTCGGCCGGCAGGCCGACGTCGGCCAGGGCTGCGACGATCGTGTCCCGGTCGAGCTCCGCTCCTTGGACGTGGCGACGGGTGCCGAGGGCGGTGTACAGCGGTAGGACGACGTCAGGACCGTGGGCCTGCTCGGCGGCCACCACGACGCGCACCGGGCCCCAGGCCTTGGACAGGAGCTCCCGGTACTCCTCGGTCAGATCCTCCTTGTCGGAGTTGAGGTACGCCAGCGACATCACGTGCCAGTGGACGTCGAGGTCGCGCACCTCGGCGGCGTTGAGGATCCAACGCGAGGCGATCCACGCCCAGGGGCACAGCGGGTCGAACCAGAAGTCGGCGACCGTGCGCCCGGTGGCGTCGGTCCCGGAACCGGTCGGTGCGGTGGCAGTCGTGGTGGTCAACGTCAACTCCTCGTGTGGTGGTAGCTGGTCCAACGTCTCGGTCGTCCGTGGTGTTCCCGTGTCCCGGATCGCGACGGGCGCGCCCCTGAGGTCGACGTCATGCCCGGGCCCGGGCCGCCCAGCGGCCGCCGCGCCGCTCGACGGCCACCTGGACCCCGAAGGCGTCGGACACCGCGGCGTCCGTCAGCACCTCGTCCACCGGCCCCGCCACCAGGAGGCGACCCGAGCGCAGGAGCGCGGCATGGGTGACCCCGGGCGGGATCTCCTCCAGATGGTGGGTGACCAGCACGAGGGGCGGCACGGTCGGGTCGCCGGCCAGTGCGGCCAGCCGCCCGAGCAGTCCCTCGCGGGCCCCGAGGTCGAGGCCGGCCGCCGGCTCGTCCATGAGGATCAGCTCGGGGTCGCCCATGAGCGCCCGGGCGAGGAGGACCTGCTGGCGCTCGCCTTCCGACAGCAGGCCGAACGCCCGCTCGCCGAAGGCGGTGGTCCCGAATCCGGCGTCGGCCAGTAGTGCGGCGGCCCGGGCCCGGTCGTCGTCGGTGTACTCGTGCCACCACGTCTCGAGCGCCGCGTGGCGGCCGGTCAGGACCACGTCGAGGGCGGGCTGGGCCGGGCGCAGGGTCCGCCCCACCGAGGCGCTGACGACGGTGATCCGCCTGCGCAGCTCGCGCATGTCGACCCTGCCGAGGGTCTCGCCCAGGATCTGGACGCTGCCGCGCGTCGGCCAGAGTCCGGCACCCACCACCCGCAGCAGCGTGGTCTTTCCCGACCCGTTGGGGCCGAGCAGCGCCCACCGCTCCCCCGGTCCCACCGTCCAGCTGACGTCGTCGAGGAGGGCGACGCCGTCGCGCACGACGGCCACGCCCTCCAGCCGCACCACCGGGGTCACACCGGCGTCATGAGACGGTTTCGGGTCGGCCGGTCGGGAGTGTGGCATGCGATCGGCCAGCATACGGAGCCCAGGGGAGCCCACACGAATGCAGACCTTCGCTCCGGCTCCGGGCGGGGCGTGGCGACGCGTCAGTCGTTCTCGACCGTGTAGTCCCAGTTCCCCACCACGTGCTCGTGGTCGGGTGCCCACTGCATCATGCCCTCACCGGTCAGCTCGTAGGCGCGGAGCCGGAAGGTCAGCGTCTGTCCGGGGTGGAGCACGGGTGGTGGTGTCTGCTCACCCGGTACGAGGCCCATGAGGAACACGGAGCCGAGGTGATCGACACTGTGGAAGTCCGCCGCCGACACCGGCACGTCGGCCGTGGCGTGGTCCATCGTCACCGTCCACGTGCAGGTGGTCGCCGCCTGCTGCACCGGAAGACCCTCGCCGGGGACGACCGGTCCGCTCACGACGACCCTGACGTCGAAGCGCGTCGTGTGGACGTCGACGGGAAGTCCTTCGACCTGGAGCGCGGGCCTGGCCTCGGTCCCGACGAGGGCCGCGTCGACCTGGGGGGCGAGTGTCTTCTTCGGGAGGAACGACGGGTAGGCCGACGTGCTGCCGCCGCAGCCGGCGACCAGGACGGCGACCAGCAGCACGGCGAGAACGCAACCGGTTCCGGGCCCGAAGGCCCGGAACCGGTTGCGCCCCTGCACGGACTCTGCGGAGTGCGTCGACGGCATCCGGATCCGGCTAGCCGTCGGTGCCGTTCTGGCCCGGTGTGCCGGGCGAGCCCGGGGAACCGGCGCCGCCGGGGCCCCCGTTGGTGCCCGGCGTCGTCCCCACGCCGTTACCGCCGTTGCCCCCCTTGCCGCCGGTGCCGCCGGTGCCGTCGCACGGCGGGGTGTCGGACGGCGTCGTCTGGCCGCCGGTGGCGGTCAACCACGTCCCGCCTGCCCACTCCTCGGGCGGACAGGCCCCGGCGCCGCCGTTGCCGCCGTTGCCACCGGCTGCGCCTGCGCTGGCGCCCTTGCCGCCGTTGCCCCCCTTGCCGCCGACGCTGCCGCACCCGGCTGCTCCGCCGGTGCCACCCGTCCCCGCGAAGGAGCCCTTGCCCGGCTTGCCGGCCAGGCCGCTGTGCCCGAGCTTCACGTGGACCGGGCAGTACAGGGTGCCGGCGCCGGTCGTGCCCTTGACCGCCGTGAACCCCGGCGGCACGGCCACCGGCGTGTACGACTGTGCGGTGAACACGTCCGACCCGAAGGTCGCCAGTCCGGCCTGGGCGGCGTAGCCGATGTGCCCCTTGCCGTCGAGGCCACCGCAGACCGTGCCCGCGGCCAGCGGGGTGTCGCCGTTGGACGGCTCGCTGCAGGTCCGCCCGGTCAGGAGCAGGTCCTCCAGCGTGCGCAGTGCGCTGTAGTGGTTGTAGTACGTGCTCGACACCGTGCCCGGCTTGATCAGCGGGCTGATGAGCACCGTCCCGGTGTCGCCGCCGCCCGCCGTGAAGTCGGTCGGGTCGTACAGCGGGTCGGCGGTGACGCAACCGCTGGTGGTCGCCGCCTCGCTGCCGCTCGGGCAGCTGGTGCCGCCGACCGTGGAGGTCGCGCCCTCTGCACCGAGGGTCACGTTGCCGTCGAAGCCGCCCGGGATGGTCACCGGCTGGCCGCTGTCGTTGAGCAGCTGGTAGGAGCCGACCCACGGTTTGGCGTAGTTGTTCGACGCCGTGGTGGTGCTGGCGTTGCCCGAGAGGGCCACCGGGCCGGTGTCGCTGACCGCCCCGACGAAGGTGTCGGGCGGGATGGTGTTGCCGTTGACGTCCGTTCCCGAGACGAGCCGACCGGTGTCATCGGCGTTGATCTTGGGGTCGGTGACCATGCTCGAGCCCGGGGACACCAGGGCCGGCTCGGTCGCGGTGCCGGGCGATCCGCTCAGGTAGGGGCTCTCGCCGACCAGTCCCGTGGGGCGGTCGATGAAGCCGGACGCACCCGGCCCGGGCTGCAGCTGCTGTCCCGAGCTGTTGGTCACCTCGGGATCGTTCGGCCCGGTCGGCTCGGTGCTGACGTTGTGACCGTCGATGTTCTCGCCCGCGGCGTCGGCCAGCAGGCCGTAGGCACCGTACTGAGTTGTGGCACCGGGAGCCGTGGTGCCCGCCGAGCCGTAGGTCGGCTGGTCGGCAGGCGCCGTGGCCGTGGTGACGTCACCGGCGGCAGGCGCGTTGTTGAAACTGTTCCCGACGGTGAACGGCGGGTTGGCCTCGTCGAAGGTGACGTCGATGAGGCCGCCGTCGGCGAAGGCCGCGGACCGCTCGATCAGCGGGATGTAGTAGCGCAGGAACAGGTCCGACGCATACAGGCCGCCCGTGTAGTTGCTCGGCTTCGTCGCCTCGGGGTCGTCGGCCGGCAGACCGCTCGGGGTGTAGTTCGGCGAGCCGTCGGCAGTGAAGGCACCCGACAGGTTGTTGCCCTGGCAGGTGGCGTCGTGGGCGTCACTGCAGTTGTTCGGGGTGATCCAGTTGAACGCCGGGACCTCGTTGGCCGGGAGCGTGAGGTCGTGCGCCAGGCCGTAGGTCGGATCGTCCAGGTTGGCCACGTGGTTGGCGTCGCAGTTGGTGTCGGTCGACCCGTCCGTCGGAGCGCTGGGCCCGTCGTACTCGGAGGTCGTCGGCTGGTTGAGCGCCGACTGGGCGGTGTAGGTGACACCGTTCTGCGTCCCGGCCGACTGACCGGTCAGGGCGGTGAACCAGCCGGTCGGGAAGTGCTTGGCCACGAACTGGTCGGCCGGATCGCCGTTGTTGTTGGCGTTGGCGGGCTGGGCGCCGGTGAAGGACGAGACGTCGCCGGTGGGGGCCACCAGGTTGGTGGGGTTCGTGACGGGGTCGCTCGCCGTGGTCCCCGGGTAGCCACAGACACCGTCGTCACGCCCGGGCACCGTGTCGGACACGCCGGGGGTGGAACCGGTCACGTAGCTCGTGGACCCGACCGGCTGGGCGCCACCGAGGTCCTGGGCGTAGGCCTTCCACGTGACGCCCGCCGCGTTGTACTGGTTGAACAGCGTCGTGACGTCCGTGGGGAAGACGCAGCCGTTGCTGCCGAGCGGTGCGTCGACGCCGCCGTGCACCAGGAGCTGGCCATCGTTGCCGTTGCCGGCTGCGGTCGGCTGCGGCGCCCCCGTGTTGGTCCCCGACGTGTCGGTCGTGTGGTCGGTGTCGGTCTGGGTGCCCACCGTGCCGGTGGTGATGATCCCGCTGTTGTTGTTCGTCATGTTCGCCGTCGTGGAGCAGTCGTCCTGCGTGGCGTACGACGGGGACTGTCCGGACACCAGCGAGATGTAGTTGTCCATGCTGAAGTGGCCGGTGCCGTAGTAGTTGGTGAGCAGGGCGCCCTGCTGGGGGAGCGTCTGCCACAGGTAGCTGTTCTGGTTGAGACCGGTGAACGTCTCGTCGTAGGACTTGTTCTCCTCGATGAACAACCAGACGTGCTTGACTGCGCCGACGGGGGTACCGGTCGAGGTGATGACGCACTGTGCCTGACCCGGCGATCCGCCGGTCGGTTGCTCGAGGCTGGCGCCCGCAGGGCAGGTAGTCGTGCCCGTGTACGTCGCCGAAGCGCCCGCAAGTGCTCCGGACACACCGACGCTGGTGAGTGCGACCGCTGAGGCTGCGACGAGCATTCCCGCCGTCCGCACACGATGCCGCCTGAACATGATGGGGAGTTTCATGTGCTTCGTTCTAACGTCGGCGGGTTACTGCCGCGATGACGATGTGCTATCGATCGCTTATCTCTGCATGAACAGATTCCGAACCGGCGACGCCGGATCGTGGAGCGGCGGAGTGGTCGATCCGCTGACCAGGGACATCGACGGACACCGTGACGGGAGCGTGACGTGTGACGGGAGCGTGATGTGCCGGAACGGCGGCGCGTCGTCGCTCAGACAGCTCAGCCGGAGCGGCCGGTGAGCGACGCGCCGAGGTTGCCGATCTTGGTGCGGTCGGCCGCCGGCAGGAACCTCTGCTCAGAGGGGCACAGGGTGAGGAGTGCGACTGCCTCGACCGCGTTGAAGGTCGTCACGGACAGGGGGAGGTGCGTCTGGGACTCGTCGCCATCGGCCCCTTCGGCATCGGCCACCAATGCCTGGTCGACACCTCCGCCGCGGGCGAGGAACGCACAGAACGCCGACCCGTCCGTCAGGAGGGCGCGCAGCGCCACGTTGCCCTGCTTCTGCTCATAGGTGGCGAGTGTCGGGTCGACCTCGCCGACCTCGGTGAAGTACCGGGTGTCCTGCTCCACCGACGCCACCGGAGCGGTCAGCGGACCCGCTGTCGTCGACACCGACGGATCCGACGACGTTGGCGCCGTCGTCGAGCTGACCGCCGTGCCGCTAGTCCCCGTGCTGCCCGTAGGACCGGTGGCGCCCGAACTGCCGCACGCCGTGGACACAGCGGCCAGAGCGACGAGGACGGCGGCGACGACACGGAACCGGTGAGCACTCCGATCTGCCGCCACGTGGCGAAGACTACACATCAGCGCGGGGATGTCCGCGTGCGGCCCGACCCGCTGTGGGGCGCGCCGTCGGGACTCGCCCGGCACTGGACAACGCGGGGTCGGGTGCCGCGCACCGCCACGGTTGCCGGCGTCGACCTGTCGGTGACTACCATCGCCGGTGTGACCGCAGACTCCCATCCGATGGGGACCCCGCCACCCGCAGCCGCCGACCACGCACCGATCCGTGGGACCGACGGGCCCTGTGTGGGGTGCGGCGCGCCAGTGGCGACCCAGCATGCTGCCCCCGGTGGTCCCGTCCGATTGTGCCCGTCGTGCGCGACCGAGCACGACCTCGGCTGCCCGTAGCATTTGTGGTCAGGGTCGATCCGATCGACCGACTCGGTGACCGACTACTCGGAACCGCCCGTCACCTCGGCCAGGAGCCGGTCGACGAGACGGTCGCCCATCGCGTCCCCGAGCATCACGACCAGTCGGGTCAGGGGGAACGAGCCGAGCATCCGCAAGGTCTCCGGATCGGCCAGGAGCGGCGTCATGTCGCCTCCCGGGGCGGACCGGAGCGCCTCCTCGATCGTTCCCCTGCCCACGGGGTGGTCGAGCCACTCGGCCAACGTACTGTTGCGGCCGAGCGGAAGGACGGGACGCGGCCCCTCGACCGTGACCACCGCCGTGCACCGGATGTCCCGGGACGACGCCCCTACCGATACCGCGAAGCGACCAGGCTCGAGCACCCAGTCGTGCGCTCGGGTCGACCACTGTGACAGGTCCCGCTCGGTCAGGGTGAAGGAGACCTCCCTCGACTCTCCCGGTGCCAGCGCCACCTTGGCGAATCCACGCAGTTCCCGGACCGTGCGGGGCCGAGGGGTGTCGGGTGCGCCGACGTAGAGCTGCACCACGTCCTTGCCTGCCCGCTCCCCCGTGTTGGTCACCCGCACGCTGGCGGTGATCCGGGCCGGGCCGCGCCAGTCAGCCGACGGGTCGGGATCCCCGACCACGTTCACCACATCGACCTCCAGGTCGGAGTACTCGAAGGTCGTGTACGACAGGCCGTGCCCGAACGGAAAGCTCACCGGACGGTCCACCAGGTCGTAGTAGCGGTACCCGACGAACACGCCTTCGCCGTACACGACCTCACTGTCCCGTCCGGGGAACGTCGGGAAGGCCGGGGTGTCGACCAGCCGCACCGGGATCGTCTCGGCCAGCCTGCCCGATGGGTCGACGTCGCCGACCAGCACGTCGACGATGGCACCGCCGCCGGCCTGGCCACCGAGCCACCCCTCCAGGATGGCGCCGGCATGGTGCTGCCACGGGGCGGTGGTCACCGCGCCGCCGTTGGCGAGCACGACCACGACGCGGTCGGTCACGCCGCCCACCGCCTCGAGTAGGCGGATCTGCTCGTCGGGAAGATCCATGCGGTCGCGGTCGAAGCCCTCGGACTCGAAGCTCGGGGGCAGCCCGAGGAACACGAGGACGACGTCCGCCCCGGCGGCGAGCTCCACGGCCTCGGTGCGTAGTGCATCCTCGTCCGCCTCCGGGTCGTCCACCCCGAAACCGGGGGCGAACTCGATCTGCACAATCTCCCCGAGGCGGCCATGCAGCGCGCTCAGAGCGTCGTCGACCCGGGTCGGGCTGACCTTCGAGCTTCCGGCACCCTGGAACCGTGGGCTCCGCGCGAACTCCCCGACCACCGCCACCCGGGTGAGGTCGTCGCGCAGGGGAAGCAGTCCGTGATCGTTGGTCAGCAGGACGGCGCATTCGGCCG
The DNA here is from genome assembly GCA_003164095.1 of Acidimicrobiaceae bacterium. Classification (GTDB taxonomy): domain Bacteria; phylum Actinomycetota; class Acidimicrobiia; order Acidimicrobiales; family RAAP-2; genus Bog-756. The sequence goes on along the minus strand of PLRX01000036.1, from coordinate 18,078 downwards.
CAACCGACCGGGCCAACTCGTGGTGCCCGTCCTCGTCGAAGCCGTCGCCCGCCCAGGTGCCCGGAGCCACCCGGTCGAGCAGCTGCAACAACCTCTCCACGGCGCGGTCGACGACCGACTCGTCGAGCGCACCTGATCCGACAGCGGCCGTCACGCGGGTCGGGCCTCCTCCGTGGGACGACGGCATCTCGAGGTCGAGGCCGGCGGCCACGGCGGCGACCGGGTCGTCCACGGCACCCCAGTCCGATACCACCAGGCCATCGAATTGCCACTCGTCGCGCAGCACCGTGGTGAGCAGCCACGGGTCCTCGGACGCGTAGACGCCGTTGACCCGGTTGTAGCTGCACATGACCGTCCACGGTCGCGCCGTGCGGACGACGTGCTCGAAGCCGGCCAGGTAGATCTCCCGCAAGGTGCGCTCGTCCACCACGGCACTGACCCGGAGTCGGTCCGTCTCCTGGTTGTTGACTGCGAAGTGCTTGAGCGACGTCCCGACCCCCTGGCTCTGGACCCCGTCGACCAGTGCGGCCCCCAGGACCCCCGACACGAGTGGGTCCTCGGACAGGTACTCGAAGTTGCGCCCGCACAAGGGGGTCCGCTTGATGTTGATGCCGGGACCGAGCACCACTGCGACGCCCTGGGCGCGAGCCTCCTGGCCGATGGCCTCGCCCACGCGGCGGACCAGGTCGACGTCGAACGAGGAGCCGAGGGCGGCCGCCGTCGGGAAACACGTCGCGGGCACGCTGTCCCCCGCACCCACGTGGTCACCCGCTCCCGGCTGCTTCCGCAGGCCGTGGGGGCCGTCGGCCACCATGATCGAGGGGATGCCGAGGCGCTCGACGGCACGGGTGTGCCAGAACCCGGATCCCGACAGGAGTGACGCCTTCTCCTCCAGGTCGAGTTGTGCGAGGACGGCTGCAGGGTCGATGCGGGGCACGGGTTCCTCCTTCGTCCAGGTCGTCGGGCGCCGGCGCGTCAGGTTAGCGGTGGGCTCACGGCTCGTCCCGTGCGGTCGGCGCCCCGCCCCTCGACCGGACCTCCTAGACGTTGAAGCGGAACTCGACCACGTCGCCGTCCTGCATCACGTACTCCTTGCCCTCCACCCGGGCCTTGCCGGCGGCCCGCACCGCGGCCACCGAGCCGGCCTCCACCAGGTCGTCGAAGCCGATGACCTCGGCTTTGATGAAGCCCCGCTCGAAGTCCGTGTGGATGACGCCGGCGGCCTGGGGCGCCGTGTCGCCGATGTGGATGGTCCACGCCCGGGTCTCCTTGGGGCCCGCCGTCAGGTACGTCTGCAGGCCGAGGGTGTGGAACCCGACGTGGACGAGCTGCACGAGGCCGGACTCCTCCTGGCCGTACCCGGCCAGGAGCTCGGCGGCGTCCTCCAGGTCGAGGGCGGCCACCTCGGACTCGATCTGGGCACACAGGACCACGGCCTCGGCCGGGGCGACCAGCGACTGGAGACGCACCTTCAGCGCCTCGTCACCCAACGAGCCCTCGTCGACGTTGAAGACGTAGATGAACGGCTTGGCGCTGAGCAGGTGGAGGTCGTACACCAGGTCTGCGTCGATCTCGCCCGAGGCGATGGCGGAGGCCACCGTCCGTCCTGCGTCGAGCAGCTCACGGGCCTGCTCGGCGGCCCGCAGCTGGGGCACCAGCTCGGGCTGCTTGCGCGACTCCTTGGCCAGCTTGGTGATCCGGTTGTCGACCGTCTGGAGGTCGGCGAGGATCAGCTCGGTGTTGATCGTCTCGATGTCGTCGCCCGGCTCGATGCGGCCGTCCACGTGGATCACGTCGGGATCCTCGAAGACGCGCACGACCTGGCAGATGGCGTCGCTCTCGCGGATGGCGGCCAGGAACTTGTTGCCCAGGCCCTCGCCCTCCGACGCGCCCTTGACGATGCCCGCGATGTCCACGAAGGTGACCATGGCGGGCAGGATCGCCTTCGACCCGAAGATGCCGGCCAGGACCTCGAGGCGCGGGTCGGGCACGGCCACGACGCCGACGTTGGGCTCGATCGTGGCGAAGGGGTAGTTGGCGGCCAGGACCTCGTTGCGGGTCAGGGCGTTGAACAGCGTGGACTTCCCCACGTTGGGGAGACCGACGATGCCGATGGACAGTCCCACGGGTGCTTCCTCCGATGTCGCCGCCGGATCCGACCGGCGGGGGCCAGACAGCGAGCGTAGGTGATGGCCGGCCGGGCCCGTTCACGGGGCCGGGCGGTTCAGCCCAGGGGGGCCACCAGGTACTCGCTCATGGTGGAGCTGCGCAGCCGGTCGAGGTCGAGGCACGCCGACACGCTCTCGATCATGCGACCCACGTTGACGCCCAGCTCCTCGTCGGTGGCGGCGTTGAAGAACAGCCTGGGGTCGACGACGTGCTCCACCGACGGCCACGCCTCCTCGACGATGCCGCCGATTTCGGGTGCGCCGTCGGTGAGCGACCGCACCACCTCGTTGCGCACGTACCGGGTGCGGGGCTGGAGCTCGGCGGACACCGGCGACTGGGTCCCGTGCCACCGGGTGATCCACTCGCGGTAGTCGAGTCCCTCGGGACGGTGGATCAGGGCCACGGTGAGCACGCCCGGCGAGCGCTCCCCGTCGGGCCAGTCCCGGGGCCCGGCGTGCGGGGTCGTGCCGTAGTCCTCGTAGAGCGACTCGACGACCAGGTAGCTGGCCGTCGGCAGGCGCAGGGCGGCCAGGGCGTCGTCGATCTCGGCGGTCCGCTCGTAGCAGTCGAGCCACATCGAGACCTGGGCGACGTGTGGCTGCTCGCCCTCGGGGGCCGGCGCCGGCGACGGCGCCCGATCGGCAGCCGAGTCGTGCACGTTGAACGTGGCGGCCCGGGCACCGCCCCGACGCAGCCGGGGCAGCGTGTCCGCCAGCAGATGCTGGCGGAGCGCGTCCCCCGACTCGGCATCCCCCGGGCCCCACACCAGGGCGATGACCTTCTCCACGCCGGTTCCCTCAGCCCCGGGCCGCCGGGCCGCCGTGCACGGCGGGTACCCGGCAGGCACCGTCGATGTCGAACACCTGGTTGAACCGGCCGAGCGCCAGCCACGACCCGACGCACAGGGCGAGGTCGACCAGCTCGTCGTCGGTGTAGGTGGCGTGGCACCGCGCCCAGAAGGCGCCGTCCATGCCCCGGTGGTCGGTGGCGTAGCGGCGGGCGAACTCGGCGGCCAGGCGCTCACGCTCGGTCAGCGACCCGTCGTCGGACCCGACCGCCCCGTAGAACGACTCGGGCACCTCGTCGGGGTGCGCCCCACGGGACGGCACGTCACGAGCCGTCCGCCAGTCGAGGCACAGGGCGCAGTCGTTGATGCGGGCCATGGTGATCCGGGCCGCCTCGAACTCGCGGAGTGAGAGGCTCGAGTGCTCGTAGACGGCGGACGAGTACCCCCCGGCCGCAGTGGTCAGCTTCGGGGCCAGCTGCGTCCACACGTGGACGAGCGGGTCCGCACCGTCGGGCACACTCACGTTGGGCATCGGATCCTCCTCGACGGCGCGGCCGCGGGACGCGGCCGACGGGTCACGACGTGCCGGCGGCCGGGAGGCGGCGCACGACCCGACCGGCCAGGCCGGTCACGTACTGCTCCCACCGGCGGTCGCCGAGCAGCCACAGCCACAGCTCCCGACGCGTGGACATCACGATGGTCACGAAGTCCTCGCGCGTGCACCCGGCCGGTTCGAGGGCCGGCTGCCAGTGGCTCCACAGCCAGACGCCGATGCAGATGTCGTCGGAGAACCCGCTGCGCCAGTCGCCACCGGCCAGTAGCTCGTCGCGTAGCGCGATCCGCAGCTCTTCGGGCTCCTCGGGGACCCCGAGCCGGGGGCCTGCAGCGGCCTCGGCCTCGTCGTCGACATCGGTCACCAGGCCCACGCTACCCCTCCCCCATCGCTCGGTTCGCCCTCAGCGGCCCGCCACGACGGGGGCGCGGTCGGTGCCCTCGTAGTTGGCGATGTGCTCGGCGTAGTCGATGAACAGCGGCGCGTCCGGGTCGAACGGCCGGCGCAGGCTGTCGAAGGCCACCCGCTTGTCGAAGGCGTCCAGCTTCACCAGTGCCTCAGGGGTGTCGAGGTCACGGAAGTCGAGGCGGCCGCGGGCATTGTCCAGGGCTCGGTGGCCCCGCTCGGAGCGCACCAGGACGCTGCTCCATCCGTCGATCGACCCCACACTGCCCACCGACAGGTCGGCGCTGCGGCCGAGGAAGTCGGCGCACTCGTCGCAGCCCTTCAGGGCGGCGCCGTGGAAGTTCTTGATCGGCTCGTCGACGGCCAGCTCGCCGTCGCGGTACTCGACGATCATCCGTCCCCGGATGACGTCGACCTTGGACACGCGCTCGATGTCGATGCCGCGGTCCTTCTGGAGCAGGTCCAGCATCAGGCCCCGGTAGTCGAAGCTCTTGGTGCAGAGCAGGGCGATCGTCAGCACCACCGCGTCGATCCGGTGGGCGCCGGTCGGCCAGCGGCGGGACTGCATGGCCCGGATGCCCTGGATCTCGCACGGCGTCCCGACCACGGCGATGCGTGGCTTGGCCGGCAGGTCGTACTTCGAGAGGTCCAGCTCGGCCAGCGCCATGGTCTGGTTGTAGAAGGACCCGGCGGAGTCGACGATCTCCTTCGCCGTGGTGGCCAGGTGCGCCACGCCCTTCCAGGGCTCCTCCGGGTCGTCGCTCGGCCGGGTGACGAGGGCACCGTCGATGTCGCCCGCGGCCAAGGCGGCGATCAGCAGCGCCGACACCACACCGCCGTCCTGCGCCCCGTCGGGACGGGCACCCGCCCGTACTGCGTACGCCTCGGTGACGGCGCCGAGGCCGTCGCCGGGCGGCCCGCCCGTGATCTTCCAGTAGGTGTCGCTGGCGTCGACCCGCTCGACGGAGGCGACGGCCACGTCGTCGGCCGAGGCACCGGGCAGCACCGTCGACGGCGGCCACAGGGCCTCGTAGCGGAGGCCGCCCCGGGGGCAGAAGTCCCAGCAGAGCGAGCAGCCCGTGCACATCTTGACCAGCTCGGGCAGGTCGGTGTCCTCGTCGATCCCGATGGAGTTCGACGGGCAGGCGGCCACGCACGTGCCGCACTGGATGCAGCGTCCGGCGTCGATGACCCCGGCCTGGAGCTCGAAGAACCAGGTCTTGCCCGGCGGCTCCTCGATCCCGTTGATCTCCTCGCGCAGGCGGTAGGCCTTCATGCACCACCTCCCGGCTTCGTGCCCAGGCTGACCGGTGTGCCGGTGCCCTCGGCGGAAAGGGTGGCCCGTAGCTCGTCGTTCGGCACCCGACGGGCCCAGTTGTGGAAGGGCTCGTCGGCACGCCGCTCCGACTGGTAGCGGCGCACCACCCGGAGCAGGGCGTCGGGCACGTCGTTGACCGGGCGGGCGCCCTCGATCCAGTCGATGAAGCCGGCGTCTGCGCCGAGCGACCCGCCCATCCCGATGTCGACGGCCTCGGACAGGTGGTTGCCCACGTGGGCGACGTCGCCGCGGAACCCGATGTCGGCGATCTGGGGCTGGGCACAGCTGGCCGAGCATCCGGAGAAGTGCATGCGGATCACGCCGGCGTCGTCCCCCTTGGGCGAGAACTCCCCCGGCGTCGGAGGTGCGCCCACCGGCTCACCGGCCAGCTGGTCGTCGAGGAAGCGGGCCCACTTGACCGCACGCTCCTTGGTCTCGACGATGGCGTAGCGGCAGAACTCGGACCCGGTGCACGCCACGACGCCACGGCTGAACGGTCCCGGGAACGGCGAGTACTTGGCGAGCAGCTCCTCGGCGAGCAGTCCGTCCAGCTTGTCGCCGTGGACGCCGGTGAAGGTGATGTTCTGGTCGGTGCCGACCCGCAGGGTCCCGTCGCCGTAGGCGTCGGCGAGCCGCGCCGCCTCGACGAGCTCCATACCCTGCATCCGCCCCACCGGGACGGAGCAGCCGACGTAGAAGTAGCCGTCCTCCTTCTGGCGGTGGACGCCCACGTGGTCCCCGCGGTAGCGCCGGGTCAGCTCCTCGCCCGCGGGGACGAGGTCGAAGCGGGCCCGCTTCGCCAGCTCCTCGCGGAAGCCCTCCGGGCCGAGCTCCTGGACCAGGTACCGCATGCGGGCCAGGCCACGGTTCTCGCGGTTGCCGAGCTCACCGAAGAGCTGAGCGACGGCCCGGGTCACCTCGACGGCCTGATCCTGGGCGACGAAGACGTCGATGTCCGAGGCCATCCGCTCGCCGTCGGACAGGCCGCCGCCCACCAGCAGGTTGAACCCGAGGGAGCCGTCCACGGCGCGTGCCGGCCACAGCCCGATGTCGTTGATCTCGGCCTGGGCGCAGTCCTCGGTGCAGCCCGACACGGACATCTTGAACTTCCGGGGCAGGTTGGCGTACTCACGGTTCCCGGTGAAGAAGTCGGAGACGGCCCGGGCGATGGGCAGGGCGTCGAACGCCTCGTCGGCGTCCACGCCGGAGACGGGGCAGCACAGCACGTTGCGGGCCGAGTCGCCACAGGCCTGGACGGTGGTCAGCCCGACTGCGGCGAACCGCCGCCAGATCCGCGGGATGTCCTCGATCCGGAGCCAGTGGATCTGCACCGTCTGGCGGGTCGTGAGGTCGGCGTAGCGGGCGCCGAACATCCGCGACTCGGTGCCGTCGGGGCCCTCGCCGAAGGCGTCTGCGGCCACACCGATCTCCCGGGCCTGGGGTGCGGTGAGGAACCCACCGGGCACCTTGACCCGCATCATGAAGTTGTCGCCGCCCTGCTTCTGCGGGTAGACGCCGGCCCACTTGAGGCGCTCGACCTCGCCGGGCACCTTGGCGATGCCGGCAGGACCCTCCTTCGAGTACGTGTCGATGATCGCGTCGGCGATCTCGAGAGGGTGCCGCTCGAGCTTGAACCGCTCGATCTCGTTCAGCTCCCCCGTCTTGCGGTAGGGGTTGATGAACGGCATGGGGCGGTCGGTCCCGCGCAGATGCAACCCGTACAGCTCGTCCCGGTCCTTGGTCACGTCAGCGCCCGGTCATCTCAGACGTGCAGCCCGCACTCGACCTTGTCCGAGTCGGCCCACCGGCCGGCACGCAGGTCCTCCCCCTCGGCCACCGGACTGGTGGTCGGTGCGCAGCCGATGGACACGTAGCCCTGGGAGCGCAGCGGGTGCTGGGGGATGTCGTGGTCGTTCGCGTAGCCCACCAGGTCCTGGTGGGTCCAGGTGGCGAGCGGGTTGATCTTGACCATGCCCCAGCTGTCGTCGTAGGAGACGATCGGGGCGTGGCGCCGGGTGGGCGCGTCGGCGCGCTTGAGACCGGTCACCCAGGCGTCCTTGCCGGCCAGGGCGGCCCGCAGCGGGCGCACCTTGCGGAACTCGCAGCACTGGGCGGTGCCGCAGGGGTGGTCCTCGGCGCCCTCCACCGGATGGGCCACCGTCAGGTTCAGGCCGTAGCGCGCCCGGACCGTCTCCACGTAGTCGAGCGTCTCCTCGAAGTGCGAGCCGGTGTCGAGGAACACGACCTCGATGTCGGGGTTCACGCCGACGGCGATGTCGATGAGGACCGCCTCCTGGAACGAGCAGGACAGGGCGAGCTTGGAGCCGAACCGCTCCACGGCCCAGGCCAGTACCAGGCCCGCCGGCGCGGTCTCGAAGGCAGCCGACTGCTCGGCCATCTCCACCCGGAGGCGCGCCACCGCCGGATCCACGGCCAGCCCGGCCAGCCTCGTCCGATTGTCCACCACGCTCAGCTTCACGTCGACTCTTCCTCTCCCGCCGGGGCCGGGGGTCGCAGCCGTGCGACCCGTTCCGTCCCTGCGGTCCAGCCTCAACTGCACTCGGTGCCGTGCCGGCACCTTCGACCAGTCCCCCTCAGCACCGGTCGACACCGCGTGGAACTATACATGACTAACCCGATCAGGTTTTGAAACATTCCCGCACGCCCATACGCCGTCCAGGCTCGGTCCCATGCCGCCAGCCTAGGTGGCGCACCCGTTGAGGCCCAGCGCACCCCCGGGTGCAGGGGCGACGGGCGACGGGATGCACGGCGGGGCGTCGATCGCCGGTTCGGCCCCCGGGGACAACTACCATCGGCGCCGATGTCTCCCACGCACGACGCACCCGTCGTCGACGATCCCCCCGTCGGGGGGCAGCCGGCGCTCGATATCTCCGACCCCCGGTGGTCCAGCGATCCGTTCGCCATCTACGCCGAGTTGCGCAGTGAGGCGCCGATCCACCGCAACGACGCGGCCGGCCTGTGGGTCCTCGCCCGCCATGCCGACTGCCTCGCCGTCCTGCGCGACAAGCGGGCCAGTTCGGACAGCGCCACGAGCGACTCCCCGCTGTCGGGCCCGATGTCCGAAGCGTTCCTCGAGATGCGCCCCTTCGTCTTCCTCGACCCCCCGGACCACACCCGCCTGCGGGGGCTCGTCTCCAAGGCCTTCACGCCTAAGGTGGTCGAGTCCCTCCGCCCCCGGGTCGAAGAGATCGTGACCGAACTACTGGACGCGGCCATCGACGCGGGACACGTCGACCTCGCCGAGGCACTGGGCTATCCGCTGCCGGTCCGGATCATCTGCGAGCTGCTCGGCGTGCCCCAGTCGGACGAGCCCCTGTTCCGGCTGTGGTCCGATGCCCTGGCCCGTGGCTTCGACCCGAGCTTCCTGCTGACCGAGGACGTGGTGGCCGCCCGGGCCGAGGCCGTCACCCAGTTCGCCGAGTACTTCGTCGAGCTCCTGGCCGAGCGGCGCCGTCGCCCGGGCGACGACCTCCTGAGCCGCCTGGTGGCGGCCGAGGAGGACGGGAGCATGCTGACCGAGCCCGAGATGCTGGCCACGTGCATCCTGCTCCTGACGGCCGGGCACGGCACGACGGTGAACCTCATCACCGGCGGCGCCCTCGCCCTGCTCGAGCACCCCGACCAGATGGCCGTGCTCCGCGACGACCCGTCGACCATCCGCACGGCGGTCGAGGAGATGATGCGCTACGTCTCCCCCGTCCAGCTGACCGGGCGCTACATGCTCGAGGACATGGAAGTGGGTGACGCCACGCTGCGCGCCGGTGAGTTCGCCATCCTCCTGCTGGCGTCGGGGAACCGCGATGCCGAGGCCTTCGAGGACCCGGACCGCTTCGACGTACGTCGCACCCCGAACAACCACCTCGGCATGGGCTTCGGGATCCACCACTGCCTCGGCGCCACGCTCGCCAGGCTCGAGGCCCAGGTGGCCTTTGCCGAGCTGGTCCGCCGGGCCCCGGACATCGCCCTCGACACCGACCAGGTCAGCTACTCCGGCACCCTCGTCCTGCGCAGCCTGGCGGCGTTGCCCGTCTCGTTCTCCCGCTGACGGGCACCCGGCCGTCGCCGTCGGCACCGCTGCCTCGGACCGGGTCCCGCAGCTACGGTTTGGCGACCATCAGCACGGCCACCGCCACGAGGGCCACCGCCAGGCCCATCCCCAACAGGCCCGAGCGGAGGCACAGCGCGCCGGGGTCGGTCACGGGGGCCCCGCCCCCCGGCCCGTCCGGTGGTACCTCGGTCGGACCGGCGGCGCGCTCCCTGGCCGCAACCACCTCCTGGAGCCGGCGTTCGGCCGGCCACAGGACGCCCTCGGCGATCATCGCCACCACCACCCAGACGCCGAGCCCGATCGTCACCCAGCCGTCCGAGTAGCCCCACTGGCCCTCGCTCATGGCGATGAGGACCACGCCGAGCACCGGAACGAGGAACAGCACCCGGCCCACCCAGTTGACGCCGGTACGGAAGTACCGGACCACGGCGACAGGGAGCGGGCCGTCCTGACGGAGTGCCGCGCGCAGGGTCAGGGCGAACCCCCCGGCGACCACGACGGCGACCATGGCGACCACCGCGCTCAGTACGTGGGCGAGCAGGACGAGGTCGTAGGCGGCCGAATTGTCGTCGACGCCGCCCACGAGCTGGACCAGATGGACCAGATGGGCCGGGTCGACGGAGGGCACACTGTGAGTCTGGCATCCTGGTCGGCACCGGCCCACCCGCACCCTGCACCGCACCCCGCCAGGGAATTGCTAGGTTGGGCGCGGGTCGACGACGCACCGTTGGCGCAGGCCCGCGCTGTGGATCGACGACGGATACCGAGGTAGCAGCCAGGTGAGAGACGTCCGACGAATGCCGAGGAGTGCCGTTCCCCTCCGATGAACCAGCTCCGACTCGATCCCCTGACGGGGCGCTGGGTGGTGGTCAGCACCGACCGCGCCAACCGGCCCCGGGCCTTCGCCCCGCGGATGGCCTCCATCCAGGCCGACACGTCCCGCCCCTGCCCCTTCTGCCCTGGCAACGAGGAGTCGACCTCACCCACGCTCGAGACGCTGGGCCCCGACGGCAAGTGGCGGGTCCGGGTGGTGCCGAACCTGCACCCCGCATTCGAGGGTGACGCGCCCTTCGTGGTCACCAACCGCGGCCCGGTCTTCACCCAGGCAACGGCGGGCGGCATCCACGAGGTGCTCATCCTCTCCCCCGACCACCAGAACTCGTGGTCGATGCTGACCGACGACCAGACCGGCGCCGTCATGCGGGCCATCAGCGACCGGATCAACGAGCACGCCGCGATACCGGGGCTGCGCTACAGCCAGGCGATCGTGAACGCCGGGCGGGAGGCCGGCGCCTCGATCGAGCACCCCCACGGGCAGTTGCTCGGGATGTCCTTCGTCCCCCGCGAGCTCGTCGAGGAGCAGGCCGGGTTCGCCCGGTTCGCCGGGCGCTGCCTGCTGTGCACGACGGTCGACGCCGAGGAGAACGTGGGCCACCGGGTCGTGTACTCCGACGAGCAGGTCCTGGTCGTCTGCCCGTTCTGGAGCGGCTCCCCCTACGAGATGCTGGTGATCCCCCGGGCCCACGGTCCCCACCTCCATCACAGCCCGACGACCGATCTCCTGGCCGTGGGGCGGGCACTCAAGATCGCCCTCGGACGGCTGCGGGCGGTGCTGGGCGACATCGCCTACAACCTCGTCTTCCACTCCGCGCCCTACCGGGCACCCGAGCCGTACCACTGGCACGTCCACGTGGTGCCGAAGCTGACGACCGTGGCCGGCTTCGAACTGGGCACCGGGGTGCTCATCAACATCGTGAACCCCGAGCAGGCCGCCGAGGAACTGGCTGCACCGGAACGGGTCGCCGAGACCGGCTGACCCCTCCCGGTCGCGCCGTCCGTCGCGCCGTCCGGCCCGACGGACGTTCCTAGACCAGCTCGAAGCTGAGCGACCCGTAGGGGCCGAGCGTGACGGCGTACGGCTCGCTCCCGATCAGCGGGAAGGCCACACGTCCCAGTAGCTCGACCGGCTGGCGCCCCGCCCAATCGGCCAGATCGACGGTGGCCGGCTGGGCCATTCGGCTGAGGTTGTGCACGCAGAGCACGGGCGCGGTGACCTCCCGGCCCGCCTCGGGGGCGCGGCGGTCGGCCCGCACGAAGGCCAGCACCGAGGGGTTGGCCGACGTCACCATCTGGACCGAGCCCGTGCCGAACACCGGGAACTGGCGGCGCACGGCCAGCATGCGGCGCATCCAGTGGAGGAACGAACTCGGGTTGCGCTGCTGGGCCTCGACGTTGACCGCGGCGAACCCGTAGATGGGGTCCATGAGCGGGGGCAGGTAGAGCTGGGCGAAGTCGGCCCGACTGAACCCGCCGTTACGGTCGGGGGACCACTGCATCGGGGTCCGCACCGAGTCACGGTCACCCAGGTAGAGGTTGTCGCCCATCTGGAGCTCGTCGCCGTAGTACAGGACCGGGCTTCCGCGCAGGGTGAAGAGGATGGAGAACAGGAGCTCGGACAGCCGGCGGTCGCGGTCGAGCAGTGGCGCCAGCCGTCGGCCGATCCCCATGTGGCGCTTCATCCGGGGGTCCTTGGCGTACTCGGCGAAGAGGAAGTCACGCTCCTCCTCGGTCACCATCTCGAGCGTGAGCTCGTCGTGGTTGCGCAGGAAGATGGCCCACTGGGCCCCGGCCGGCGCCTCCGGCGTCTGGGACAGGATCTCGGTGATCGGGTAGGCCTGCTCGCGTCGGACGGCCAGGAACAGCCGGGGCATGAGGGGAAAGTTGAAGCACAGGTGGCACTCGTCGTCGTCGCCGAAGTAGTCGGCCACGTCGGCCGGCCAGCCGTTCGCCTCTGCGAGCAGGATCCGTCCCGGGTACTTGGCGTCGAGTTCGGCCCGCACCCGCTTGATGAAGGCGTGGGTCTCGGGCAGGTTCTCCCCCGCCGTGCCGTCCCGCTGGTACAGGTAGGGGACGGCGTCGAGCCGGAACCCGTCCAGGCCGAGGTCGAGCCAGAACCGGACCACCTCGAGCATGGCGTCGGCCACGTCGGGGTTGTCGTAGTTGAGGTCGGGCTGGTGGGCGTAGAAGCGGTGCCAGTAGTACTGGTCACGGGCGCCGTCGTAGGACCAGTTGGACCGCTCGACATCGACGAAGACGACGCGGGCCTCGGGCCACCGCTGGTCGTCGTCGTTCCACACGTACCAGTCGGCCTTCGGGTTGTCGCGGCTCTGCCGGGACTCGACGAACCACGGGTGCTGGTCCGAGGTGTGGTTGATGACCAGGTCGGCGATCACCCGGATGCCGCGGGCGTGGGCCTCGGTCAGGAGGGTCTTGATGTCCTCGACCGTGCCCGACTCCGGGTGCACCGACGTGTAGTCGCTGATGTCGTAGCCGCCGTCACGCAGCGGTGACGGGTAGAAGGGCAGCAGCCACAGGCAGTCGACACCGAGCCACTGCAGGTAGTCGAGCTTGGCGATGAGGCCCGGGATGTCGCCGACGCCGTCGTTGTTGGCGTCGAAGAACCCGCGGGTGAAGACCTCGTAGAAGACGGCGCGCTGGAACCAGAGGGGATCGTCCTCGGCGGACGGCAGCGGTCCGGTCGGGAATGGGGGCACGGCGGTCACCTGCGCACGCTATCCGACGCCCCACCGGGTCCGGGTGCGTCGGACCAGGATCCGCGTGCAGGAATTCCGGCGGGAGATCGCGCGCCATGCCGTCACTGTCCACCGACCGATCCGTTCGACGTGCCACGGATCAGGTCCGGACGGGCCTCACGACTCCGGCAGCAGCCCGCCCAGCAGACGGTCGGATGCCTCGTAGGGATCGATCGTCCCGGCGGCCAGGTCGGCCACCACCGGTGCGAACCGGTCGCCGGCCAGGAGCTCGTCGAGGTGCTCCTCGACCCGGGCCAGCAGGATCTGGTGGAACTCGCGCGCCAGTCGGGCGCGCCGCGACGCCTCGAGCGCGCCGGACGCCATCAGGTGGGACCGGTGGTCGGTGATGGCCGTCCACAGGTCGTCGACGCCTTCGCCCGAGGAGGCGACCGTGTCGACGATGGGCGGCCGCCAATCCCCCAGCTGCGTCAGGTCGAGCATGAGCTCCAGGTCCCGGCGGGTCTCGCGGGCACCGGGCCGGTCGGCCTTGTTGATGACGAAGAGGTCGGCGATCTCGAGCAGGCCCGCCTTGTTCGCCTGGATGGCGTCGCCCCACCCCGGGTTGACCACCACGATGGTGGTGTCTGTCGCCGCGGCCACGGCCACCTCCTGCTGGCCGACGCCCACCGTCTCGAGCAGCACGACGGGCACGCCCACCGCGGACAGGACCCGCACGGCATCGGGCACGGCGACGGCAAGTCCCCCGAGGTGGCCGCGGGTGGCCATCGAGCGGATGAAGACCTTGTCGTCGAGCGCGTGGTTCTGCATCCGGACCCTGTCGCCCAGGATGGCGCCCCCCGAGAACGGCGACGACGGGTCGATGGCCAGCACGGCGACCTGGTCGCTTCCGTCGAGGCCGCGGGTCCGCGCCCGTTTGATGAGCTGGTCGGTCAGCGTCGACTTGCCGGCCCCCGGTGCCCCGGTGATCCCCACCGTGTACGCCTGCCCGGGCGACCGGTAGGCGATGCCGGCCACCGCCCGGGCACCGTCGCCGCCTCGCTCGATGAGCGACAGCAGGCGGGGCAGCGCCACCCGGTCACCGGCGCGGGCGGCGTCGAACAGCGTCGCTGGATCGGCACTTCTGCGGGCAGCCATGGAGGAAGGAGCGTATCCGGGAGACGGAGGTGTCGTCAGACCCGGAGGACCTTGGCGCCGAGCGCCACGAGCTTGCCGTCCAGGTCCTCGTAGCCCCGGTCGACGTGGTGCGCGTCGCTGATGACCGTCTCGCCGTCGGCCACCAGGCCGGCCAGGACCAGCGCCGCTCCGGCCCGGACGTCGAAGGCCCTGACCGGTGCGCCGGACAGGCGACCCACCCCACGTACGACGGCGTGGTGGCCCTCGGTCCGGATGTCGGCACCCATGCGCCGCAGCTCCTCGACATAGCGGAAGCGGCCGAAGAACAGGTTCTCGGTGACGATCCCGACGCCTTCGGTCACGGTCAGCAGGGTGACGAACAGCGGCTTGTAGTCGGTGGCGAAGCCCGGATAGGGCAGCGTGGCGACGTCGGTCGACTGCAGGCGTCCCAAGCCGGCGGCCGACGCACGCAGGCCCTCCGGTCCGAAGGTGATCTCCATACCGGTCGCCGTGAGCTTCCGCAGCAGCATGTCCATGTGCTCGGGCCGCCCGTCCTCGACGGTCACCTCGCCCCCGGTCAGCCCGGCGGCGACCAGGAAGGTGGCCACCACCAGGCGGTCGGGGATCACGGCATGGGTGGCCGGGTCCAGGCGGTCGACGCCCTCCACCTCGATGCGCGACGTGCCCGCCCCGCTGATCCTCGCCCCCATGGCGTTGAGGAAGTCGGCCAGGTCCCGCACCTCCGGCTCGCGTGCGGCGTTCTCGATGACGGTGGTTCCCTTGGCCAGGACGGCCGCCATGAGCACGTTGTCCGTCCCGGTGTGGCTCGGGTACTCGAGCACCACCCGGTTGCCCACCAGCCGCGGCGATCCGCCGACGCTGGAGGTGACCCGGCCCTCGACGTTGCCGTGGGACGTCGTGAACTCGGCGCCCATGGCCTCGAGCGCCCGCAGGTGCATGTCGATGGGCCGCGGACCGAAGTCGTCACCGCCGGGCATCGACACCCGCGCCCAGCCGCACCGGGTGAGCAGGGGCCCGAGGACCACCACCGAGGCCCGCATCTTCTCGACCAGCTCGTAGGGGGCCTCGGGCACGAGATCGGTGGGCGTCGTGACGACCAACTCGTCCGGCCGGTCGCCCCGGGACACGACGGCCCCCATGGCCTCGAGCACCTCGGCCATGATGTCGACGTCCGAGATCCGCGGCACGTTGGTGAGGACGTGGCGACCCTCGGCCAGCAGGCAGGCGGCCATGAGCTTGAGGACGGAGTTCTTGGCGCCCCCGGCACGGACCGTGCCCGACAGCGGCCCGCTGGGGGTGACGACGATGCGGTCCACGGCTCCAGTATGGACCCTCCGCGACCCCCGCCCAGCAGACCCCGGGGGGCCGTGCGGTGGAACCGCAGGTCAGACAGCCGACGGCCCCCACATGCCGACGGGGCCGACCCCCTGACCGGTCAGATGACCGCGGTCTCCTCCCACCGGCCGAAGACCCCGGCCAGTGCGCCCACCATCTCCCCCACCGTCGCGTAGGCCCGCACTGACTCGAAGATGGCCGGCATGAGGTTGCGCTCGGCGTGACCGGCGTCCTCGGCCAGTCGGGCGAGCGCGTCGCGCACGGCGCCGTCCGACCGGGCCAGCTTCACCTCGGCCAGCCGCTTCCGCTGGGCCTCCTCGACCTCGGGGCCGATGGTCAGGGTGGGCAGCTGGCTGTCCTCGTTGCCCCCCGTGTACCCGTTGACGCCCACGATCACCATCCGGTCCGACGACACCTTGCGTTGGAAGCGGTAGGAGGCGTCGGCGATCTCCCCCTGGAACCAGTTGGCCTCGATGCCGGCCACCACGCCGTCCAGGAGCGAGCCGGAGCCCAGCTCCTCGAGATGGGCGAACACCGCCTCGGCCTGGGCCTCGAGCTGGTCGGTCAGTTCCTCGACGAACCAGGAGCCGCCGAGCGGGTCGGCCACGTGGGCCACACCGGTCTCCGAGGCGATCACCTGCTGGGTCCGTAGGGCGATGCGGGCCGCCTTGTCGGTGGGCAGCGCCAGGACCTCGTCCATCGAGTTCGTGTGGAGGCTCTGCGTGCCCCCGAGCACACCGGCCAGGGCCTCGACGGCCGTGCGCACGATGTTGAGCTCCGGCTGCTGGGCTGTCAGTGAGGCTCCCGCCGTCTGGGTGTGGAAGCGCAGCATCATCGAGCGCGGATCGGTCGCGCCGTAGCGGTCTCGCAGCCAGCGCGCCCAGATGCGCCGGGCGGCCCGGTACTTGGCGATCTCCTCGAAGAAGTCGATGTGGGCGTTGAAGAAGAAGGACAGGCGGGGGGCGAACTCGTCGACCCCGAGTCCGGCGGCACGGGCCGCCTCCACGTAGGCGAAGCCGTTGGCCAGGGTGAAGGCGAGCTCCTGCGCGGCCGTGGAGCCGGCTTCGCGGATGTGGTAGCCGGACACCGAGACGGGGTGGAAGCGGGGCATCTCGGCCGAGGTGAACCGGATGACGTCGGTGACCAGCCGCATCGAGGGGCGGGGCGGGAAGATGTACTCCTTCTGCGCCTGGTACTCCTTCAGCATGTCGTTCTGGAGCGTGCCGCCAAGGAGCCGTCGCTCGGTGCCGGCGGCCTCGGCGGCGGCCACGTACATGGCGAAGCACATCGGGGCCGGCGAGTTGATGGTCATCGACGTGGTGGTGGTGCCCATGTCGATCCCGGCGAAGAGGTCCTCGGTGTCGGCCAGCGTGTCGACGGCCACCCCGCACCTGCCCACCTCCCCCTCGCACATCGGGTCGTCGGAGTCGCGCCCCATCAGGGTCGGCAGGTCGTAGGCCACCGAGAGACCGTCGCCGCCTGCGGCCAGCAGGTCGCGGAAGCGCAGGTTGGTGTCCTCGGCCGTACCGAAACCGGCGAACATCCGCATCGTCCACGCCTTCGAGCGGTACATCGAGGCGTAGGGGCCGCGGGTGTAGGGGAACTGCCCGGGCCAGGACACCGACGGGTCCGGGTCCTCCGGCGCGCCGCCGGCATCCCTCGGGCCGTAGACCGGCTCGAGGGGCACCCCGGACATCGTCTCGAAGTCGGCGTCGCGCAGCGTGGCCGCGCCGTAGGCGGCGAACCAGGCCTCGAACCCCGCGGAGGCGGCAACGTCGGTCATCGGGCCAGCATAGGGACGTTTCCGACCCCGGGGACGAGGTCCGGGGGACAAGGGGGCGTGGGACACCGGTGCCAGGAAGTATCGTCGGTGAGCGTGAACGCCACCCCTCAGGCCCCTGACCGCAATCTGGCCATGGAACTCGTCCGCGTCACCGAGGCCTCGGCACTGGCCGCGTCCCGGTGGATGGGACGGGGCGACAAGAACGGGGCCGATGGGGCCGCGGTCAACGCCATGCGCATCGTGCTGTCCTCGATCGCCATGGACGGTGTGGTGGTGATCGGCGAGGGCGAGAAGGACGACGCCCCGATGCTCTTCAACGGCGAGCGGATCGGTGACGGCACGCCGCCGAAGGCCGACATCGCTGTGGACCCGATCGACGGGACGACCTCGACGGCGCTCGGCCGGGGCGGTGCGCTGGCCGTGATCGCCGTGTCCGAGGAGGGCACGATGTTCGACCCGGGCCCGTGCGTGTACATGGAGAAGCTGGCCGTCGGGCCCCGAGCCGTCGGCGCCATCGACATCACCCGGCCCATACGGGACAACCTCGACGCGGTGGCCAAGGCCAAGGGAACCTCGGTGCGCGACCTTACCGTGGTCATCCTGGACCGCCCCCGCCACGAGGAGCTCATCGCCACGGTGCGCAGCACCGGAGCCCGGATCCGCCTCATCACCGACGGCGACGTGGCCGGCGCCATCGCCACCTCGTGGCCCGACACCGGTGTCGACCTGCTGGTCGGTGTGGGCGGCACCCCCGAGGGCGTCATCGCCGCGGCGGCGCTCAAGTCGATGGGCGGCGAGATCCAGGGCCGCCTCTACCCGCGCGACGAAGGCGAGAAGCAGGCCGCGCTCGACCTCGGCTACGACCTCGACGCCGTGCTCACCACGGACGACCTGGTCAAGGGCGACAACTGCTTCTTCGCCGCCACCGGGATCACCGACGGCGAGCTGCTCCAGGGCGTCCGCTACGACGA
>PLRX01000002.1 GCA_003164095.1 Acidimicrobiaceae bacterium | reverse complement strand
GGGCTCGATGCTGGAGTGGGTCCAGTTGCAACGGGAGATGCTGCTCGCCGAGGACTAGTCGCCTTTCGCCCTACCGGACAGGCTGACCTCGCCCCACCTGGCCAAAGGGCCAAAGTCGAGGCCAACCTGGCTGCACTCCGCACCTTGCGGCTGCTCCAGTCGGAATCGAGAGAACCGAGCCCCGATGAGCAGGCCACCCTCGCCCGGTGGGCGAGCTGGGGTGCGGTCCCCGAAGTATTCGACGACACCAACGCCCGATTCGCGACCACCCGGGCAGAGCTGGCCGTGCTCCTCTCCGATCGGGAACTCGACGCGGCGAGGCGCACCACCATCAACGCGCACTACACCTCGGCAGAAGTGGTCGAAGCAGTGTGGTCCGTAGTCACCGACCTCGGGTTCACTACCGGACGAGTGCTGGAGCCGGGGTGTGGGTCCGGCAACTTCATCGGCTTCGCCCCCCGGGGCTGTTCCGTAACCGGGGTCGAGCTCGACCCGGTGACCGCTGCCATCGCCGCTGCCCTTTACCCCGAGGCCGACATCCGCACCGAGTCCTTCGCAGAGACCAGGCTCGCGCCCGGTGCCGTCGACCTTGTGATCGGGAACGTCCCCTTCGGCAAGTTGACCCTCCACGATCCGGACCACAACGCCGGTCGCCATTCGATCCACAACCACTTCATCATGAAGGGTCTCGATCTCACCCGACCCGGTGGACTCATAGCTGTCGTCACCAGTCGATTCACCCTGGACGCCAAGGCAGACGCGGCTCGTCAAGCCATGGCCGAACGGGCCGACCTGATCGGCGCGATCCGACTGCCCGCTGGGACGTTTCGAGCGGCAGCGGGCACCGATGTGGTGTGCGACATCCTGGTGCTGTCCAAGCGGCTCCCTGGTGCAGAGGTTCGAGGTGAGTCGTGGATGTCGCTCGCCCCGGTCGTAACCGTGGACGGCGACGTGGTAGTCAACGAGTACTTCGCCACCCACCCCGAGATGATCCTCGGGGAGCTGCGTCGAGTGAATGGCCAGTACGGGGAGCACGACATCGACGTCATTGCCGACCCTGGCAAGACCATCAAGGCCGCGATCACCAAGCTCGTGGCCGGTGCGGTGGAGCGCGGGCTCACCTATCAATCGGGGGCAGCGCCCGAACTGGCCATCGGACAGTCCCTGGCGGCCGCNNACCACTGAGCCCGCCGGTCAGCTCGTCCGTGCGCAGGACACCGGTGCGCCGGATATCGAACAGTCGACGGTGCGCAAGGAAGGCTCCATTGTGACCACCGGTGTCGCCACGTTCAGGCAGGTGCGTGGGGGCGAACTGGAGCCATTCCAGGCGAAGCCGAAGAGCCGCGCCCCTGAGCTACGGGCTCTCTGTCGCCTGCGGGACACCATGGCCGACGTGCTGGCAATCCAATCGGGCACCACCGACGATGGTGCGTTCCGTTCCGCCCAGGTGCTCCTGAACCAACGCTACGACGACTACGTCGCCCGGTTCGGACCGATCAGCCGATTCACCACGTATGAGACCGGGCGGGTCGACCCCGACACCGGCGAGCCGACCATCGGTCGGCGCAATCCAGAACTTGGCGGATTCCGCACTGACCCGGACTTCCCGTCGCTGCTCGCCCTGGAGGTATTCGACCCCGAGACCCAGACCGCAACGAAGGCATCGATCTTCTCCGAGCGGGTGGTCGGCCCCCGTGAGGTGAAAAGCCACGCGGACAGCCCCGAAGAGGCGATCACCATCTGTCTCGACGAACAGGGCACGGTCACCCTCGAACGAGTGGCAACGCTCCTCGCCATCGATCCAGCAGATGCCCGGGAACGCCTTGCCAACCTCGTGTTCGACGATCCCATCTCCGGCGAGCTGGTACCCGCTCCCCGGTACCTCTCGGGCAATGTCCGGGCGAAGCTCGCAGAGGCATCATTGGCGGCGAGGGACCACCCGAACCTCGTAGTCAACGTGGTGGCGTTGGAAGGCATCCTCCCCGAGGACCTGGCACCAGAAGAGATCGACGCCAGACCGGGAGTGACCTGGATCGAGTCGTCCGACGTGGCCGCATTCGTCCGAGAGGTCCTGGGTGCGAGCCAGGTGGCGGTCGAACACGTCGAGGTCAATGCCACCTGGACGGTCAGCGTCCCGACCTGGCAGAAGCAGTCTGTGGCGATGACCTCGANNGGCCGGGTCCTCAACCCGGAGGCGACCCTGCTGGCGAGAGAGAAGCAACAAGCACTCTCCGATCGCTTTTCCACCTGGGTGTGGGAAGACCCGGTGCGGGCCGAGCGGCTCGGTCGCCGCTACAACGAACTGTTCAACTCGGTGGTGCTTCCCACCTGGGATGGCAGTCACCAAAGCCTCTCTGGCCTGTCGGCTGCATTCAGCCCTCACCCGCACCAGCTGGACGCCGCCTGGCGCTCCGTCCAGGAGCCGGCCGTCCTGCTCGGCCACGCCGTCGGGGCAGGCAAGACCGCCACCATGGTCATCGCTGGCATGGAGATGAAGCGACTGGGATTGGTGTCCAAGCCGGCCTACGTGGTGCCGAACCACATGCTGGAGCAGTTCAGTGCCGAGCTCCTCCAGGCCTATCCCCTCGCCAACATCCTGATGGCGACGAAGGAGGCCACCAGCAAAGACGCCATGAAGGAGTTTGTCGCCCGATGTGCCACCGGAGACTGGGACGCAGTGGTCATCACCCACAGCGCTTTCGAGCGCATCCGAGTGTCCAAAGATGCCGAGATCGCCTACCGCGAGGCCCAGATCGCCGAGTACCGAGCCGCACAGAGCCAGTCGAAGGGCGAACACGGTCTCAGTGTGAAGAGGCTGGAAGCCGACATCATCCGCCTGGAGGAGCGGACCAAGTCCATTCGAGAAGACCAGCGGAGACTGGACGGCGTCACCTTCGAGGAGACCGGGGTCGACTACGTGTTCATCGACGAGGCCCATCTGTTCAAGAACCTGAGCTTCCCGACCCGTATCCAGGGGATCGGCGGATCGGGATCCAAGCGGGCGACCGACCTCGACTTGAAGCTCCACCTCCTCCGCCAGCGACACGGCGGTCGGGTGGCCACTTTCGCCACGGCAACCTTCGTGTCCAACTCGATCTCCGAGCTGTACGTCATGCAGCGCTACCTCCAGCCGGCTGCCTTGAAGGCAGCCGGCATCGCCACTTTCGACGCCTGGGCTGCCAACTTCGNNGAGGTCGCCGACGTACGGACGGCACAACAGCTCGATCTGGCGACCCCGAGACTCATCGGCAAGCGGGCAGAGGTCGTCGTCGTACCCCCGTCCGTCACCCTCACCTCCTACGTGGAGAGCCTGGTCGCCCGGGCCGAGGCTGTCGCCCGGGGAGCCGTCCGGCCCGAAGAGGACAACATGCTGAAGATCACCGGCGACGGGAGAAAGGCCGCCCTCGACCTGCGACTGGTCGGGCTGACCCCTGATCCCGACGGGGGAAAGACGACCGCAGCAGCTGACCGCATCGTCCGGATCTGGAATGCCACCAAGGAGCGCCCCTATGCCGCCATGGGAGAGCGCCTCGGTGCCCTCCAACTCGTGTTCTGCGATCTCGGTACGCCACGGAAGGAGTGGAACCCCTACGACGAGCTGCGTGCCCAGTTGGTGGAACGTGGGATGCCCGCCACCTCGGTGCGGTTCATCCACGAGGCGAGAAACGACCGGGAGAAGGCGGAGGTCTTCGCCCAGTGCCGATCCGGTGCCATCAGTGTGCTTATCGGCTCCACCGAGAAGATGGGGGTGGGCACCAACGTCCAGCATCGTGCGGTCGCACTCCACCACCTCGACTGTCCGTGGCGACCCGCGGACATCGAACAACGAGAGGGCAGGATCCTCCGACAGGGGAACCTCAACCCAGATGTCGAGATCCTCCGATACGTGACCGAATCCAGCTTCGACGTGTTCATGTGGGGAACTGTCGAGCGCAAAGCCGCCTTCATCGCCCAGGTGACCCGGGGAGACACCGAGCTGTCCCGCCAGCTCGACGATGTCGGCGAGCAGTCGCTCAGCTACGGGGAGGTGAAGGCTCTGGCCACCGGCAATCCTCTGATCATGGAGAAGGCGGGTGTCGACTCCGAAGTGGCCAAGCTCGAGCGCCTGGCGGCCGCCCACGCTTCCGACCAGCGCCGCCTGGCGAAGACCATTGCCAGCGCTGGGCCAGCCACGGAGCGCCTGGAGCACGAGATCGACTTGCTCGAGGC
>PLRX01000001.1 GCA_003164095.1 Acidimicrobiaceae bacterium | reverse complement strand
CCGGCATTGCCGAGACCGACGAGAAACTGCAAGCGGCAGTGCTCCTCGCCTGTTGGGGCGAAGGGTTCGGAGCGATAGCTGCAGCCCAGGCCCTCGCCGATGCCGGTATCGAACCACAGCGGAACTTCTTCATCGTGCTCGACGAGCTCTGGCGGGTCCTGCGGGCCGGAGAAGGCCTCGTCGACCGAGTAGATGCCCTCACCCGGCTCAACCGGCAAAAGGGTGTCGGGATGGCGCTCATCACCCACACCATGGCCGACCTGCTTGCCCTGCCCAGCGAGGCCGACCGCATGAAGGCGCAGGGGTTCGCCGAGCGGGCCGGCTTCATCGCCACCGCTGGTCTGGCCGCCGATCAGCTCCCGGCCCTCGAACGGGTGGTCGCGTTGTCCCAGCCTGAGCGAGACCTCATCACCTCATGGTCCTCTCCCCCCAGCTGGGACGTGGTCGCAGAACAGGAGGCGCCTCCACCAGGGCGAGGCAAGTTCCTCATCAAGGTCGGCGGTCGACCGGGCATCCCGGTCGAGGTGGTCCTGACCGAAGCGGAACATGCCGTGAACGACACCAACAAGCAGTGGCGGCAGCGATGAGGAAGGAACGATGAGACGACCGCGCAATCGCATGTCNNCGTCGACCTGGCGAGGAGGAAGACCCCGTGGCCAGTGGCTGGTACCTACGTCCTGATCGCAGAGATCGCCACTTCTGCCATTCTCACCCTGGTGGTCGCCCTCGTGGTGGGTCACTACCGCAACCGGCACGAGGTGATCGATCTCTTGGCAAGGCGGCTGCCCCGGAACCCACGCGCACTGCGTCGCTACACCGACCAGCGCTATGCGCCGGTGGCCTCCGAGGTCGGACCGGGCCTCGCGCTCGGACGGGACGTGGTCAGCGGTCAAGTCATCCGCCAGTCGTGGGAGGACGTCACCGCCGTCATCGCCGGAGCGCGGACCGGCAAGACCACCTCCCAGGTGGCCCCGGCCATCCTGGCCGCCCCGGGTGCCGTCTACACCTGTTCGAACAAGCGCGATGTCGTCGACCTCACGGCAGCTGCCCGCGGGAAGAACGCAGACGTATGGATCTTCGATCCTCAGGGCATCGCCGACGGGCATCCGACCTGGTGGTGGAACCCACTCGACATGGCAGGTGACCTCGCGGGTGCACGGACACTGGCGGGACTGTTCGCAGCGGCCAGCCGCCCACCCGGAGCGCAACGCGATGCCTACTTCGACCCCGAGGGAGAGGAGCTACTGGCCATCCTGTTGTTGGCGGCGCGTCTCACCACCCAACCGTTGACCGCCGTCTATCGGTGGCTGGCAACGGGACGCAACGAGGGGACCGTCGAGGCACTGATCGAACAGGGTCACGAGCTTGCGGCTGAAGCCCTCGCTGACGTCATGAAGCAGCCGGAGAAGCAGCGTGCGGGGGTCTTCGGCACCGCCCGCAAGAACGTCTCGTTCCTCGCTGACCCGAACCTCGGGACGTGGATCACCGATGGTCACGACAATCGCCCGCGGTTCGACGCAGACGCCTTTGCTGCCTCGACAGACACGCTGTACTCGCTGTCCAAGGAAGGACCGGGCTCTGCCGGTCCACTGACGGCGGCCCTGACCGCGGCGGTGGTGCTCGCTGCCGAGCGACTGGCTGCCAGTTCTCCTCGAGGCAGGCTGGCGATCCCGATGGTCTGTCCCTTGGACGAGGTGGCCAACGTCTGTCGGTGGCGGGAGCTACCCGATCTCTACTCCCACTACGGATCACGGGGCATCATCTTGCTGTCGTTCCTCCAGTCGTGGTCCCAAGGGGTCGACGTCTGGGGCGAGCAAGGCATGCGCAAGCTCTGGGGGGCCGCCAACATCCGCCTCTACGGGGGAGGGTCCAACGAGGAGGGCTTCCTCCGGGACATCTCCGCGGTGTGCGGGGAGATGGACACCCGCCAACTCACCACCTCGTACAACGGCGGGCGCATGGGCCAGAGCCGGTCGTACGCGACGAGGCGGGAGCCGATCTTCGATGTGGCGACCTTGGCCGCGCTCCCCCGAGGACGAGCGCTGCTGATGGCCTCGGGGATCGACCCGGTGCTCATCCGCACCGAGAGCGTCCTCGACGGCCGGTTCGGTCCATCGGTGCGGGAGTCCCTGGCCACTCGGATCCCGAGCCTCAACCAATCTCCCACGCCAGTTCAGGAGGGCACGTGAATAATGCTGAGGCGGGCATCGTGAACCCGCACCTGCCCACCGGGGCCGAGCCTCCGGCCCCACAGGAGGACGGGTGTGCGACAGCACCGCCGTGGCCGGCAGGGTCTTCCCCCCTTTATCCCGACACCGCAACCTGGGTGGCCGAGTGGCTGTGTCCGAGGATGGAGCGGGAGATCACCCGCACCGTTGAGTGGTGCCCGAGGTGGTGGGACCACCCTGAGGCCGTCGAGCGTCTCGATGCGCTGTGGGAGGCATGGGAGTTCGGGCGCATCGGTGGAGGGCCCTGGAAGAGCGCGTGGTGGCTCACCCATGCTGACCGGCACCTGCCTCGGCTGTGCCACCCCGACACCGGCCCCTTCGGGCACTGCCACACCCGCCACCGCCGGGACACCAAGGCGTGGACCTCCGAACCGGCACCCAATGAAGCACCCATGCCGGCCCCGACCACCACACTGACGACGAAGGAGCACAACGATGGCTGACGACGAGAACATCGCCCAAGAGCTGCACGGACACCTCACCCAGATGCTGCGCACCTCGCTCTCTGGTGGGCTCCAGATGAGCGAGGTACGCG